>JAJDNV010000380.1 GCA_022340545.1 Acidobacteriota bacterium | reverse complement strand
TTCGGATGGTGGTTGTGCAGGATGGCCCGGATCAGGTCCGTGTCCGGCACGCGGCCTTCCATCAGCGCGGTGCTGGAGACGGCCAGGGCCACGCCCTCGAGCTTCGTGACCTCCTCGGCCACGGCACCCTCCACCTCGGCCTGGCTCAGCCCGCGCTGCCGGATCAGGTCGCGGTCCAGGTACACGTAGGGGTGGAAGTACTCCTGGATCAGCTCGCCGCCGAGGCCGAAGCGCTCCTTCAGGCGAGCGATCCCCGCCTCCCTGTCCCACGACTCCGGGTCCACGTAGCCGGCCTCGATGCCCATCTGGTCGAGGTATCCGGGCACCTCGGGTCCGCCGTGGTCGGCGGACAGCACGACGAGGGTCCTGTCCAGGCCAACCCTCTGGTCCACGAAGGACAGCAGGTCCGCCAGGGTGCGGTCGAGGCGCAGCAGGTTGTCCTCCTGCTCGAGGCTCGACGGTCCGAACAGGTGCCCCACGTAGTCGGTGGAGGAGAAGCTGACGGACAGGTAGTCCGTGATCTCGTCCGCGCCGAGGGACTCGTTCTCGATCAGGGACTTGGCGAAGTCCAGGGTCAGCTCGTCTCCCGCGGGGCTGAGGGTGAGGAGGGTCGTGAAGTACTTCCCGTCGCCGGGGCCATAGGGATGCGGGAACGTCCGGCCGAAGGAGCCGAACGCCGTCTCCCAGGGCTGGTCGTCCCGGTCGCCGAACTCGTACTCCGAGCGGTCGAGAAGCAGGTCCCAGCTCTCGTTGGCGTACCGCTGGGCCGATCGAATCGCGTTGAACGCCGCCACCCAGTCCGGGTAGCGATCGTAGTAGAAGCGGCTGCTCACGAACTCGCCCTTCTGCTTGGAGAACCAGAAGGCCTTGCCCGCGTGGCCGGCCAGGGCGATGGCGCCCCGGTCCTTCACCGACACGCCGAAGATCCGGGCGCGGCCGCCGGTGCGGATCGCGAGCTCGTCGCTGAAAGTGGAGACCAGGATGCTCGCCGGCGAGCGCCCGTCGGTCCCGGCGGCCCTCTGCGTGGGGTCGATCTCGGTGCCCCGGTCCACGTCCGCGCCAGCGGTGAGGAGCGGGTAGCGGGCGTCTTCCACGTTGTAGGTGAGCTGTCCCGAGGCGCGGTCGAGCCACACGTTGCCGATCAGGCCGTGGGCCGACGGGTGGGCCCCCGTGGCGAGGGTGGCGTGGCCGACGATGGTCTCGGTGTTGGCGTGAGCGTGATGGGCATTGGTGAACACGACGCCGTTCTCGAGAAGGAAGCGGAAGCCGCCGTCTCCCATGCGCTCGAGGAAGCGTCCGGGCAGGTCCCCGCGGAGCTGGTCCACGGTGATCTGGAGGATCAGCCGGGGCGGGGGTGTACCACCTTCGGCGGGTGCCCCGGGCGCTGCCGACGTCGTCGACGCCAGGAGCACGGCGCATGCGAAGGACAGGGCCATTGTGGGAGTTGCCTGCATCACCTGTCTCCGATTCGTTCTTGACGGGCTCGAAAAGCGACGACGGGCCGGGGGGATTCATTCCCCCCGGCCCACAGATCGGGCCGGGTCAGTGGCTCGTCGGGCTGAGCTTCTCCATGACCTGGTCCAGGCTGAAGCTGGCCGCCTTCTGGCGGGGCGGAAACTCCTGGAAGGTCGAGAGGAAGCGACCCACGTAGGTCTGGGCCGGCACCAGCAGGTAGGCGCGGTCCAGCATCCAGTCGTAGTAGGTGTTCGAGGTGATCTCGGCCCGCTCGTAGGGATCGCGCCGGAGGTTGAAGATCAGCGGGACCCGCAGGGGCACGAACGGCTCCATCCAGACCCGGAAGGTCCCCACGGCCTTCTGCTCCATGAAGATGAGCTTCCAGTCGTCGTACCGCAGCGCCGTCAGGTCGCCGTCATCGGAGAAGTAGAAGATCTCGTGGCGCGGGCTCTTCTCGGCCTTCCCCGTGAGGAGCGGCAGGATGTCGTAGCCGTCCAGGTGCACCTTGTAGCTGCGGCCGATGGCCTGGACGCCACCCTTCTTGAGGTCCTCCTTGATGGTGGGTGCGCCGGCCGCGGAGAGGAAGGTGGGGAGCCAGTCCATGTGGTGGACGATCTCGTTGGTCACCGAGCCGGCCTCGATCTTCCCGGGCCAGCGCACCATGGCCGGCACCCGCCAGCCGCCCTCCCAGTTGGTGTTCTTCTCGCCCCGGAAGGGGGTCGCCGCCGCGTCGGGCCAGGTGTTGTAGTGGGGGCCGTTGTCCGTGGAGTAGAAGACGATGGTGTCGTCGGCGAGGCCGAGCTCGTCCAGGACCTTCAGGAACTCGCCGATGTGCATGTCGTGCTCGACCATGCCGTCCGAGTACTCGTCCTGACCGGAGATCCCCCGGTGCTCCGCCTTGACGTGGGTCCGGAAGTGCATCCGCGTCCCGCTCCACCACACGAACCAGGGCGTGCCGGCTGCGTTCTGGCGCTTGATGAAATCGATGGCCGCCGCCACCGTCTCATCGTCGATGGTCTCCATGCGCTTCTTCGTGAGGGGGCCGGTGTCCTCGATGCGCCCGTCGGCGAAGCTGTGGATGACGCCGCGCGGCCCGTAGGCCTCACGGAAGGTGCGGCCGTCGGCGAGGACCATGTCACCGGGGTAGTCCTCGTTCTCCGGCTCCTCCTCGGCGTTGAGGTGGTAGAGGTTCCCGAGGAACTCGTCGAAGCCGTGGTTGGTGGGCAGGAACTCGTCCTTGTCCCCGAGGTGGTTCTTCCCGAACTGGCCGGTGGCGTAGCCCTGGGCCTTCAGCAGTGCGGCGATGGTCGGGTCCTCCTCCCGGAGGCCGAGGTCCGCGCCGGGCAGGCCCACCTTGCTGAGGCCCGTCCGAAAGACGCTCTGGCCGGTGATGAACGACGAGCGTCCGGCCGTGCAGCTCTGCTCGCCGTAGTAGTCGGTGAAGATCATCCCCTCTTCGGCGATGCGGTCGATGTTGGGGGTGCGGTAGCCCATCATCCCCTTCGTGTAGGCGCTGATGTTGGACTGGCCGATGTCGTCGCCCCACACGACCAGGATGTTGGGCTTCTGGGCCGTCTGGGCCTGCGCGGGGGCCACCCCCAGCGCGGCGACGGCGGCGAGGGCGGCCGCCGTCCAAAGCGTCCTCTTCATTCGCTCTCCTCCTCTTCATGGCTCATGGCGGGCGAGCTGTCCGGGCCCGCCCCGCTATTCAGCAGGATCTGGATGTAGGGCGACGCCCCCGCGAAGCGGGCGCCGGCGTCACGAAGGTCCTTCAGGATGTCGATCCCCACACGGTCGACAGAGACGAGCTCGGTGAGGTCGATGAGGAGCCGGCCCGTTCGGTGCTGACAGAGCTCCAAGAGCTCACGGGCGGCCGATTCCTCGAGGCGACCCGTCACCCGCACGGACGTGACGCTTGCCTCCTCACTGAGATCGATTCTGGCGGTCAATCGGCGAAGGGAAACAGCAAGGCCTGGGCCAGGTCTGGGGTCGACTCCGGTCGTGCCTGGAACCTCTTGTCAGAACGGAACTTACAGTCCGATTCCACCGGGGGGAGGAGATCTGGACCCACGGCCGGTTGTCACAGGGTCACGGCATGTTGTGGCAGCGAGTCGGGGGCGATGGTAGAGTCTTCCACGTCCCCTCCGATCCCTTGACCCACGATACCGAGCCCGAGCGCCTGCCCCGTTTCGAGCGGCTTCTGGGCGAGGTGTCCTCGCGCCTCAGCGGGCTCCGTGGCGAGGAGATGGACGGGGCCATCCGGGACGCCCTCCGAGATCTTTGTCGCTTCCTGGGGACCGATCGGTCGACCCTGTTCGAGTTCTCGGAGGACGGACGCCGATTCGAGTCCGTCGACTGGTGGGCGTCGGAAGGCATTCCACCCACGGGAAGCCTGGAGGCCGGTCGACTCCCCTGGTACGTCGGGCGCCTGCGGAAGGGAGAGACCATCGCCGTCGAGCGGCTCCCCGACGACCTTCCGCCGGGGACCGACAGCGAGCGGGCGGTCGTGCTCCAGTCCGGGATGAAGTCCAACCTCACGGTTCCCCTCGTGGTTCCCGATCACCCGATCTGCGCCCTGGCCACGGGTGCCTTTCGGGCTCATCGCGCCTGGCCCGCCCCCCTGATCGAGCGTGTGCGTCTCTTCGGTCAGGTCCTGACCGCCGCCGTGCACCGCCGGCGCCAGGAGCGGGTCCTCGAGGAGAGCCAGGCCGAGATCGAGCGGCTGAACCGCCGCCTCCGTCGCGAGAACCGCTACCTTCAGGAGGAGATCCGGACCGAGCGTCACGCCGACGAGATCGTCGGACAGAGTCCCGCCCTCCAACGGGCCCTGATGGCCGTGGAGAAGGTGGGCCCCACGGACGCCACGGTCCTTCTCCTGGGAGAGACCGGCACGGGCAAGGAGCTCCTGGCTCGCGCCCTCCACGACCGCAGTCCTCGCCGCTCCCGGGCCCTCGTGACCCTCAACTGCGCCGCCCTCCCCGCGGGCCTGGTGGAGAGCGAGCTCTTCGGCCACGAGAAGGGGGCCTTCACGGGTGCGGCATCGGCTCGCCCCGGCCGCTTCGAGGTCGCCGACGGGGGGACCCTCTTCCTGGACGAGGTTGGCGACCTGCCCCCCGAGGCGCAGGCCAAGGTGCTGCGGGTTCTCCAGGAGGGGACGTTCGAGCGGTTGGGCTCGACCCGTACACGCCGGGTGGACGTCCGGCTGATCGCGGCGACGCACCGCGACCTGGCCACGGAGGCCGCTGCCCGACGCTTTCGAGCGGACCTCTACTACCGCCTGTCCGTCTTCCCCATCACGCTCCCGCCCCTGAGGGAGCGCCCCGAGGACATCGAGCCGCTCGTCTGGTTCTTCGTCCACCGCCGACAGAGGGAGCTGGGACGGCGAATCGAGCGCGTCCCGGCCGAGGCCGTGGACGTGCTGAGGCGCTACCCATGGCCGGGGAACGTGCGCGAGCTGGAGAACGTCGTCGAGCGGGCGATGATCCTCTCGACGGGCCCGGTACTCGAGCTGGAAGGGGCCCTCGCTTCGATCCCCGGCGGAGCAACGACTCGGACCGAGGGATGCGACCTCGACGCCGTACAGCGCGCCCACATCGAGACCGTCCTCGCCGCGTGCGGGTGGAAGATCAACGGCCCCGGCAACGCCGCCGAGCGGCTGGGTCTTCACCCCAACACCCTCCGCTTCCGGATGAAGAAGCTGGGAATCACCCGGCCGGCCGCGGGCCTGCGAGCCGGCGCGGTGTCGCCATCGGCTCGCCGCTGAGGGGCTATGCCGGATCGCTCGCGGCCCCCGCTGTTGCCGGACGGGGCTGTATGCGGACGGGACCCGACGAGGACCCTGCTCGACTTCGAAGCTGCTGGTTTCGGGGTGCTCGAATCGCGTACAACGGCATTCTCGGAACGCCATTCGGAGCCTTTGGCTCCGCGCGATTCGAGCACCCCGCCGCAGACGGGTGGCCGCCCCGGACGCGCCTCGCCGCGCGTCGTCGTTCAGAACGTGGTCCTGGGCCATCGACGCGCGGTCCGTCCAGGGCCGGGGCGGACGGGACCCGACGAGGACCCTGCTCGACTTCGAAGCTGCTGGGCCCGCAGGCGGGTGGCCGCCTCGGCCGCACCTCGCCGCGCGTCGTCGTTCAGAGGGAGCAGGAGCCGACGCGCGTGCTAGAGTCGGCGGGATGGACGTCCCCTTCTCGTGGTCGGCGTCGCGCCACGACACCTTCGCCTCCTGCCGCCGGCGCTACTACTACTCGTACTACGCCGCCCGCGAGGACGACGAGATCAAGCGGCTCAAGAAGCTCTCCGCCCTCCCGCTGTGGGCGGGAAGCGTCGTGCACGACACGATCGAGTGGTTCCTGAAGAAGCACGATTCCCTTCCCCCTCCGAAGGAGCAGGACGCCCTCATCCGCCGCGTGGTTCACACCGGGATGGCCAGCGACTGGCGGGAGAGCGAGATGGGGTCCCTGCGCTTTCGCCTCTTCGAGCACGAGTACGACGAACCCGTCGAGCAGGAGGACAAGCGCATCGCCGTCAACACGGTGATGCGGTCACTCAGAGGATTCTTCCGCAGCGACACGCTGCGCGAGGCCCTCACGGTGGGTCGTGACCGGTGGCTGGCCCTCGAGGACCTGGTGAGCTTCCACGTCGACGACGTGGAGGTCTTCCTGCGCATGGACCTCGCGTTCCGTGACGCGGATGGGCGTGCGGTGATCGTGGACTGGAAGACCGGGCGACGCCAGGGACGCTTCAACGAGATCCAGGTCGCGGGGTACGCGCTCTACGCCACCGAGCGGGGCTGGGTGTCGTCCCCCGAGGAGATCGCGACCGAGCTGAACTACCTCGCCATCCCGAGGGCCACGCGGCGAAGCGTCACCCAGAAGGGCATCGACCACGCCCGGAGCTTCATCCGGAAGAGCGCGGGAAGCATGAAGGCGCTCCTCGTCGACCCCATCGAGAACGTCGCCCGTCTCGAGGACTTCCCGATGGTGGATCGCCCCCGGATCTGCCGTCGCTGCAACTTCCGCAAGCTCTGCTTCCCGAGGGCCGGCGACGCGCGGCCCTCGAAGGAAGCTGCGGCCGGCGCCGGCGAGGAGGACGCGGCCGGGGGTCTCGAAGAACCGTCCTGAGCTCGCACGGCCGAGCCGCCCGGCGAGGCTCAGCCCCCGCTCCCTAGTGCGCCGGCTGAGCGGCGGTCTGCTTCTGCAGCTCCATGCGGCGCCGGAGAAGCGCGGCCGTGATGACGCCGATCTCGAAGAGAACGAAGCCACCGATGTACGTGTAGCCGCCGGAGCCGAATCCGTAGGAGTGAAGGCCGGTGCCGAGGACGAAGTTCACCCCGTACCAGGCCATGAGGACCAGGAGGTACCCGAGGATCGAGCCCACCGCGAGACCGAAGTCCTTGATCCACCCCACGAAGCGGCCGTGAAGGATCGCGAGGTAGCCGAGCAGTGCGATGAGGGCCCAGGTCTCCTTCGGGTCCCAGCCCCAGAACCGGCCCCACGAGTACGAGGCCCAGACGCCGCCCAGCAGCGTCCCCACCGCCAGGAAGAGCGTCCCCACCTGAAGAGCGCGGTAGAGGAAGAGCGAGAGAGACTTCAGGAGGGCGGCCCGGCCGGGCGCGAAGAAGTAGAGACCGAGGTTGAGGTGGCCCAGGCCCATGGCGAGGGTGAAGGCGGCGTAGCCGAGCGTGATGGTGAGGACGTGGATGGTGAGCCACATGTTGTCCCGGAGCACCGGCACGAGGGGTGCGATGGCGCCGTCGAGGATGGGCACGTTGTCGGCCAG
>JAJDNV010000339.1 GCA_022340545.1 Acidobacteriota bacterium | reverse complement strand
AGACGACCCACAAGCCCCGTCCTCGGGGCATTCGACCGGTTCCAGGGTCGCCACCACCCTCATTCGGTCGGCGATCAGGCTCCCAACGCCCACGCCACGCCCCGCGGGGGGCAGGCATGCGAATTGAACGCCCTATGAATTTACCGACAGGGCGACGACTTCACGTTCATGGACCTGACGAGCTACGACCAGTTCGCCCTGGACACGGAGAGGGTGGGCGACGCCGCCGGCTACATGCTGGAGAACCTCGAGCTGCGCACGGTCCACTTCCGCGGCGAGGTGATCGCCCTCAACCTCCCGATCACGGTGGACCTCACCGTCACCGAGACGGCGCCCGCGATCAAGGGCGCCACCGCCCAGGCCCAGCTCAAGCCCGCCACCGTGGAGACCGGTCTCCAGGTGGGCGTCCCCTCGTACGTCGAGCCCGGAGAGCGCATCCGCGTCGACACCCGCGACGGCCGCTTCGTCGAGCGGGTGAAGTAGCCCACGGGGCCCTCGGGCCCGGCGCCCTCGCGGTCTCACTCGGGCAGCAGCGCCGTGTACAGGTCGCTCGTCATCTGCCCGGCGTTGAAGACGAGGCGGTTGCCGCCGACGGCGAGGGCCCACGCCTCCTTCGACGGCCACTGCATGTTCATCGCCATCGTGTGGGCGTGGACGACGGCGAAGGGGTCTGCGGTCGGCCGCCTCGTGGCGGGGTCGAGCCGTTGGCCCCACACGCAGACGAAGTCGTCGCGGTCGGACAGGTAGTAGAGAACCCGTCCCTCTCGTCCCCACGCGGGGGCGCCCACCCACTTGTCCCCGCCCGCCACCACGGTCCCTTCCTCCAGGGACACGGGCGGGCTCGCGATGGGGAGGATTCGGAGCATGCGGCCCCCCTGGGGCTCGCTCGTGAGGGCGGCGATCCACCGCTCGTCCGGCGAGAGGCTCGCTGCCGTCAGGGGGTGGTCCTTCAGATCGATCACGCGCGTCACCGTCCCGTCGGCGAGGCGGACTCTCGACACCTCGGTGCCCCGGTCGACGAGGAGCTCGTCGGACCCGCCCAGGAAGGCGACCGGGGCGCAGCCCCGGCAGGCCTCCCGCCCGGTCGCCTCGCTCGTGGGCGCCACGAACGTCACCGCCTGGCCTTCGATCCTCTCCAACCAGGCGATGGAGGCGCCGTCGGCGCTGAGGCACGGGTAGAGGCTGATGGCCGCGGTCAGACGCGACACCGGCACCGTCTCGCTCCCCCCTTCGTCCTGGATGTGGATCTCGGCCCGCCTCTCGTCCGGGGGGCCGGCGTAGCGGGAGAAGGCGAGGCGTCGCCCGTCGCGCGTGAGTGAGAAGCCGAACCGGGGGGCTGCGTCGCCGCTCAGGGACCGGGGAGGGCCGTTCGGCCGGCCGGTCGCAGGGTCGAGCGTCTGCTCCCACAGGGCGACCACCCACCGCCACCGGGCCAGCGCCAGGCGGCCGGTCGCGGACGCCGAGAGTGTCCAGGTCCCACCGGGCCCACCCGTGAGCAGGTGCACCGGACCGACGACGTGTCCCTCGTCCGAGATGCGGGCCTGGTAGAGCCCCATCCCCTCGATGGTGCTGCCCGCGAGCAGCAACAGCTGGCCGGGCCGCCAGAGCGACGGAAATCGGAGTTCGTTGAGCTTCGACAGGGCCGTCGTGGCCCCGCTCGAGCGGGGCTCGCCGCCCGCGAGGGGGATCACCCACCAGTCGCGCTTGCGGGAATCGGCTAGGGGCGCCCCGGCCACGAGGACGAAACGGCCGTCCGGCGACCACACGGGTCCGGTCCCGCCAGCCGGTGGGTAGGACATCCCGAAGCCCGGAAGAAAGGGCTCGGGCGCGCCGCCCTCGGCGGGCACCCGGAACAGGCGCAGCAGCGGGCCGGGTGCCCGGTCGGGGTCCTCGGCGTAGATGACGTAGGTCCCGTCGGGCGAGAAGGCCGGGAAGAGCCCCGGCGGGCCGATCCGTCGCTCGGGCCCGCCCAGGGCGCCGACGACGTAGATTCCACCGCCGTCACGCTGGGAGAGGAACACGACCTTGGACCCGTCCGGCGAGAAGCGCGGCCACAGGTCGTGCGCCGGGTCGCGGGTCAGGAGCACGGGCTCGCCCTGGTGGATCTGGCGCACCCAGATGTCGAGGTCGCCTTTGCCAGCGCGGTCGGACGCGTAGGCCACGAGGCTGCCGTCCCCCGAGATCCAGGGCATCCAGCTCACCCCCGAGTCGTAGCTGAGGCGGTGCAGTACGAGAGTCTCGGGCGGGGCCGGCTCGCGGCGGAGGATGAAGATGGCGGCCACGGCCGTGGCGACGACGAGCAGCGCCGCCCCGGCCACGATGCCCCAGCGGACCCGGCGACGGCGCGACGGTCCCACGGGCGCCACCCCTCGGCCCGATTCCGTGTCCTCCTTGAGGTCGGCGAGCACCGCGGCCAGGTCCGACGCGCTCTGCCAGCGCCGGGAGGGGTCCTTGTGCAGGCACCGCAGCACCGCCCGCTCGGCCTCCAGCGGGAGCGTGGGGACGAGGCGACTCGGCGGCTCCGGGTCGTCCTCCCGCAGGGCGGCCAGCGTTTCGATCGTCGTGCGGTGCCGGAACGGGTGCTGACCGGTCAGCATCTCGTACAGGATCAGGCCGAGGGCGAACACGTCGGTGCGCGCGTCCACGGTCTGCCCCGCCGCCTGCTCGGGCGACATCCACCCGATCGTCCCGGCCACCACGTGCTCCGCGGGCAGCGAGTGGCGCGACTCCGTCGGCGCCTCGGTGTCGGTGAAGAGCGTCTGCGTCAGCCGGGCCAGACCGAAGTCCAGGATCTTGACGCCCCCGTCGCGCGTGATCATGACGTTCGCCGGCTTGAGGTCGCTGTGGACGATCCCCGCGCCGTGAGCCCGCGAGAGCCCGTCAGCGATCTGGACGCCGAGGCCCAACGCCTCTCCGAGCGTCAGCCGCTTGCGGGTCATCCGCTCGTCGAGGGTCTCGCCCTCCACCAGCTCCATGACGATGACGTCCTGACCGTCGGTGGTCACGACGTCGTACACGGACACGATGCGGGGGTGGTTGAGCGCGGAGGCGGCCTTCGCCTCACCCAGGAGGCGCTGGCGGCGCTCGGGGTCCGCCGACTTCTCGGGGGGCAGGACCTTCAGCGCCACGAACCGGTCGAGGAGGGTGTCGCGGGCCTTGTAGACGACCCCCATCCCCCCCTGTCCGAGCCGCTCGACGACCTCGTACCGATCGATCTTCGCACCGATCATGGCGACCCCTTTCAGACGGGGGCAGGCCGGCGCCAGCATAGTGCCCGGGACGGGTCGACGGCAACAGGTCTTGCACCCGGGGCGCGTATACTCGTCGCTCACGCGCGTCGAGGAGTTTCCCATGCAGAAGTGGACGATGCTGGTCCTCGCCGTCCTGGGGGTCGTGGGGGGGGCCGCGGCGGCGGGAGACTCCTGGACGGTCTCGGGCACCTTCACGCGCTCGGCCGTCGCAGACGGGACGAGGGTCTATCTCAAGCTCATCGACCCTGGCGCGCGCTGCCTGGACCCGGACGCGGGGCACTACTCCACGAGCGCCACGCTCACCGGCGGCACGGCGTCCTACACCCTCGAGGGGGTGCGCGACGGCGAGTACACGGCCTGCGCCTTCATCGACCTGGTCCAGGGCGAGGGCACGCCGAATCCCGACAGCGGAGACCTGGGGGCGGTTCGGGATGTCGAGGTCACACATCCCACGACCCTCGACTTCGGCGAGGACGACTGGATGCCGCTGCCCTAGCGGCAAGGTCCAATCAGCCGGCGAGGTCGAGGGACCGCGTCCCCACCCCCGGCCTCGCCCGAAGACTTCGACCGCGAACCGCTCCTTCCAGTCGTCCGTCGCCTGCTCGAAGGATCCTGGACAAGAAGTTCCCGCTCGTTGCGTTTGTATCGAAGCGTCCGAGGCGCTCGTGCGCGGTGGCGGACTTGAAAAATGGCGATCCGGGGGTGGGGCCTCGCGTGTATAGTCAGCCATCGCGCTGGGCGGCGCTTCGTCATCAAGCCGTGCGCTGCGAAGCCGTCACGACGGGGCTGGCGCCGGCGCACTCGCGCTCGGAGGTCTTCATGGCACCCCGGTGG
Source organism: Acidobacteriota bacterium (assembly GCA_022340545.1). Taxonomy (GTDB): domain Bacteria; phylum Acidobacteriota; class Vicinamibacteria; order Fen-336; family Fen-336; genus JAJDNS01. Next base: position 3,677 of record JAJDNV010000339.1, on the reverse strand, counting down.
ACACGCGCGCTGGTCGGTGTCGTCTCCCTCCTCCTGTTCCTGCCCCCTCCCGCGACACCGCAGGAGCAGACCGGCCGCATCGAGGGCGTCGTGCTCGACGCCGTGGGCGGTGTCCTCCCCGGCGCGACCGTCGAGGCCCGCCACCAGCTCGTCGGCTCGACCACGACCGTCACGACCGACGGAAGCGGCGAGTTCCGCTTCGCCTCCCTCACCCCGGGCGACTACGACGTGAGCGCGTCGCTCGACGGCTTCGCCACCGGCCGCTTCGAGCGCGTCGAGATCCTGCTGGGGCAGATCAAGAGGCTGGTGTTCAGTCTGGCCCCGGCGGCGGTCACCGAGACCCTCGAGGTCCGGGCCGTCGCGCCGCTCGTCGACGTGAAGCAGAGCTCCCGGAGCGGGAACCTTCGCCAGGAGCAGATCGAGCTCCTGCCGCGCGGCTCCGACTACACGTCCGTGACGTCGATGCTCCCGGGGGCGAACGCGGAGCCGCGCCTCGGCGGGCTCTCGATCGACGGGTCCAGCGCCAGCGAGAACCGGTTCATCATCGACGGGGTCGACACGACGGACGTGATGGAGGGCGTTGCGGGACTGCCCCTGAGCATCGACACCGTGGCCGAGATGCAGGTCAAGTCGAGCGGGTACGCGGCGGAGTACGGCGGGTCGACCGGCGGGGTCGTGAACGTGGTCACCCGGACGGGCACGAACTCCTGGAGCGGTGACGCGCGGCTGTACTTCTCGTCCGACGACCTCACCGGCGACCCGCGGCCCGTCCTGCTGAAGGACCCGGTCGACTCGTCGAAGGCCTTGTATGGCCACTACTCCAAGGACCCGTTCACGTCCTTTGAGCCCGGGTTCTCGCTGGGAGGACCGATCGCGCGGGGCCGCGCGTGGTTCTTCGCCGCCTACCAGCCGTTGCTCACCGACACCGAGCGCACGGTCACGTTCGCCATCGACGGCTCCACGGGGACCTACGACCAGAGCGTCCGCAGGCACCTCCTCACGGCGAACCAGACGACGCAGCTCGGCTCCAGGCTGCGCACGCGTCTCGCGCTCTCGATCGCCACGACCAGGACCGACGGCTACCTCCCCAACCCCGCGGGAACGGACACCCCGGCCGGTCACTACGACATCCAAACCAGCGAGCCCCGATGGACGGCATCGGGCAGCGTCGACTACGTGGCGTCGCCGACGCTGCTCCTCTCCGGCCGCGTCAGCTACTACGTGGCGGACAAGCACACGAGCGGCGTCAGCGGTGACCCTCGGTACCTCTTCGCGACCTCGAACATCGGCTATCTCGACGTGCCGCCGGAGCTGCAGCGGGTAACCGGGTTCGCCTCGGAGACGAGCCTCAAGGACACCGTTCGGGATCGACGGTCGCGGTTCGCCGTCCAGGCGGATGCCACCTGGAGCTTCAATGGCCTCGGGCGGCACTCCTTCAAGGCCGGTGTCCAAGCCGACTGGACCGCCGATGACGTGGACGAGGGGCCAAAGGCCAACCCGGCGACTCTTGCCTGGAATCGCTCGCTCCTCCGGCAGCGCGGCAAGTACGGCGTGTACGCGGTGGCGTCGAACAGCCGCGACCCGCGGCGAGGGGTTCTCACGTTCGGCAAGGCGAAGGGAAGCACGGCCGGCCTCTTCGTCCAGGACTCCTGGACTCTCGCCCCACGGCTGACCTTGAGCCTCGGCCTCCGCACGGAGCGGGAGACAGTGCCTCGGTACACGGAGACGGGCGACGCGCCGCCCATCATCGAGTTCGGCTTCGGCGACAAGCTCGCCCCTCGCCTCGGCGCCGCGTGGGACGTCCGAGGCGACGGGCGGTGGAAGCTCTACGGCAGCTGGGGGATCTTCTACGACATCTTCAAGTACGAGATGTCGACCGCGTTCGGCGGGGCCGACGCGATCACGTATGCCTACACGCTCGACACCTACGACTGGCCACACCTCCTCGACGACCCCGCCTGCCCCCCGGCCTGCCCGGGACAGCTGATCGTCGGCAGCGCCGGCACGAACACGAGCACCGACGCGATCGACCCCGCCCTCGAGCCGATGCGGCTCCAGGAGGCGGCCGTCGGCGTCGAGCGCCAGCTCGGCCCCTACCTGTCGGTTTCCGCGCGGTACGTCCACAAGCAGGTCGATCGCGCGGTCGAGGACATCGGCTCTCTGGACGAGAGCTACAACGAGATCTACACGATCGGCAACCCCGGGTTCGGGAGGGCCACCCTTGCCTACGAGGGGGTGCCCCTGCCGAAGGCCGTGCGCGACTACGACGCCCTGGAGCTCACCGTGCGGAAGGCCACGAGCCACGGCTGGTCGCTCGACGGCAGCTACGTGTGGAGTCGGCTCACCGGCAACTACTCGGGCCTGTCCGAGTCGGACGAGAACGGGCGCACCAGCCCGAACGTGGGACGGATGTACGACTACCCGATCATGCTCTTCGACGAGGACGGCCACCCCGTGCTCGGGCCCCTGCCCACGGACAGGCCCCACCAGCTGAAGGTGTTCGGGGTCTACTCCGCGAAGTTCGGCCTGAGCGTGGGGGCCTTCCAGCTCCTCGCCTCGGGTGTCCCCGTGACGCGGGAAGCGCTGGTGCTCAGCCCCAACAACTACCCGACGCCCTACCGCGGCCGGATGAGCGACGGCCGCACCCCCACGCTGTCGCAGACGGACCTCAGCGTCCAGCAGGACCTGCGCTGGGGGGAGAGATACCGGCTCTCGCTCGCGCTGCTCGTCACCAACCTCTTCGACCAGGACACCGTGATCTCCAGGTTCAAGACGGAGACCGAGCCCGGCCTGGAGCTCGACGAGGGGGCCTACTACGCGGGCGAGGTCGACGTGGAGTCCCTCATCACGCAGGAGGGCGTGCCGCGGGACCCCCGCTTCCTGATGGCGGACGCGTTCCAGGCGCCCCGAACGATCCGGCTGATGGTCAAGTGGAGCTTCTGAGACGTCCCGCCAGGTGAGCAAGCTGCTCGCTGGCTTCCCGGGCCTCCTCGCGATGGCTGGGACTGCCCTCGAGCACGGCCAGGGCTTCGGCCAGGAGGGCCCGCGCTTCGTCCCGGCGGCCGAGCGCGCCCAGGCAAGCGCCAAGCGCGCTTTTCGCCTGGGCGGGCCGCCAGTGGTGGGGGGGCAGCCTCGATCCGAGTATGACCACGGCTTCGCGGAGCAGCGGCTCGGCGCTCGTGGGGTCGCCGCGACGATGGAGGAGGATTCCCAGGTCGAGGAGCGAGTCCGCGACGTCCGGGTGCCCGGGGGGCAGGGCACGCCGACGCCGGGCGAGGACGTCCCGGAAGGCCGCCTCGGCCTCGACGAGGGAACGGCGGCCGGCGAGCATCCGCGCGCGCGACTCCGCGGCGCTTAGCGTCATCGGGTGGTCCGGCCCGAAGCGCGCCACACGCACGTCGAGGGCGGATTGGGCGCGGCGCGCGGCCTCATCGCTCCTCCCCGTGCGTTCGAGGACCTCCGCCAGATCGAGCTCGACCGCCGCCACGTCCGGGTGGTCGGGGCCGAGAGAGCGGGTCAGGACGTCGAGAGCCTGCCCTCCCTGCCGGACACGGCCAGCTCGATCTCCAACCGGGCGTCGCCGATGTCGCGCAGGCGCTGGCGTGGGTCCTTGACCAGGCAGCGGCGCAGGAGGGAGCGCAGGACGCGCGGCGTGTCCTCCGGGAGCTTCGCCCAGT
>JAJDNV010000291.1 GCA_022340545.1 Acidobacteriota bacterium | reverse complement strand
CGTCGTCTTCAACGACGAGCAGGGAGAGGAGGGCCGGCCGGGGTATCTCGTCAACCGGGGTCTGGCGGTCAAGGGGACCTGGCTCGTGCGGTTCTGAATCCCTCCCCACGTGGGGGCAGGGAACCTACTCGTGGCGAGCCGCTTCGACGAGCTCCCTGAGATTCTCGAACATCCGCAACGTGAGGCCCCAGATCACGAGGTCATCGACGCGAAGACAGGGCACCCGCAGCGTCGACTGCTTGCGACTCAACTCCATCGTGGAGCGGCACTCGGGGGCGAGCAGGCGCTCCAGTGGAAGCCAGTGCAGACTCACGACCTCCTGGTTTGGCGTCCCGTCCTGGGTCCGACGCAGGCGGAAGACGAAGGGAGAGATGGTGAGGTCTACCGGACGCCCGCGGGCCATCGCCTGGATCTCGTCCAGGGTGCCCAGCATCTCGGCGTGCCGCCCGAGGTCAATCTCGGTCTCTTCAGCCGTCTCCCTGATCGCGGTGGCCAGAAGCTCCTCTCCCGGCTCGGCTCGTCCCCCGGGGAAGGAGATGTGCCCCGACCAGGGGTCGTCCTCGTGCTCGGCGCGGCGCATGAAGAGTAGCTCGAGCCCGGTCCGGGCGTCCCTGAAGACCACCGCCACCGCCGCCCGCGTCGCCGCCGCCACGTCCAGACGGGCGGCGGGGCGCCGCCGGAGGGCGTGATGAACGAGGTCCCAGCCGACGGACGACATCCCTCGATTCTAGCGGAGACGCAAGCGCCGACGGGATGGCCGTCGGCGTCGCTCAACAGCCTCGCCCCCTCCTCGGGCACGGCTCCACGACCTCAGGAGCGGAGCAGCTGAAGCTGGCGGTGGGTCCCGCCGGCGATCAGGCCGTAGGAGAGGATGAAGGTGGTGTGGATGAAGGGATCCAGGTGCTCTCGTCCGAGCGCGCTGAAGTAGGCGAACGCGACGTCCCCCACGCACATGAAGATCAGCCCCCCGAGGATGAGCGCCCAGACCGAGCCCGCGTGGCTGCCCCGCAGGCGCAGGGCGACGCGCAGGAGGAGGGCCAGGGGCAACAGAAGGACGAGGTCGAGGACGGGATAGACCACGGTCAGAACCCGCTCGAGGAGCGGGCCTTCCGCCGCCACCACCGGCCTCAGGATCGGCAACGTCACCGCGGCCGCGATCACGCCCACGCCGGCGAGGATGGCAAGTCGTTCCGTCAGCGAGCCCATCGGAAGACCGGCCTCCCGATAGGCACGGAGAAAGACGATGAAGGCTGCGGTGAGGAACGGGTAGGCCAGTATGAAGTACAGATCGCCCACCGAAGGGAAGGGAGCCTCGTTTCCCAGGAGCTGATAGGGCGCGAAGCTCAGCTGACCGACGAAGCTCGACAGCAGGCCCACCGAAAGCAGCAACCAGGCCGGTCGGGCGCGGTTGCCCTCCTCCATGCGGTCACGGCAGGTGAAGGCCCAGAGCGCGCCGGCGAGGAGGTAGATGAGCTTGAGGAGGGCGCCAACGGCCAGGAGAACCCGGGGGGTCAGCACGCGCGTGTAGAGGGTGCTCGCCGGGGCGAGGGCCCAGCCGCAGTAGACGGCGGCCGCGCCCGCCAAGATGACCCAGGGGATCAGATCCGTCCGCGAGGTGGTGCTCATCGTCCCCCCTCCCGCGCGACCAGCGCCGATCGGACGTCGGCGATGACGGCGGCGGCCTTTTCCCGGCCGAGGAAGATGTTCAGACCCCCGGACAGCTTCCCGAGCAGCGACTCCAGGTGCTCGGAGCTGAGAGGGGAATCCGTGGGGATGCCCAGCTTCTGGCAGTGGGCCTCGGTGGCCGACCGGGCCATCGTGTCCCCGATGTAGGGAGCCATGACGTCCACAATCACCTGCACGGCCTCGCTGGTCTCCATGTCGCTCCCGCGCTGCTCAGGAGGCGTCGGACCCGTCGGCGCCCGGTCGCCGCGGCGTGCCGCCGCCTCTTGATGTTGAAACGGTAGGGAAGGTTTTTGCGGGTGTCAACGGCCCTCCCCTCGGTGGTGGCCGGCCGACGCGGCTTGACGGCGAGGCGCTGGCCCACGTAGCGTAGCGGGAGCGCCGTCGGATCCCTCCGATGAACGAGCAGATCGCCCGGGGACTGCCCCCGATCGACGACGAGTACCGGGGCCCCTGCTGGTGGCACCTCTCCCGGCTCGTCGACGTCACCCGTCGTCCCGGAATGCGCCGCATCGCCCTGGTCGGCCTGAGCGTGAACGCCGTCGCGGTCGTCACCGGCATCATGGAGGTGGTCTGGGGGTGGTCCGCGCTTCCGATCCGGGTCGGTCCGTTCGAGCTCGCGGTCACCATCTACCCACCATTCATCCTGAGCCTGCTCGCCGCGGTGTGGCTGGGGCCCACGTGGGGCCTGGTGCCGGCCTACACCGCGAACCTCGCCGGCGCCCTGGTGAGTGGACTGGATCCGGTCCCGGCGGTCCTGTTTGCCCTGGCCGGGGCGCTGGAGGTCCTGATCTTCTGGGGCGCGATGGTCACGCTCAATATCGACCCCGACCTCAAACGAAGACCCGACTTCGTCCGGTTCGTCGGGGTGAGCATCATCGCCCCCACCACCGCCTCGCTCGCCATCCTGATCCGAAACAGCGCCCAGGGGCTGTCTCTCGCCGACGGCCGCCTGCTCTGGATGGGCTGGGTGATCGGCGACGTTCTCCAGGCGCTCCTGGTAGTGGTGCCGCTGCTGTACTTCACCGGGCCGTCGGTGCGCGCCTGGATCGATCGCCAGTTTGCGACCCCGCCCCGGTACGAGGTGACCTATACCCGCGCCGCGATCATCGCCGCCACGACCTTCGCCTTGATCGCGATGCTCACGTTTCTCGGCATCTACATGCTGGAGGACAGCCTCGACCTCGATCCCCTGACCCTGACGCGCAGCGGCGAGCTGCTCCTGCCCCGGCTGCGGGACATGGAGTTCTTCGTGGTGATGCTCGTCGTCGTGCTCACCCTGACCACCGGGCTCTTCTCGACCGTGCTCGGACGGATGGGCGAGCGGCAGCGTGGCCTCTCTCGCCGGGAGAGCCTGACCGGCTGCTTCAACCGGCGCGCCTTCTACGAGCTGTTCCCGCGGGAGGTCGAGCGCGCCCGCCGGCTCGGGCAGGGCCTCTCCCTCGTGTTCCTCGACATCGATCACTTCAAGCGCATCAACGATCGCTTCGGTCACGAGGTCGGGGATCGGGTGCTCCAGCAGCTGGCCGCCCGTCTGCAGGGGACCGTTCGCGAGACGGACCTGCTCTTTCGCTGGGGTGGCGAGGAGTTCGTCATCCTGCTCGGGCACACATCGGCCGCCGACGCGCCCACGCTCGCCGAGCGCGTCCGAGCCGCGGTCGCGTCCCGTCCGTTCCTCGACGGCGATTACCCGGGTCCGGTGCCGGTCACGGTGAGTGTGGGCACCACGGGGACGACCCGGTACCCCGTCGATCCCGATGGGCTGATCGCCCGCGCCGATGCCGCCTGCTACAGAGCCAAGGCGGCAGGCCGCAATCGGGTGGAGGCGGACGCTGCTTGACTGACATCGCCTGAATGCTCGCCGGGCCCCGTTCAGGCGATCCCAGCTTTCAGGCCGCCATCAAGGTTCCACGATCACCTTGAGACCTTCCCGAGCGACTGCGGTCGAGAAAGCCGCCTCGGATTCGTCCAGGGGGAACCGGTGCGTGACCAGGTTTCGAAGGTCGACGAGGCCGCGGGTGGCGAGATCGATGGCCCGCGGGTACGTGTGCTTCATGCGGCGGGAGAGCACGAGGGTCAGTCCCTTGCGCCGCGCGATCGAGGCCGGAAACGAGATCCGATCCTCCACGGGGATCCCCGCCAGGACGACCCGGGCCCCCGGTCTCGCCGCCGCCACCGCGGCCTCCACCGCCGCGTTGTCGCCCGCGGCCTCCACCGCCGCGTCGAGGCCGCGGCCTCCAGTCAGCTGCAGGATCTTCCGCGCCTCGCGTCCCTCGTCGGCGGCAACGGTCTCGGCCCCCAGCCCGCGCGCGGCCTCGAGGCGGTGAGACCGGCCCGGGAGGTCGGTGGCGAGGACGCGGGACGCCCCGCCCAGCCGGGCTGCCTGCACCGCGAGGAGGCCGATCGGGCCGCATCCGAACACGCCGACGGTCATGCCGGGGCGCAGGTGGGCGAGGTCGACGGCGTGAAGCGCGACTCCCAGCGGTTCGAGCATCGCGCCTTCGGCGGCGGAGAGGCTCTCCGGCAGCGCGAAGAGGCACCGCTCCGGCCAGGTCATCCACTCGCGGAGCGCTCCGTCGTCTTCCCCGTGCCCGGCGAAGCGAACGTCGGCACAGAGGTTCGGGTGGCCCTCGAGGCAGAGCGGGCACGTCGCGCAGGGGACCGCCGGGTCGACCGCGACGCGCCGGCCGTCCTCCGTGGTGCCGGCCAGCTCGTGGCCGGGGGCGAGGGGTCGGGTGAGCGGCACCCCGCCGATCGAGCCCTCCTCGAACCAGTGCAGGTCGGAGCCGCACAATCCCACCGCCTCCACCCGCAAGAGGGTCTCCCCGGGGCCGGGGGTCGGGCGAGGCTCGTCGTGGAGACGGAGGTCTCCGGCTCCGTGCAGGCGGGCGACCTTCACCGGGGGAGCCTCGGCGAGATGGTCTGCTCGCTACTTCTGACCGTAGTAGGCGCCCCGGCCATGTTTCCGCAGATAGTGCTTGTCGACCAGAAGGACATCAGGACATCGTGCGTCCGGCGCCACGAGACGGACGCGTATCTCCATGCGAGCCAGGTACTCGAGGATCCGCGCGTTCTCGACCGCCTGGTGGGCATCGTGGCCCCACGTGAAAGGACCGTGGTTCGCCACGAGGACGGCGGCGACCTCGTCCGGGGAGACGCCGGCCTCGCGAAACGTCTCGACGACCACGAGGCCCGTGTTCCTTTCGTAGTCGCCTTCCACCTCCGCCCTCGTCAGCGGGCGCGTCACCGGCACGTCGCCGCGGAAGTGGTCGGCGTGGGTGGTCCCCATGCAGCGCACCGGGAGGCCGGCCTGGGCCAGCGTCGTGGCGTGCTCGGAGTGCGTGTGCACGATACCTCCGCACCCGAAGGCGCGGTAGAGCTCGAGGTGGGTCGGCGTGTCGGACGAAGGCCTCAGGTCGGAGTCCACGACCTCCCCGGAGGCCAGCGAGACCGGCACCATGTGAGCGGGGGTGAGATCGTCGTAGGGAACGCCGCTCGGCTTGATCATCATGAGGTCCGCCTCGCGGTCCACGCCCGAGACGTTGCCGAATGTCCCCATCACGAGACCACTCCCGGCCAGCTCCATGTTGGCCCGAAAGACGGCCTCGCGCAGCGTGTCCGTCGCCTGGCCCATCGCCCCTCCTACTCTGCCGCCTGCCGCTCGCGGATCACCAGAAGGCGCTTCATGAACGAGGGGAAGTCGGCCTTCGCGCCCTCCACCCCGCCGAAGGCGTCGTGCAGCTCACGGTACAGCGCATAGAGCTCGTCGTAGATCACCTTGGCTTGCGGGTTGGGGCTGAACCGCTTCTCCTTCAGGGTGCTCATGCGCTGCTGGGCTGCCTCGAAGCTGTCGTAGCCTCCCGCCTCCGCCCCCGCCGCCACCGCGGCCGAGATCGCCGACCCGAGTGCCGGGGTCTGGGGTGAGCCCGCGATCAGCATTGGGTGGCCGAGGACGTCGGCGTAGATCTGCATGAACAGGTCGTTCTTCTCGGCGATCCCCCCGCAGCACACCACCCGTTCCACGGGAATGCCGTACTCGGTCATGCGCTCGATGATGGCCCGGGCCCCGAAGGCCGTGCCCTCGATCAGGGCCCGATAGACCTCGGCACGGGTCGTGTGGAGGGTCTGGCCGACGATCAGCCCCGAGAGGCGCGGATCCACGAGGATCGTGCGGTTTCCGTTGTTCCAGTCGAGGGCGACGAGCCCCGATTGCCCGGGCGTCAGCCGTGCCGCCTCCTGCGAGAGCTCAGAATGGAGCGCGTCGCTGCCCTCGCAGACGCCGTCGACCCACCAGCGAAGGATGTCGCCCACCGCCGACTGGCCTGCCTCGATTCCGTAGTAGCCGGGCATGATCGAGCCGTTCACGATCCCGCAGATCCCGGGAACGTCCTGCACCTTCTCCTGCGCCGAGGCGACGGCGCAGTCGCAGGTGGAGGTCCCGATGATCTTGACCAGGGTCCCGCTCTGCACGCCCGCCCCCACCGCCCCGTAGTGCGCGTCGAAGGCTCCCATGGCGATGGGGATCCCTTCGGGCAGTCCCAGCCGCTCCGCCCACTCCGCGGTCAGCTTCCCGGCCGGGCGATCGGCCCCGTAGGCCTTCTCGTAGAGGCGGTCGCGCAGCTGGGCAAGACGGGGATCGAGCCGGGCCAGGAACTCCTTCGAGGGGAGGCCACCCCAGACCTCCGAGTACATGGCCTTGTGGCCGGCCGCGCACACACACCGGAGCATCTCCTCCGGGCTTCCGGCGCCGGCCAGCACCGCCGGAACGTAGTCCGCGAGCTCCACCCAGCTCGCCGCCGCGTCGAAGACGTCGGGGGCCACCTTCAGGCAATGCCAGATCTTCGACCAGAACCACTCCGATGAATAGACCCCGCCAATGGGGGCGAGGTACTCGGGGGCGTGGTCGCGGGCGATCGAGGTGATGGCCGCCGCCTCCTCCGCCGCCGTGTGGTCTTTCCAGAGCCATGCCTGGGCGGCGAGGTTGTCCTTCCAGGTCGGATCGAACGCCAGCGGCTGACCGGCGGCGTCGACCGGAAGAGGGGTCGAGCCGGTGGTGTCCACCCCGATGCCGATCACCCCGTCCGGGGAGAAACCCCGGTGGTCCTTGGCCTCGGCGAGGGCCCCCTTGACCGACGCCTCCAGGCCGGCAACGTAGTCGGCCGGGTTCTGCCGGGCGAGGTGCGGGTCGCGGGGATCGAGGAGGACTCCCTGGTTGCCCGAGGGATAGTCGAAGACCGCGGTCCCGAGCTCCCCGCCGTCGGTGACGTCGACGACGACGGTGCGGACGGAGTTCGTTCCGAAATCGATGCCGATGGTGAAGGCCCGCTTCATGATTGCACTCCCGAGACCCGATAG
>JAJDNV010000286.1 GCA_022340545.1 Acidobacteriota bacterium | reverse complement strand
GACACCGAGGGTGCCGATACCTTCCAGGTCGACGGCATCACGCACTACGTCCGCTGGACCATGACGAGCTGCGACTCGGATCCCGGGAAGGCGGTCTTCGAGGTCTCCATTGGCAGAGGCGGGACCGTGGCGCCGTAGTGGCGTCCCGGGGTTCAGAACCCGCGCGGCAGGATCCAGATGCTGCTGTACCCCTCCAACCCCGTCGCGCTCCTCTGATCTCAGCGCTGCCGCCACCCCAGACCACCAGCCGTGCGCCCCAACAGAGCCTCCGTGGGGGCCCCGCAAAGACGCCGGACGAGTCCAGGATTGTGGACGCCGCTCTCCAGAGCTAGACTCCTCCCGCGGCAAGCCCTCGGTGGGCAGGCGATGATCGGCAAGACGATCGACCGTTACGAGGTCGTCGAGCAGCTCGGGCAGGGCGGCATGGGGGTCGTCTACAAGGCCCGGGATACGATGCTCGACCGCTTCGTCGCGCTCAAGGTCCTCCCCCCGGACAAGACGTCCGATCCCGAGCGGCGGCGGCGGTTCCTCCACGAGGCGAAGTCGGCCTCCGCCCTCAATCACCCCGGGATCGTGTCGGTCCACGACGTTCGCACGGTGGACGGGCAGGACGTCATCGTGATGGAGCTGGTCGAGGGCGAGACGCTCGAGCAGCTCCTGGCCCGAAAGCGCCTGGCGCTGGGGGAGGCGCTCGGCCTGGCCTCCCGGATCGCGGACGCGGTAGCCCGGGCGCACGCGGCGGGGATCGTGCACCGCGACCTCAAGCCCTCGAACGTCATGGTGACCGGGGACGGGGTCAAGGTCTTGGACTTCGGGCTTGCGAAGCTGACGGAGACCCCGTTTGCGGGCGAGGACGAGACGACTCTCGAGCGCGGCGAGGTCGCGCTGACGGAGGAGCGGGTGATCCTGGGGACGCTCGCCTACATGTCGCCCGAGCAGGCCGCGGGCCGCCCGGTGGACGCGCGGAGCGACGTCTTCGCCTTTGGAGTGGTGCTTTACGAGATGCTGACGGGACGGCACCCCTTCCGCCGGAAGACGACGCTGGAGACGCTGTCGGCGATCCGGGAGGGGGAGCCGGAAGCGCCCACGCGGCTGGTGCCGGGGCTGCCGCCGGAGGCGGAGCGGGCGGCTCTGCGGTGTCTGCGAAAGGACCCGGCCCGGCGGTGGCAGAGCCTCTCGGATCTGGCCGCCGTTCTCCAGGACCTCAAGGAGGACTCGGAGTCCGGCCGCACGGTGGTGGTTGGGGGGGCGCGGCCGCGCGCGGGGACCCGGCGCGGGGTGCTCCTGGCCGCGGGGGCGGTGCTGCTCCTCGCCGTCGGGGTCGCGGGCTTCTTCCTTCTCCGCCGCCCCTCACCCGAGGAGCCGGCCCCGCTGGAGCTGAGCCGCCTCACCTACGACGGAGGAGCCGACCTCACGCCCGCCATCTCGCCGGACGGCAAGCTCGTCGCCTACGCGTCCGACCGCGACGGCGACGGGCAGCTCAACATCTGGGTGCGACACATCGCCCAGCCTCAGCCCGCTCGTCTCACCGACGACCCGGCCGACGACTGGCAGCCCAGCTTCGCCCCCGACGGGTCGCGGATTGCCTTCCGCTCCGAGCGCGACGGCGGCGGGATCTACCTCGTCAACGTTCTCGGCGGCGCGGCGCGGAGACTGGCGAGCGGGGGGATGTACCCGCGCTTCTCCCCTGACGGGACCCGCGTCCTCTACATGGACGATCTCGACTTCCCTCCCATGGGTCTGCAGAGGATGTTCCTCGTGTCCGTCGACGGCGGCGAGCCGCGCCCCGTCGTGCCCGGCTTCGGAGCGGCGGGTCTCCCTCGGGGTATCGGCCCCCTCTGGTCGCCGGACGGCAAGCGAGTCCTCTTCGCCGGAGGCTCGCTGCAGAAGCCTGGAAAGCTGGACTGGTGGGTGGCTCCGGTCGAGGGCGAAGAGCCGGTCTCCACGGGCGCATGGGAGAGCCTCCTGCTGCCGATCGACATGGTCCAGTTCCCCTGCGCCTGGCTTCCGGGAGGGCAGATGCTCTTCCTCGCCGGGAGCACGTTGGAGGGCTTCAACCTGTATACGGCGTCCCTCTCGGACGCGGGACGGGTCGAGGGCCCGCCTCACCGCCTCACCGCCGGACCTGGCCTCAGCCTGATGCCCTCCGTGGCCGGCGACGGGCGCATCGCCCTCGAGCAGCTCACCTCGGCGGTGCGGCTGTGGGAAGCCGGGCTCGATCCCCAGACCGGCCGGGCGGTCGGCGAGGCACGGGTGCTCACCGCCGACGCCACTCCCAAGTTCGGCTTCTCCGTCACCCGCGACGGGTCGCTCCTCGCCTTCTCCGAGTACTCGGGTCCACGCCATGAAGTACGGGCCCAGATACGCCTCCGCGACCTCGGCAGCGGACAGGAAACCGTCCCGGTGTCGATTCCGACGCAGCTCATCAACCTGCGTCCCTGCCTGAGCCCCGACGGCCGGTGGCTGGCCTGGTCCCGGTTCGTCGACAAGGAGTTCGCGACCTTCGTCGCCCCGACGGAGGAGCCAACGGGTCGAGTGGTGTGCCGGCAGTGTGCCGGCGTCGCCTTCCTCTCCGGGGCAAGCGAGCTCCTCGTACAACGGGGCCTTCGCCTCGCGCGCATCCGTCTGGCCGACGGAGTGGAGACACCGGTGCTCGACGTCGGACAGGAGTGGCTCTTCGACGCGGGCGTCTCGACGGACGAGAAGTGGGTGGCTCTTTCGACGGGACGGCCCGACGGGCACGTGGCCCTCCGCGTCGTTCGCCTGGACGCCCCGCCCGACTCTCTCGAGAAGGGCATCGAGATCGCCGACGGAACATCGTGGACGGGATCCCCGCGGTGGTCGCCCGACGGCCGGCTCCTCTATTACCTCTCCGACCGGGACGGCTTCAACTGCGTGTGGGCCACTCCCCTCGACCCGAGGACAAACCGGCCCTCCGGCGAGCCGTTCCCCGTCCTTCACGCTCACCGCAGCGACATGACCATGCTGTTGCCGGCCAAGCTGGCCTTCTCCATCGACATCGCGGACCGACGCCTGGTCCTGAACGCGAGCGACGTCAGCGGCGAGATCTACACCGGACTCCTGGAGCGCCCGCAGTAGCTTCCCCGCTCAAAAGCTCCATTTCACCATCAAGCGGATCGTCCGGCACCTCCCGGTGTAGAATGCCAGCCGCCCATTCATGACTGACAGTCCCTGTCGCACCTACGGCTTCGAAGAAGAAGCCGCGTCTTCTGTCACGGCTCGATGATCGGCACGACTCTCTCCCACTTCCGGATCACGGACCGCCTCGGCGAGGGTGGGATGGGCGAGGTCTACCGGGGCGAGGACACGCGCCTGGGCCGCAGCGTGGCGGTCAAGGTCCTCCCCGCGACGTTCGTGGCCGACCCCGAGCGGCTGGCCCGCTTCGAGCGCGAGGCGCGGCTGCTCGCGAGCCTCAGCCACCCCAACATCGCCGGCATCCACGACGTGGGCCAGGACGGGGGCACCCACTTCCTCGTCATGGAGCTGGCTCCCGGCGAGACGCTGGCCGCGCGCCTCGCGCGCGGGCCCCTGCCCCTCGACGAGGCCCTCGCCGCAGCCGCCCAGATCTCCGAGGCGGTGGCCGCCGCCCACGAGCAGGGCATCGTCCACCGCGACCTCAAGCCCGGCAACGTCATGGTGACCGCGGACGGTGCGGTCAAGGTCCTCGACTTCGGCCTCGCCAAGGCGGTGGCGCCGGAGACGGTCTCCGGCTCGGCACCGCACCTCAGCCAGTCCCCCACCCTGGCCCACCCCGGCACGCTGGCCGGCGTGCTCCTCGGGACCGCCGCCTACATGAGCCCCGAGCAGGCCAACGGCCGCACCGTCGACCGGCGCGCCGACGTCTGGGCGTTCGGGTGTGTGCTTTTCGAGATGCTCTCCGGGCGACCCGCCTTCGGCGGGGAGACGGTGGCGGAGACGCTCGCCGCGGTCCTCCGCGCCGAGCCCGAGTGGTCGGCGCTGCCGGCAGGGACCCCCGCGGGAGTGGTGTCCGTCCTCCGCCGCTGCCTGGAGAAGGACCCGCGCCGACGGCTGCACGACGTCTCCGACGCGCAGCTCCTCCTCGAGGAGGCACGGTCGGAGGGTCCAGGGGACGCGCCTCCCGCGACCGCCGCTCCCCTGCGCCCCCGATGGCGCGAGGCCTTGGCGTGGACTCTGGCGGCCCTCGCCGTTGCGTCGGCGGGCGTGCTCGCCTCGAAGCTGGTGCTCCCTTCCGGAGCCGGCGAGCCCCTCAC
>JAJDNV010000283.1 GCA_022340545.1 Acidobacteriota bacterium | reverse complement strand
GAGGGTGAACGGTCTCGACTCGAACAGCCGTCGCAGGAACTTCATCTGAAAGGCGCCGGGGTGGTCGAGGGCCTCCCACCACGGAACGTCGGCGTGAATGGCCGGGGGCAGGCCCGGCCGGAACATCTGCCAGACGCTGTTGTGGCCATACGTGTGGCCGCAGGCCCCGGCCAGCAGCGCCCAGTAGGCCGCCTGGCGCACGTCGTAGTCGTCGAAGCGGACGTGCCGGTCGTACTCCCGGAAGTAGAAGCCGACCGGGATCCGCTCGTAGCGCGGCTCGCCGTCCACGGTGGGCTTGGCCGGGCTCAGGGCGTAGTCGTGCTCGACGAAGATCCCGTTGTCATGGTCGCGGGCACCGTGCGATGACTGGATCATATTGAGATCGAGCCAGGGCGCGTCGTGCAGGCGGAGCGAGGAGAGCCCCGGGCCCCGCGGGTGGAACGTCATGAGGTGGGCCCCGCCATCGCCCTCGTGGAGGCCGGCGGCCAGCGCGTCGTTGACCGCGCGCTCCTCGTCGCTCTCGATGTTCTGGTCGCCCCCGAGGATCCAGATGAGGTCGGCGTCGCGGTAGCGCTCTCCGAGGAATCGGCCGTATGCGTGCGCGTTCGACATGTTCAGGACGGGGGGGTCCTTCTGCCCCACCTGCTTCCAGTAGCTGCCCCAGGTGGGCAGCATCCCGAAGACGAGACCCAGGGCATTGGCCCGGGCCACGACGGCGTCGACGTGTCGGAAGTACGCCTCGTTGGGCTCCATCGTCGCCCGGTCGACGAGCGGTGGATCGCCGGCGGCGTTCGGGAGGTCTCGGCCTTCCTCGGGCCACACGACGACGGCCTGGATGACGGTGAACCCCTTGTCGGCCCGGTTCCTCAGATAGCGCTCGGTTTCCTCGCCGTCCAGGCGCTGGAGCAGCATCCAGGCGGTGTCACCGAGATAGAAGAACGGTGTGCCGTCGGCCCGCTCCAGCCAGCGTCCGTCGGTGACGCGGAGCCGCTCCGCGGCCCGGGCCGCGGGCGGCGCCGCGCACGTCAGGGCGAGAGCAATGGCCAAGAACCGTCCGTGAAGGACCCGCCACCGGCGGGAATGGTGCTGAGGGATCATGGGCCGAGAGACTACCGGAAGACGGACGACGGCGACCACTGCATCTCTCCTCGAGAGCCACCGAGGCGGACGCCGGGGCTATTTTCGTTGATTTCCGGGGTCCACGGGCCCGATATACGGAACATAATCACCGAAACAACCACTACCTCAAGCTCATCGCGAACGAGGCCTCCGCCACCTCGAGGCGGGGCCGAGGAGGAGAAGCATGAAACGCGCACTTGCTCTGACAGTCGTCGCCGCCCTTGCGGCCAGCGCCGCTCTCGCGCACCCGCACTTCAACAAGACGGTGACGGTGGCGCTGCCCCAGGGTGTGGAGGCCAAGATCACCTACAACACCACGCCGGCCAACGAGACCCATGCCCAGAACGCCGCCGTCGGCCAGTTCGTGTCGCCTCGCGGGCCCATCCTCGATCTCTCGGGCGAGGTGCAGGCCGGCAGTGCGATCATCGCCGCCGGGCAGTACACGATTGGTGTCGTCAAGAACGGCGAGGACGACTGGACCCTCGCCCTCTATCCGGGGCGTCTGGGCCGGGGCACCACGCCCGACGCCGCCAAGGTGATCCGCCTGGACTCGATGTTCTCCAAGGACAAGGGCACCGCCCCGCACATGCTGATCGACATCACGCCGGGCGACGGGAAGTTCGAGGGCAAGGCCGTCCTCACGCTGCACTTCGGCTCGCTCTTCCTCGCCGGCGTCCTGGGTTGAGACGACGCCCCTCGTGCCCGGCGGAATCCAACCGCCGGGTTCGAGGGGTTCGGAGAGCGGGGGCCTACGGCTGTTCGCCCTCGCCGGCGCCGGTGCCTCGGAGCCGGATGTCGCGGGACGACGATCCGACGGAGACCGGGCGGGGGCCCCCGGCGCGAGCTCGATCCGCTCGAAGCCCGCGAGCTTCTGCGGCGCGAACGCATGGTCCTTCGGCAGGTTCCCGCTCGGCGGGCCGATGTAGACCTGCGCCACTTCGGCGCCCTTCACCCCACCGGCGTTGCGCACCTCGAAGCCGACGTCGAAGCCGTCCCCGGCCGGTTGGACCGTCAGGCCCGAGTAGTCGAACCGCGTGTACGACAGCCCGTGGCCCGGGTTCTCCGCGGATCGCCCCCGCCCGGGGGATCGAGTCTCGATTGATTCGGGTGGCTCGACGATCGATCCCAGGGGATCGCTTTCGTCGATCCGATGCTCGGGAGGCTATCACCGCGTCCGAGGCCAGGGTGTGCACGGGTGACACCGCGGCTGGACGTCCGCTCGCCCTGGGCAAGGAGTCGTTTCAACCCGTGGATCGGCAACCGGCCATTCGACTGGACTGCGCCCGACCGGCACCGCCTCGTGGCCGCGGTGGCCGCCGAGCTCCCAGGCCGAGCTAGAGCTCGATCTCCTGCGGACCGGCGTGCAAGGGCACCTTCTGCCCGCCCCACTCCAGGACGCCGGTGAGGCCTTGCGGGAGGGTCACCTCGGCGCGGAGGCCCTCGTCGCCCATCCGGACCAGACGGACCACGATCTCCCCGAGCGGGTGCGGCACGACGCCCCCGGCCCGGCGCAGGGGACCCAGCGCGGGCGCGACCCGTACCGAGCGGAAACCCGCCTTGGCCGGGCGCACCCCGAGCACGGTGGCGAGCAGGCCGTAGTTCGGGTGGGCGCTCCACGCGTGCGAGTCCGAGCGCGTCGGCTCCGGTCTTTCGGGCGTGGTGGTGAGGCCCATGGCCAGCATGCCCTGCCAGGGCTGCAGCTGCTCGATGTAGCGGTCGTTCATGCCCGCCTGCCCGAGCGCTTCGAAGAGATAGAAGCTGAAGTAGTAGGTCGCCTGGGTGAGCGTCGTATCGGCCAGCACCCGCTCCATGACCGCCCGCCGCTTTGCCTCCGGGACCGCGTCCACCAGCACCGCCATGATGTTGGTCTGCTGGCTGAAGACCGCCTCGTCGGGCGCGTCGCGGAAGAGCCCCCGCTCCATGTCCCACGCTTGCGCCTGTGCCGCCGCCCGCAGCGACTGCGCGAGCTCACGGTCGTGCGTGGCCTCGACCGGCTTCCCGAGGGTCTCCTCCATCGCGGCCGCCCGCTGGAGGGCGTAGATGAACTGCAGGGTGATCAGCGTGGAGTGCCCGTCCCTCCCCTGGGGGGGCACGCCGCCGGGCCACTCCCGCGCCCAGTCGACGAACGGCCACCACGTGATCGGACCCAGCAGGCCCGTCTCGTCCACGCGGCGCTCGAACCAGCCGATCACGCTTCGCACGCCCGGCAGGAGGGCGCGCACGTACTCGGGGTCGTCCCGGTGCATCCAGTAGTCGTGGGCCATGGCGATCCAGATGAGCGAGAAGGTCGGGATGTACTGGCCCAGCTCCGAGGGGTATCGGCTGGCGGTGATCCCCTCGGGGATCCGGGAGAGGTCGAAGTGCGTGATCGCCTGCCGCACCAGCCGGTCGTCCCCCGACATGTATAGCGAGATCAGGGCCTGCACGCGGGTGTCGCCCACGTACTGGAGCTGCTCGTAGTACGGCGTGTCGAAGTAGGTCTCCCAGGCGCACAGCCGCGCCCCCCGCCAGTTCATCTCCCACATGTCGGCGAGCCAGGGCAGGTCGCTCTCGAAGCGGGCCCGCAGCTCGAAGGGATACGCGGTGAAGATGCCATGAAGATCGTGGATGCGCAGGGCCTCTTCTCCCGTCTCGATCTTCATCTCCACGTACCGGTAGGTGCGGAACCAGAGGGTCTGGAAGCGGCGTCGCTCTCCGCCGTCAGGGCGGAACACGTCCTGGACTCCGTTGATGCTCTTCCCCTCGATCTGGTCGCGGTTGCCCTTGCGGCCCTCGGTGTCCTTGAGGGCCTCGGCATACGTCAAGGTGATGGTGCTTCCCTTCCCCCCGCTGGTCTCGAGCACCGGGTAGGCGTTGGTCAGGTGCGTCTGATCGAGCAGCATCACCCCCCGGCTGCGGGCGGGCACCACCAGGTCACCGGCGGCCTGCAGGAAGCCGTCACTCTCCTCGAGGCCCTCGGCCCGGCGGAGGCGGGCAAAGCGCACCGGCGTCTCGTCCATCGGCGGGATCGACCGCGGAACCAGCTGCCACCCTCCGGCCTGTCCGGTGAAGTCGGTCCCCCGAAGCTCAGTGCTCCCGCCCCGCCGGCCCACGCCGGCGGAGACGTCCAGCCAGCCGTCGTCTGCGTAGTCGACTCGCTCCCAGCCCCAGGGGTAGCTCTCGCCGTCGACCGCCTCACCGGGAGGGGATGCGTAGTACGCCCCGACATCGACCGGGATCGGCTCGTAGCCGGTGTTCTGGAGCACCTTCCACCCCACACCGGTGTTCGCCACTGTCTCGTCCTCGCTGTTGCCCTGCAGGAGGAACGCGGTGCGGTGGCTGAACTGGGCGACCGGCCGCAGCGGGCCCCAGTTCCAGACCAGGGCGGCCAACACGTTGCGCCCGGTGCGGAGATGGGGGGCGAGGTCCACGGTCTCGTAGCGCCAGTGCATCAGATCCGAGCGCTGAGGGCCCGAAGACACCTGCTGACCGTTCACGAAGAGGCGGTAGCGGTTGTCGGCGGACACGTGGACCACGAAGTGCTCCGGCCGGGAAGGCAGGATGAGGGTGCGACGGAAGTGGAATACCCCGAACGCCTCTCCGGGCGCCTCCGGGTGGGCGATCCACCGCGCCGGCGGCGCGCCGGCGAAGACGGCCGGCTCGGGCCGCTGCGCTTCGGCCGGCAGGGCCAGGCCGGCCAGAATGAGCAGCACCAGGGCCGGAGGGGACGGCACCCGAAGTCGCATTGGCCATCCAGATGACATTCGACACCTCCCTGTCCAGACTCCTGAAGGGAGCCGGACCCCGGCTAGCGCCGTCGGCCGGGGAGCAGGTGATCGAGAGAGAACCGGCCCCCTCCGGTCAGCACCAGCGTTCCGAACACGACGAGATAGAGGAGCGCCAGCTCGGGGTTCCCCCAGGAGCGCACCGTCTCCTCCGAGGCCCGCATCGCACCCACCGCCACCAGGAGGTGCTGGAGAGCGTGGTGGCGGAGGAAGGCCGCGACGAACATGGTAAAACCGGCCAAGGCCGCTGCCACGCGGGTCCCCAGGCCGAGCGCCACGCAGAGCCCGCCGAGGAACTCGGCCAACGCCGCCGCCCAGGCGAACAGCCCCGGCAGGGGGAAGCCCAGGGACTCGACGCCGGCGATGAAGCGGCCACCCTCGCCGGCGGCCAGGGCAACGACCTTTCCGTATCCGTGGGCCAGGGCCAACCCGAGGCCGCACAGCCGCAGGAACACGAGGGCGAGATCACTCGACAGATTCTGCCTCACACACCCTCCCAGAGCTTCAGCATACACGACGGTGGCGCGGACCCACCCGGATGCGGGAGGGCGTTCCAGGTCATGTGGTCGCGGCGACAGACCCGCACGCACGGGCCGGTCGGTGCCGATGGGTCAGCGCGGGTCGGGCCGCGAGAGCTGGTAGGCACGCGTCGTCACGTAGTACTTCGCCAGCATGTCCTGCACCTCTTCGGCCGGCACCGCGCCTGCTTCGAGATAGCGGAAGTACTGCCGCATGACCTGGGCGAAGTGGGCCTCGTGTCCGACCTTGTACTCGTCCGGGATCACGATCTGCCAGCCCGGGGCCGCGGGGGCGATCGCCACCCCCGGGTAGTCCTTCGCCAGAATCGACACCGCCTGCTGCAGGTCGGCCTCGAGGGCGGCCCCGTCCACACCCTCCGAGGGCTGCACGTAGAGGGTCGGCCGGTAGCCCTCCTCCTCACCCTGCCTGACGACGAGGGTTGCCCTCGACCCCCGCATGATGGAGTGGTGCGTGTCCCCGGCGCCCTCCGGCGCACTGAAATGCCACTCCACCGACACCCTCGCGTGGATCTGTTTCACGCGGTAGCTCACCTCTCCGTTCGCGTACACGCGGAGGACCGAGCCGGGACCCACATCCGGAGCGAGGTACGGGGGGTACTCCCGGAGGCCCGTCACCTGCTCGAACTGCCGGGGCGTCAGCTCCGTCGCCCACCGCCGGGCCGACTGCACCTCGATGTCCCGCCGGTAGTCGATGCCCTGACCGGGGAAGCACTGCCAGTTGACCAGGTCGATCAGGTGGGTCCCGACGTCGACGAGGCCCTCCCCCTGCTGGCGCACGTCGAAGAACCAGGCGGGTCGCGTCAGGGGCCGTCCGGAGACGAGCTTCGAGAAGTGGTGCACGCTCTCCTTCGTGATCGCGGGCTCCGCCGGGCTTCCCGGGACCAGCTCGCCGAACACCGCCGGCATGTGCGAGAGCCGCTTCTGCAGGATCGAGGTGATCTCGTAGCGCTCGGTCATGATGTCGTAGAGGGCGACGCCGCGGGCCTCGGCGGTGCGGAGCGCCTCCTCCAGCACCGGGAACTCCTCGGGGCGAATCACCATTGGCTTGTCGGCCAGCACGTTCAGGCCGGCCGCCACCGCCTTCCGTATGTACTCGGCCTTGCGGGCGTTGTTCCCCGAGAGGACCACCACGTTTCCCGGCCGCTCGGCCAGCATCTTCTCGAGGTAGTCGTCGCCGGTGTAGACCACCTCGACCCAGGCGGTGGGATCGTCGGCGCGCGAGTTGAACGCGTCGATCCGGGCCAGATGCTCCTGCAGGTCGGGCCCGGACGGTGCGAACACGTGCACCCGAGGGTCGACCCCGTCGTACATCGACTTCTGCACCAGGGCCGCGTGAAAGTGGCCGGGGTCGAGCGTCACGAGCCTGATGTCACGCCGGGCACCGGAAAGCGCAACGTCACCGCCCGCTCCCGTCGCGTGCGGATCGGGAGGGGCGCCCGGCGCCCACGACGCCGACAGGACCAGAACCAGCATCACCCCCATCCTCTTCGGCATCAGACTTCCCGGGCGTACGTCGTTCCATAGGGGTGTCGCTGCGGTCGCGAGAGCATCGCGTTGGCCTCGTCATCGTCCTTGAAGCGCTCCCGGCGGGGGTCCCAGCGGAGCTTGCGGCCCAGCTTCATCGCGGTGTGGCTGACGAGGCAGGCGCTGCACGAGCGATGGGAGATCTCCGCCGGTGACACCGGCGGCTTGCGGGTGCGGATGCACCGCAGCCAGTTGAGGTGCTGCTCCTCGCTGCGGTAGAGCTGCACCTCGTCCGGGCCGATCTCCGAGCGGAGGATCGCCGGGTCACTGGCCGCCAGGAACTCGGTGTTCCCACCGGACCCGGGGTCCGAGCTCGTCACCCCCCCGGGGCTGCGGGCCACGAAGATCCAGCCCTCCGAGCCCTCGAACCGCACGCCGTTGGGGAGCTCGCCGCTGATCTTCATGACGACGCCGCCCTCGTAGACCGCCCGCACCGAGAACGAGCCGTGCACATCCCACAGCCCGGAGGTGGGGAACTCCGCCTGCGCCTCGACCTCCAGGGGTCCTCCGTACTCCTCGTCCATCCCCCAGTGCGCCGTGTCTACGTGGTGCGCTCCCCAGCCGGTGATCATGCCCGCCCCGAACTGCTCGCAACGCAACCAGCCCGGGCGCGAGTAGTCGGCCTGCGGATGGACCCTCTTCTCCGTGTAGTAGACGACGGGCGTCGACCCCAGCCACTGGTCATAGTCGAGGTTGGGCGGGACCGGCATCTCCGGCTCCTCAGGTCCCGAGGGGTCGCCGGGCAGTCCGATCTTGACCCCGCGGAGCTCGCCGATCCGGCCATTCCGGACCAGCTCGCAGGCCCGCCGGAACTGGGGCCACGGCGAGGTCGAGCGCTGTTGGCTCCCCACCTGCAGGATGCGTCCGGTCCGATGGATGGCGTCGCTCAACGCTCGCCCCTCGGCGATCGTGAGCGAGAGCGGCTTCTGGAGGTAGATGTCCTTGCCCGCCCAGGCCGCCTCCATGGCCACCTGGGCGTGCCAATGATCCGGCGTGCTGATCACGACCGCGTCGATCCCGGGATCAGCGAGCATCTCGCGGTAGTGGTCGTGGGTCGCGACGTCGACGAAGCCCTCCCTCCCCCGAGCGGCGGCGTACGCCTGCTCGACGTAGGCCTTGCCGTCCGCGAGACGCCGTCGGTCCACGTCGCACACCGCGATCACCCGGGCCTCGTCGTGCCTCAGCACCTCCGGCAGGTCATGGACCCTCGCGATCCGGCCGCAGCCGATCTGTCCGATCTGGATCTTGTGGGACGGGGCCTCCTTGCCGAGCACCGACGCCGGGACGAGGGCAGGTGCCAGGAACACGCCCGCCGTTCCCGTCAAGGCCGATTTCAGACACTCTCGTCTCTTCATGCGCCTGCTCCCAAGGCTCTTTCGCCTTCACGCGCCGCCCCCCGCCGTGCCGAAGCGGCGTACGGCCCGGGGCTATTCTCGTGTGACGGTCGGCGGATGGGCAAAGTCCTGCCAGTACCGCTCGGCCTCGGAAGGGCTCAGCTCTCCGTCGTAGGCCAGGATCCGATACCGGAGCGTGTGGGCCCGCCCCGGCTCCAGCACCCAGTCGCTCTCCTGGGCCGGGTTGAAGTTGACGAACACGTTTTCCTTGCCCTCGTTGGACCCGGTGGGCCAGATCCGCATCCGCTCCGGGTAGTCGCGGTTGCCGGGATGGGTCATGAAGAGGGCGCCGGCCGTGCCCTGCTTCGAGGGCCCGCGCACATCGCACCAACGGGCCCGGGTCGCGTTTCCGGTGGCCTGGTCCTCGCCCTCGGAGGTGAGCAGCGTGGCCGTCCGCTCGTCCCACGCCGCGGTCGCCCGGAACCCGAAGCCCTGATACCGATACGCCTTGATCACCAGCGGGCTCGGGGTCGCGCAGCTCAGGCTGGAGAGGAAGTCGATCAGCCACAGGTCCGCCTCGGGGCTCACGTTCCAGACGCGGACCTGCCACTCCTCGTTGAGGGCCACCTTCGCCCCGCTGGGGTCCGGCGCGGTGAGATCGACGTGCTCGTGCAGGGATCGGAAGCCGCCGTAGACCTCGTCCGTGATCGTCGAGATGAAGGCCTTGAACCGCACCGTTCCCTGGCCGTCGTGGAGGTTCCAGAAGTCGATCTTCCGGCCCTCGAACTCGGTGCGTGTCCAGGGGTTCCAGATCCCGACGTGATGGTAGTGGTCGGGCGGCTGGACCCGGGTCAGGACCTCTCCGTCCGGAGACCACAACGGGTGAATGAACCCGCTTCTGGCGTAGAGGGGTGACGTCCCGGGGGGCGCGGGAAGGGTGGCATACCGATACCGCAGCACCGGCTTGTCCTGGAGGGTGATCGTGAGCGCCTCCCCGTCGTCCGTCGTGTCGACGGAAGACGCGCCGGGCGTGCCCTCCGCGGGCGCGGCCTCCGCCACGGGGACCCGCACCAGCTCGAAGAGGCGCGTCTGGCCGGCGGGCGTCGGGCCAGCGAGGATCCACCACAGCCGCGCGGCGAAGTCCCCGTCGACCTGCGAGGCCGTCGGGACCCGCTCGTCTCCAACGACCTCGTAGAGCTGGAGGCGGAGCCCGGCGGGATTCGTCTCGAGGCCTTTGAGCGACGCGGCCACCGGGGTGTCGAGTCGATCGGATGCCCCGGCGTGGACGGTGAAGCGGGCCAACGTCACCGGTGACGGCTGATCCCCGGAAGACGCCATCGGCGCGAACAGCAGCAGGACGGTGGCCAGGGGCAGCGTGATCGCCTTCGTCATGGCTCGATCCTCCGGTCGCGAACCCGCAACTGTTTCAGATCGGCGGCATCATAGCAGACGTCTCTCTGGGGATCGGGATGCCCTCGCGGGCGCGAGAGGTGACTCACGAATGCACCCTGTTACGATAGACCATTCATGCCCGACAGCCTGGCGCGCCTTGGCCGCGACGTGGTCGCCTGCGAGCGGTGTCCCCGCTTGCGGCGATGGTGCCGCGACGTCGCTCGGGCGAAGGTGAAGCGCTTCCGCGGGGACGACTACTGGGGCCGGCCCGTCCCGGGCTTCGGGGACCCGAAGGCGCGGCTGCTCGTGGTGGGCCTCGCCCCGGCGGCCCACGGTGCGAATCGGACGGGCCGCGTCTTCACCGGTGACCGTTCTGGAGATTTCCTCTTCGCCGCGCTTCACCGCGCCGGCTATGCCAGCCAGCCCGAGTCGACCCACCTCGGGGACGGCCTTCGTCTCACCGACGCCTTCATCAGCCCGATCGTCCGCTGCGCGCCGCCCGCGAACAGGCCGACACGGGACGAGATCCTGCGCTGCCGGGGCTACCTCGAGCGCGAGTGGACGCTGCTCGGTCCACGTCTGCGGGTGGTTCTCGCGCTGGGACGCGTGGCGATGGACGGGCTCGTTGCGATGCTCCGCGAGACCGGGAGGCTGCCGGCGCGGGGCCGCCTCGCCTTCGGCCACGGGGTGTCCCACGACCTCGGGGAGGGACGGCGGCTGTTCTGCTCGTACCATCCCTCGCAGCAGAACACCTTCACCCGCCGCCTGACGCCAGGGTCCTTCGACGCCGTATTGCGCCAGGTCCGGGACCACCTCGCCGCACGCAGCACGGTGACCCGGCCGCGACGCCGTGTGAGCCCCCATTCTTGAGGAGGTTGCCCTTCGTGAAGACGCCGGTACGTGTCCCCGTTTCTCTCGCCGGCCGACTGCCGGCGGCGCTCGCGCTCCTCGCCATCCTGGCCGCTCCGGCGTCGGCGGAGGTGCGCTCGTCGTCCTTCCGCTCGCCTTCGCTCGAGGCGGAGGTCAGCTACGTGATCGACCTCCCGCCCTCCTACGAGGGCTCGACCCGGCGTTACCCGGTCGTCTACGCGTTGCACGGTCTGTTCGAGGGGGCCGGCTTCTGGGAGCGCCGGGGTCTCGCGCGGGAGCTCTCCCGCCTGCGCGAGGCAGGGGCCCTGCCCGACTTCGTCGTCGTGGCTGTGGACGGAGGCAACTCCTTCTTCGTGAACGGCCCCCTGGGCCGCTACGAGGATCTGGTCACGAAGGACCTGATCGCACACGTCGAAACGAGCTATCGCGTGGTCCCGGGGCGGGCCGGGCGGGCGCTCCTGGGGGTCTCGATGGGCGGCTATGCGGCCTTGCGAATCGCCTTCGCCCACCCGGGGCTCTTCGCCGCCGTAGCCACGCACAGCGCGATGCTCCTCGAGGGCATCCCCTCCGCTGCCCAGGGCGCTGGCCAGTGGCACATGAGGGCCTTCCACGGGGCCTTTGGCAACCCGATCGACGACGGGCTCTGGAACGCGAACGACCCGCTCGCCTGGGCGCGGCGCGCCGATCCGGGCACAACCCCCGCCCTCTACTTCGACTGCGGCGCCCAGGACCGCTACGGGCTGGCCCGCGGTCACCGGGCTCTCGATCTGATCCTGAAGGACCGGGGGGTTGCTCACACCCTGGTGCTTCCTCCGGGCGATCACGGCTACGAGTTCGTCCGCAGCCGCCTCGACACGAGTCTCGCGTTCCTCGCGCGCGCCCTGGAGTGAGAGACGGGAAGGCGACAAGCATACGGGCATTCCCGGGTCTTTGTTGAGCCAGGGGCACCGTGCTGTAATGGCCTCATGACCAGCTTCGTCGTCCTCCTTCTCCTGGCGCAGGCCGGGGCCCAGCCGACGGACAGTGCGGTGGGTCCGCCCCGACCCGCCATCACGATTCACGAGGCCGACGCCCCCGGCGTGCGGGTCTTCTTCCTGAACATCCCATGGGGCCCGGAGACCTTCGCCGCCATGGAGCGGGCGGGCGAGGGCTACTACAACCGCCGGAGCTGGCCGTTCGCGCGGATGGAGACGGCGAAGCCCCTGCGAATCGGCGAGACCGCCTTGCCGGCGGACAATTACGCGCTCGTGTTCCACCCGAACACCCCCAAGGACGAGGGGATGAGCTTCGAGGTGAGGAAGATCGCCCCCGGGGAGTTCCTTCAGGCGGGAAACGTCATGACCCCTACGCCCGAAGGCGAGACACTCTGGCGAGCGCCGGTGGCCTTCGACACGACCGAGACGACCGTCCCCGCCCTCGAGATCGAGGTCCTCCTCGGACCGAGCGCCGTCCGCCTGCACATCCGCTACGGCAACCGCGCCACCCAGGCGGTCTTCAACCGCTAGACCGCGCGGCGGGCGGAGCGGGCCCCTGAAGCGCCCGCGCCGCGTGGTCCCGGCCTTGTGGTCCCCGGGTAGGGGCTCGTGACTACTGCGCGCGCGGGTAGCCGGGATAGCTGTACTCGGGCTGGTACGCGCCATCGGACGGCGACGGGTCCATCGCCACTGCTTCGAGACGGGGGGCGAGGCAGGCAGCGTAGGCCGTGAGCTCCGGCGGCGCGGGCTGAAGCGGCCGAGACTCTTCGCCCGTGCGCAGGGCCGCCCACGCCAGGTGCACCGTGCTCATGCGCCCGTCCCGAACCTCGACGTGGAAGGCGAAGCTGATCGGGTCGTTGAACGGGTTCACGAACGGACACTCCTGCTCCGCCATCCGCATCTCGCGGAACACGTACCGCGCCAGGCGGGCGAGGTCGGGGATGTCCGGCTCCGAGGGGTCCGGGAGTCCCGGAGGCAGGGGACGGGTGGCCACCGGGCGCGTGTCGGTCACCCCCTCGTCGCGCGTCGTGAGGGGGCGCAGCGGAGCACTGCCCGCGGGGGGTGATTCGAGCTCGTTCACAGGCCGGGGCGCGTCGGGGTCCCGGCAGGCCGCGAGC
>JAJDNV010000271.1 GCA_022340545.1 Acidobacteriota bacterium | reverse complement strand
GCTTCGGCTCGTCGGACTCCACGATGTCCGCGCCGCGGGCGTGTCCCTCGGCGCGGACGTTGCGACTGATCGTGGTCGCCCCGTCAGTCTTGAGGGCAGCCCGCCGGTGTGAGGTTCTCGCCCTCGTCGCACGCTTCGCGCGGCGACAGTCTTTGTCGCGCTGACAGTCTTTGTCGGCCGGTGCGCGCGCTGCTCGTCCCGTGCACGGGTGCGCCAAGTCACGCCACGTCAGAGAAATGGCCCCACCAAAGCACCAGGACTGGCGACGGCAGGAGTCTTGCTCCTCCCGTCGTGCCGTCATTCAAGTCGAACGTCGGTCAACCAGAACAGGACTCGTGCGTCATGAAGAAGAACCCCTTCTACGGGATGAGTGCGGCCGCAATGCTTTTCGGCTGCTACATGGTCAACCACGCGCTCGGCCTCGAGCCCGGCCGCCTCGGGAAGCTCCTCACGCTCATGGGCGTTCTCCAGGTCTACGAAGGACTGCTCATCGCCCTGGGCGTCTATCTGGTCGCCACCCGCCGGGCGCCGCGGGACGGCGTCACCGTGCTTGTGCTGGAAACGCTCTTCCTCCTGGACGCGACGTTTCTGGCGACGGAGTGCGTCACGGCGAGCTCGAGCGTGGGGAGCGTCGTGGCGGTCGCCCTCGTGGCGCTCGCGGTCGGGAAGCTGGCAGTGGTGAGACACGTCCTGCCCGACACGCTGCCCCGGCCCGCCGCGGTGCTCCTGGGCCTGCAGACCGTGCTCGTGTTCGGGCTGCCGGTCGTCGCCGTCCAGCTCGCGGCCGCACGGCTGCTCGCCCCGGTGTCGTTCTACAGCCTCTGGTGGCTCACACTCGCGCTGCCTCCCGCTCAGAAGAAGATTCAGGAGGCCAGTGCTTCGGCCCACGACGAAGCGGACGGGGCTCACGCGGCGTGGACCTGGATCCCGGCCACCTCCGTTCTGATTCACCTCGCCGCGCTGGGGTGGATCCACCAGGTCGTGTTCCGCCCCGCCTTCCTGGCCCCTTTCCTTCTCGGCCTGGCGGTCTGTGCGGGGCGCGAGCAGGTCGTGCGGCAGATTGGGCTGCCCGCGGCGGCCGCGCTCTTCTCGGTCGGCCAGGCCGACGCCCTGGCGTTTCCTCTGTTGGGGACCGCCGGCCCGTGGATCTCCCCTCTTCGCCTCGCCATACTCGGCGCGGCCACGGCCTACGCTCTCCTGGCGTGGCGTCACGGCTACCGGTGGCTCGTGAGCCTGGCCGCGGCCAGCGGCCTCGCGGGTCTGCTGGGCCCGTCAGCCTCGAGCCTCGGCGAGAGGATGACCGACCTGCTCCGCCTGGCGGGTCGAATGCTTCCTCGCAACGCACTCGGCTGGGGGCTGAGCGGCGTGGTCGGCGCCTTCGTGTTCCTCGCGCTGGGCGCCTGGCGGAGCCTCCGCGGGAGTGGTCCCCGTCGGTCGGCGCCGCCCCCAGCCCGTCGGAGGACTCATCCCCGCCACGGTGACATCGCCCTGGCGCTTCTCCTGGCCGCCCTCGCCGCTGGATCCATGCTCTCGGCCCTCGACACGCAACCCATCGGTCACCCCCAGCTACACGGCGCGGCTCTCACAGCTACGGGCCTGATGCTGGTGACCTTCGTATTGGGCCTTCGCGCTCACTCGCGGACGTCCCGGCCTCCGGAGGACGCAGTGGGAAAGCAGGCCGCCACCCTGGCTCTCGTCGCGGGACTCGGGGGGCTTCTCTCCCTCCCGCTCTTCGCCGCCACCCGTCATCATCCGGCACGATCCGAGAGCTCCGTCATCGGGGACATCCGAACGGTCATCTCCGCACAGGCCGCGTACGGGGCACAGAATGGCGGATACGCAGACGGCGCGCTGGGGTGTCTCGTTCGACCGAGCTCCTGCATCCCGGGCTACGGAGGCGACCAGGCGAGCCTCCTCGACGCTCCGATTGCCACCCTTGTCGAGAAGCGGGGCTACACGCGCTCGTTCCACCCCGGCCCCCGGCCCGATCAGATCCCGTCTTCGAGCTCGCCAACGAGTGTCACGACCTGGGCGTACACCGCCGTACCCGTCGACCCGGGTTACACCGGCGTGCGGGGGTTCTGCGGGGACTCGAACGGCGACTTGTGCTTCACGGTGGACGGCACGGCGCCGCCCCTGAGGGCCGACGGCACGTGCGACCTGGGGCGGTGCGCGCCGCTCCAATGAGTGGCCCCAATCACCCTTCGAGCCCGGGCGCGATGCTACGGTACGGCGCTCAAGGCCAAGGTGATCGCCCTGGAGCAGAAGCTCGGCAAGCTCGAGTCGGAACCCTGACGAGCGCGCAGAGTTCGTCCCTCGATGAGCGATAGACCCCGGGGGCCGGGACAGCGGCTCTGGGCACAGTGACGTCAGCCCACCATCATGTGCGGCGGCGTGATCACCAGCTCCGGCACGACAGCCCGGGGCGGCAGCTTGGCCACGGCCACCACGCACGCCGCGATGTCCTCGGGTTGCAGCATCCGGGCCCGCTTCTCCGCTGGCGGCGGCGTGGGCCGCTTGTCGAGGATGGGCGTATTGGTCTCGCCGGGATAGATGTTCGTCACCTTGATGCCGTTGCCGGCCTCTTCGAGATTCACGAATGTCCCCAGCGCCCCCGTGGCGAACTTGGAGACGCAGTAGGGCATGCCGGCCACGGCCAGGACACGCAGGCCCGCCAGGGAGACGATGTTGACGATCAGCCCGGACCTGTTCTGACGCATGATCGGCAGCGCCGCGTGAATGCAGTTGAAGGTCCCCGTCGTGTTGACCCGCATCACATCGTCGAAGTCGGCAGGGTCGACGTTGGCCATCATTCGGTTGCCGACATTGATCCCCGCGGAGTTGACAAGGATATCCAGAGAGCCGAGCGCCTCGCCAAACCATGCGAAGAGCTCGGTCACCTGCTTGCGGTCCGTGACGTCGCAGAGGCGCCCCTGGATTCGGCTGTCACGGGTGGCCATCCTCAGCGACTCGTCACTCCTGCCGGCGACCGCCACCCGACAGCCTTCCGATGCCAGCGCTTCGGCGATGCCCAGCCCGATGCCTCCGCCCCCGCCCACGACGAGTACCGCCCTACCCTTCAGACTCATGATCTGATGCTCCCTTCAAACACGCTGGTTGTGCAGGCCAAGCCGGCAGTCTGGCCCATCGAGCCCAGGCAGAGAGTATGCCAATTCCCGGCGTCTGACCCGTACCTGCGCGAGGCCGAGGACGATGCCCACCGCGCCGCCGAGGATGTGAGCCAGCGGCGGGATTCCTCCGGGCGGGACAGCCGCGCATGCTATCCTGCCGGGCAACGGGATCCCGTCGCCGCGGCAGAAGTGCCGAGCGGGGAACCCTTTACGCAGACAGAGTGACCGTCAAGAGGTTTCGTGACCCATGGAGGCACCGCTCAGTG
Organism: Acidobacteriota bacterium; assembly: GCA_022340545.1. GTDB lineage: Bacteria > Acidobacteriota > Vicinamibacteria > Fen-336 > Fen-336 > JAJDNS01. Next base: position 816 of record JAJDNV010000271.1, on the reverse strand, counting down.
ATTGGGCGTGAATCCGATTGCTCCGCCTGGATCGTTGCTGGGCTGCTGACGCTCCTGTGCCTCGTGCCCCGAACGGCGTCGGCCCAGCAGTGGCACGAGCTCTACAGCGGCGGCGTTGCCGCGCTGCGGGATGGGGACGCGCAAAAGGCGGTGGAGCTGCTCCAGCGCGCGATCGAGAAGCGGCCCCAACCCGGGGTGCGAGTGCCGACCTACGGGACGAACTTCGAGCCGCGGTACTTCCCCTATCTGCGGCTGGCCGAGGCCTACTTGAGGCTCGGCGCCGCCCAGGAGGCCACCACCGCGTTGCAGACCTCGGCCCGCTTCGGCGTCGAGCCCGAGGAGGAGCGGACGGCCCTCGGGGCGCGCGTCGAGGCGTTGCTCGAAGCGCAGCGACCGCCCCCCGAGCCGACCCCAACCCCCACCCCGACTCCCACTCCCACTCCGGCTGCGGTTGCGGTTGCGGCCGAGGACGCGCCATCCGCCCCGGCCGAGGACGCCGCTCCGGAGTCGGCGCGCGCCGCACCGGAGCCCGAGCCCGCCACCGCCCTCCCCCGCGAGTCCCCCACTCCCGCGGCGCTCCCCCCGGCGGCCGAGAGACAACGACCGAGCGCCCCCGCCCGGGCCCCCCGGAGGCTCCCCCGCCTCGACATCACGTCGGACCCGCCGGGCGCGCAGGTGTTCCTCGACGACGAGCCGGTGGGACGCACCGATCCCGAGACGGGTCGCCTGAGGCTGAGGGAGCTCGCCCCGGGCCGGCATCGCCTCCGCCTGTCGTCGGAGGGCCGCGCCGACGTCATCCGGGAGATCGACATCGCC
>JAJDNV010000266.1 GCA_022340545.1 Acidobacteriota bacterium | reverse complement strand
CGGCGATCGTCCGGCCCGACACCAGCACCGCCCAGCCCTCGTGCGCCTCGCCGCTCACCGCGTCGAAGACGCGCGCCGGGCGCAGCAGGATCGCCTTCGACTCCGCCGCGTCGGTCCCCGCGGTCCCGGCGCCGACGAGCGCCGGCCCCAGGAGGCCGAGCCCGAGACAGATAGCCGTTGTCCTCACCGTTCCCTCCTCGTTCGCGTGGTCACGGCCCGCAGTATGGGCCGGGGCGGTCGCTCGTCTCAAGACGGAGACTCGGAGACGGAGAGCGCGTGTGTCAGACTGTGGGCCTGTCGAACAAGGAGGATGCATGAGACTCGTCTCGTCGTCGGTCGCGCTGACGGCGTTGGTCCTGGGCGCCCTCGCTCCCTCCGGGGCCCGGGCCGAAGGACCCCTCCGCGAGGACCACGCCCGCGACGACTTCGTCGTGCGCGAGGCGATGGTGCCCATGCGGGACGGGGTCGAGCTCTTCACCGTGATCCTCCTCCCGAAAGGGGCCACCGGTGGCCTGCCCCTCCTGCTCGAGCGCACGCCCTACGACGCGTCGCGGGCAGTCGGGGGACGGGCCACGACGGAGCTCGCGGTCCTGCGGGGGACGAAGTGGCTGGGCGGAGGCCTGATCCACGTCGTCCAGGACATCCGCGGACGCTACCGCTCCGGGGGGGACTACGCGATGTATCGCGTGCCCCGCGGGGCCTTCAACCGCTCCGACACCGACGAGACGACCGACGCCTGGGACACCATCGACTGGCTCGTCAACAACGTCCCCGAGGGCAACGGGCGCGTCGGGATCTGGGGCACGTCCTACCCCGGCTGGCTCACCCTCGCCGCCCTGCGCGAGCCGCATCCCGCGCTCGTGGCCGCGGTCCCCTTCAACCCGGTGGTGGACGTCTGGAAGGCCGACGACTGGTTCCACTGGGGCGCGTTTCGGGCCCTGTACGCCTTCGACTACATCTACGGGATGGAGACCCGGAAGGGGGGGTCGCCGCGCTACCCGTACGAGGTCCGGGATCTCTACGAGTTCATGCTCGCCCAGGGGGCGGCCGGGACGGGCCTCGGTCCCCGGCTGGACGAGCGCCACGAGATGTGGCCGCGGCTCATGGAGTCGCCGAGCTACGGACCCTACTGGCGCGACTGCGCCGCCGACCAGTGGTTCGACGCCCCGAAGAGGAGGGTGCCGACGCTCCACGTCCACGGCCTGTGGGACCAGGAGGACATCTACGGCTCGCCGGCGGCCTACTCCGCCCTCGAGAGGCACGACGCGGCGAACAACACCAACTTCTTCGTCGCCGGGCCCTGGTACCACGGGCAGCACTTCGCCGACGGCAGCCACCTTGGGGCCCTCGACTTCGGCGAGGACACGGCGGCGCGTTTCCGCGACGAGGTGCTCTCGGCCTTCCTGGGCCACTTCCTGAAGGATGAGGACGTCGACCCGCCGGCCCCGGTGACCGTCTTCGAGACGGGGGCGAACCGGTGGCGGCGCTTCGAGAGCTGGCCCCCGGACGGGGAGACGCGCCGGTTGTACCTGCAGCCGGGGGGCGGCCTGGCCTTCGCGCCCCCACCCGCGGACGCCGAGCCCACGGAGTACGTCTCGGACCCGGCGAACCCCGTTCCCTACGAGCCGCGCCCGAACTGGGAGATGGACTACGACGACCCATCTCTCATCGCGGAGTGGCGGCGCTGGCTGGTCGAGGATCAACGCTTCGTCGACGGTCGCCCCGACGTGGTCACCTGGATGAGCGAGCCGCTCGCGGAGCCGCTGACGATCCGGGGGCCGGTCACGGCCAGGCTCTTCGCGGAGACGACGGGCACCGACGCCGACTGGGTGGTCAAGCTCATCGACGTCTTCCCGGACGACGCGCCGTCGTCGCTCCAGATGTCCGGCTATCAGCTCATGGTGAGCGCCGACATCTTCCGCGGCCGTTATCGCGAGAGCTACGAGGTGGCGCGCGCCCTCGAGCCGGACCGGGCCCTCGAGTATGCCGTTCCGCTGCCCCAGGTCGACCACACGTTTCTGCCCGGTCACCGCCTCATGGTCCAGGTGCAGAGCACGTGGTTTCCGCTCTACGACCGCAACCCCCAGACGTTCGTGCCGACGATCATGACCGCGCCGGCCTCGGCCTACCGCGCCCAGCGCCACCGCGTGCACCACTCCGCGGGCCGGGCCACCCACCTCGAGCTTCTCGTGGACACGGGCGGCGCGAGATAGCCCGTTGCCGGTTGGGGCGCTACGGTGCTGCCCGGGCCGAGGGACGTGCGGCGCGTCGTTCCTTGACCGCCGGCGCAAGTAAGGGTAGGCTCACAACTATGGTAGGTATGACTAACTCCACGTCCCTGTCGCCGGCCCGCGAGGACTACCTCAAGGCGCTCTACCACCTCGAGGGAGACTCGCGGCGAGTCCCCACCACCGAGCTCGCGCGGTCGCTCGAGGTGAGGAAGCCCTCCATCACCGCCATGCTCAGGCGGCTCCACGACGATGGCCTCGTCGCGTGGGAGCCACGCGGGGGAGCCCAGCTCACCCGCCGGGGCCGGGCCGCCACGATGCGCGTCCTGCGGCGTCACCGGCTCGTCGAGACGTTTCTCGTCGAGGTCCTCGGCCTGGACTGGTCCGATGTCCACGACGAGGCCGAGGTGCTGGAGCACCATCTCTCCGACCGCATGGTCGAGGCGATCGACCGGGTCCTGGGCCATCCCACCGAAGACCCCCACGGAAGCCCGATCCCTTCGACGACCGGGAGTCTCGCGGCGCGCGACCTCGTGCCTCTCGCGAGTCTGGGAACCGGCGAGGCAGCCATCGTGCGCAAGGTCGACGGGAGGTACCGAAAGAGGCTCCTGCGCTGGAAGGAGCTCGGCCTCGTCCCCGGCGCGCGGTTGGAGATGGGCGAGAAGCGGGACGACGAGGGGATTCTCCACGTGCGGATCGACGACGTGGACGTGCTGACCGGCGGGCGCGGTGTGGAGGGGATCTGGGTGGAAAGACGCGCCCCCGCGGTGTCGGAGCTCGGCCCATGACGGATCCGCTCGGCTCGCTCGCGATCCTCGCCGCCGGGATCGGCCTCACCGTGCTCCTCTTCTGGCCGGAGAGCGGGATCGTGCCGCGGCTGAGGCGCGCGCACCGGCTCGCGAGCCGAGTGCTCGTCGAGGACGCGCTGAAGCACCTGCACGAGGAGGAGTACCGTGGCCACCCGGCGACGCTCCAGAGCCTGTCCGGGGCGCTCTCCATCAGCGGAAACGAGGCCTCGGCCCTCGCCGCCCGGATGGAGGCGCACGGGCTGCTGCACCCCGCCGGCGAGACGCTGGCGCCGACCCCGGAGGGCCGCAGGTACGCCCTGCAGGTGATCCGCGCGCACCGCCTCTGGGAGCAGTATCTCGCCGAAGAGACCGGAGTGCCAGAGGCGTCGTGGCACGCCGAGGCGGAGCGTCGCGAGCACAACCTCACACCGACGGAGGCCGATGCGCTCGCCGCCCGGCTCGGCCACCCACGGTACGACCCCCACGGCGACCCCATCCCCACGGCGCAAGGCGAGATCCCGGCCCTCGGCGACGCCGTGCCGCTGAGCGAGTTCCCCGCCGACCGCATCGCACGGATCGTGCACGTGGAGGATGAGCCGGCGGCCTCGTACGCCCAGCTCGTCGCCGCCGGGATCCACCCCGGCATGGAGGTTCGCGTGACCGAGGCGGGCCCGGTACGCATCCGCTTCTGGGCCGGCGGCGACGAGCATGTTCTCGCCCCCGTCCTTGCCGCCGGCATCACCGTCGTCCCGGCGAGAGTGAGCCTCCCGCCGCCCGAGGAGCCGTCGGAGAAGCTCTCCCGGCTCCGCCCGGGGGAGAGCGCCGAGGTCCTGTCGATCTCCGGGACGTGCCGCGGGATCGAGCGGCGTCGTCTCATGGACCTGGGGGTCGTTCCCGGCAC
>JAJDNV010000247.1 GCA_022340545.1 Acidobacteriota bacterium | reverse complement strand
CCCCTCCCACCCCGGCAGTGCGGCCGGCGACGTGTTCGTCCTCTCGTCGGACGGGGGAGCGGAGACGAGGCTGGTCGACCATCCGGCCAACGACACGGCGGCGGGCTGGAGCCCGGATGGAGAGTGGATCCTCTTCGTCAGCGACCGAACGGGCACTCTGGATCTCTGGGCCCTTCCCGTCGAGAGCGGGCCTCAGGCCGGAGAGCCACGACTCGTCAGGAACGGCGTCGGTCAAATCCTCCCCGCAGGCTTCGACCAGAGAGGCCGCTTCTACTATGCCACCGGGCGCCGGGCCGTGGACGTCTTCGAGGCCGGGATCGATCCCGCGACGGGACGGGGCTCATCGCCCCCAACCCGGGTGATCAGGCGCTTCGAGGGTTGGAACGACTGGCCCGCCTACTCGCCCGACGGGAGCCGGCTGACCTATGTCTCCGCGCGGGGTTCGCTCACCGCCATACGGCCGCGATTCAACGTCCTCTGCATCGACTCGCTCGCCACCGGCGAGGAGACAACGTTCCACACGGACTTCCGCCGTCTCGCTGGCCCGACCTTCTCGGCCGATGGGGAGTCGGTGTTCGTGGGCGCGTTCGGCGAGGGTGGCCACAAGGGTGTCTACCGGGTGGACGCCACCAGCGGGGCCATCTCGCCCGTGGTGGAGTTGGGAAGAGGCTCGACCCTGTGGGCTCACGCCGCGTCCCCCGACGGGAAGGTGCTCTTCTACGCGCGTTGCGACGACGCGGAGAAGGCCTGCCGCATCCTGGGACGCGACCTGGCGAGCCGGGCCGAGACCGAGGTCTACCGAGGACCAAAGGACGAGCCACCAACGCTCGCTCTGACCCCGGACGGGCGGATGCTGGCCTTCATGACCCGACCCCGGTCCTCAACGAACGCCGAGCGGATCGTGCACGTGGTGCCCACGGCGGGTGGAACACCCCGCGAGATCCACCGCTTCCGCCACCTGGGCAGCGACTGGATCACTCTGGAGTTCACCGCCGATGGGAGCATGGTTCTCATGGCGCGGAAGAACAGCCCCCCGGGCGAGGCAAGCTGGACCCTCCTCGGCCTTCCGGTCGCGGGAGGGGAGCCGCGCGATCTCGGTCTCACATCGGCCGGGTTCGTCAAGGTGGCGGCGCACCCCGACGGCGACCGCATCGCCTTCTCCTGCGAAGGCCTCGAGCACAAGGACGCGGAGCTGTGGGTGATGGAGGATTTCCTGCCCAAGACCGCAGCCAGACCGTGAAGGTGAAGCACTCCGCAAGCCGGGGATCTAGAATGGCCGGAGAGGCAGCCGATGTCCTCACGGCAGAACCGACGACTGGTCAGCCTGCTGCTCCTCGCCCTGCTCGTGCCCTGCGGTGTGCTGGGGTTCCTCAGCGTGCGCATCATCCGCCAGGAGGGCGAGCTCCGGGAGAGACGGCGCCTCGAAGAGGAGGAGCGGGCGGCAGAACGGATCGCGAGGCGTCTTCTCGGGCGGCTCGAGCGGGTCCGTGAGCAAGAGCTGCGAGCCTGGGCCGATCGGGCCCGCAACCGGGGGCAGCGCCTCGCCCAGAACCCGGCAACGGCTCTGGTGGGGCGGGTCAAAGACGGCCGGCTGATCGCCCCCTGGGACGACGACGCGTCTCCGCGTGAGTTCCTCGAAGCAACGCGCGAGCCAGGCTTCGCGAAACGGGTCCGACAGGGCGAGCAGGCGGAGCTCGTCGAGAGGCAGCCGGCCAAGGCGAGCGCTCTCTATCGTGAGGTGCTGCGGGCGTCGCGACGACCCGAGCAGAGAGGCGAAGCCCTGCTTCTGCTGGCGCGAGCTCTCGAGAGCTCGTCCGCGCCCGGCCGGGCCGTCGCCGTCCAGGAGGAGATCCTGGCACTGCCGTCCAGCATCATCGACGATCAGGGGCTTCCGATCCGGCTGTACGCGGCCAGCCAGCTCGCGAAGGACCCCGGCCACGAGAAGGCCCTCGCGGCGGCGCTCCACGAGATCCTGGCCGAGCCACGCTGGCTCTCGCCTCCCGCCTGCTACCTGTTGCGCGACCTGAGTGCCTCCCTCACCGAGGTGGCCCCCGATCTGCCGGGGGCGGTGCACAGGCGCCTCCTCGAGGTGGAGCAGGTCCTTGCGCTGCGCGACGAGTACCCGAAGCTGGCGACCCTGGAGGAGGCCGCGCGGCGGACCACGAACGGCGAGCCGGTGTGGCTGCCGTTCGGTGACGACGAGCTGTGGCTCGTCCGCACGAATCCGAGGCTGGGTGAGCTTCCCCCCTCGGTCGTGGCGGTGCGCGCGGAGCCCATCTCCAGCGGCCTGGAGGCGCCCGGGCTGGCCGGGCTGTCGGCCGCACGGGATCCCCAGAGCCGGCCGCTCGGCCCGAGCTTTCCGGGCCTCTACCTGGCCGCGAGTCCTCTCGACGCGCGAGCCACAACAGGCTGGAGTCTGCCCCAGCAGTTCTATCTGGCCGCGCTGGCCCTGGCGCTCACGGTGGCGCTTCTCGGCGGCTACCTCCTCTGGAGGGACGTGCGCCGTGAGCTGGGCATGGCCGAGCTGCGCGGCCACTTCGTCTCCAGCGTCTCCCACGAGCTTCGCACTCCTCTCACCGCCATCCGAATGTTCGCGGAGACGCTGCGTGAGGGCCGCCTCGAGCGAGAGGAGACGCGTGAGGAGTACCTCGACACCATCGTCAGCGAGAGCGAACGCCTCACGCGGCTGGTGGACAACGTTCTCGACTTCTCGCGGATCGAGCGCGGTCGGAAGACCTACCGCTTCCGTCCGACGTCTCTCGGGGCGGTGGTGCGCGCCGCCGCCCGTGCGGTGCAGTACCCTCTGGCCAGCCAGGGCTTCCGGCTGAAGGCGGAGGTGGAGGAGGATCTCTCGGCGGCGCGGGCCGATCCGGATGCGCTCGAGCAGGCGGTGCTGAACCTCCTCACCAACGCGATGAAGTACTCGGGCGACGCGCGCGACATCGATCTGCGGCTCCGGAGCATCGACGGCCGTGCCGAGATCCAGGTCGTGGACCGCGGCATCGGGATCCCGGCGGAAGAGCAGACCCGGGTCTTCGAGAAGTTCTATCGTTCCCCCACACGCGAGAATGAGCTCCTTCCCGGCACCGGCCTGGGCCTGACCCTCGTGGAGCACGTCGCCCGGGCCCACGGTGGGAGCGTTGCCGTAGAGAGCCGCCCGGGCGAGGGAAGCACCTTCTCGATCCGGATCCCCCTGGAGGGCGGACGATGACCCGCGTCCTCGTCGTCGAGGACGACCCGGCCATCCTGCGTGGGCTGTCAGACAACCTGAGGCTTGAGTCCTACGAGGTGATGACCGCGACGGACGGGGAGACCGGTGAACGGCTCGTCCACGAGATCCCGCCCGATCTCATTCTCCTGGACCTGATGCTTCCCAAGCTGAGCGGGTACGAGCTGTGTCGAAAGCTTCGGTCGGAGGGAGTCACCACACCCATCCTGATGTTGACCGCGCGGGGCGAAGAGGCCGACCGGGTCCTCGGACTCGACCTGGGTGCCGACGACTACGTCACCAAGCCCTTCTCGATCCGGGAGCTGCTCGCCCGCATCCGGGCCATCCTGCGTCGCTCGCAGCCTCCGGGGGCGTTGCCGGACACGGTCCAGTTCGAGGATGTCGCCGTGGACTTTCGGAGCTACGAGGCCACCAAGGGGGAGGCGAAGGTCGAGATGACCCCGAAGGAGTATCAGCTCCTTCGGATGCTCGCCGCCCGGGCGGGTGAGGTCGTGACCCGGGAGGAGCTGCTCAACGAGGTCTGGGGATACGACAACTACCCGAACACGCGAACGGTCGACAACCACGTCGCATCGCTCCGGGCCAAGCTCGAACCCGACAAGTCCAGGGCGCGGCACATCCAGACCGTTCACGGAGTCGGGTACAAGTACGTGCCCTGAGCGTCCGCCCGAGGTGGGAGGGGCTGCGCCCCCGAACGCTGCCCTCGACTCGTCGAGCTGCTTCACGGCACAGCGGGGATGGGGGAGGAGAGAGCGAGGCGCTGCCGCCGCGGCTGAGTCAACGGCACCATTGACCCTCTCCGCGCAGCCAACTAGGTTGTACCGGCAGGCCGCAGTTCGGCTGGAGAGCGGGTATGCCGCGTCTGCTCCGGAGTTCGCCGAGTCTCTTGCCGCCGTGTCTCGCCCTCGGCCTCTGTCTCGCGGGGCCCGCAGCGGCGAGGGCACAGTCGTCCGTGGACGCCGCCGGCACCGAGGAGTACGAGGAGATCGACAGCTCCGCCTGCGAGGGCTGCCACGAGGAGAGTCGCGCGGGCAGCTCGATCGCGGCGGACCTGGAACACTCCAGCCACGAGGGCCTGGACTGCCTGAGTTGCCATCCCGCCCGGGATACCGTGCCCCACCGTGACGAAGAGACCCTTGGCATCACCGACCAGGCGTGTCGCGAGTGTCACGAGGAGGCGGCGGCGCAGTACCAGGCCCACGGTCGGGCGCTCATTGGAGCCGATGAGGACATGCCCCGGTGCCACGACTGCCACGGGGGCCACGACGTTCTGCCCTCGAGCGTCAGGCAGTCGAAGACCCATCCCGTGAACCTGCCCCGCACCTGCGGGACGTGCCACGAGGACCTGAACATCACCAAGAGACACGCCATCCTGATCGATCACCCGATCGAAATCTACGAGAGCAGCGTCCACGGCCGGGCGACGAGGGGCGGCGTCTACGTCGCTGCCACGTGCAATGACTGTCATTCGACCGGGGCGAGCGCCCACAAGATCTACTCGCCGGGCCACCCGGAGTCGGCCATCAACCACTTCAACATTCCCACCACCTGTGGGAGGTGCCACAAGGGGGTCGCGGCCGACTTCTGGGAAGGCATCCACGGCCAGCTGGTCCGGAGAGGCGAGACCGACGCCCCGGTCTGCACGCACTGCCACGGTGAGCACGGGATCATCTCACCCTCCGATCCCCGATCCCCGGTCTCGCGATCCCGGGTGGCCGAGGAGACCTGCGCACCGTGCCACGAGTCGACGGTCCTCAACGAGAAGTACGGTCTGCCTGCGGGGCGCCTGACCTCCTTCATCGACAGCTACCACGGCCTCAAGAGCCGCGCGGGCGACACTCAAGTCGCCAACTGCGCCTCCTGCCACGGCGTCCACCGCATCCTCCCGAGCACCGATCCGACCTCCACCATCTATCCCGGGAACCTGCAGCACACCTGCGGCGAGTGCCATCCTGGGATCTCCCGGGAGCTGGCGGCCCAGCCCATTCACGGCCTCTCGGGTCAGGGACTCCGGACCTCCGCCGCCGACATCGTGGAGAAGATCTACATCGTCGCCATCGTCGTGATCATCGGGCTCATGGTCCTGCACTGGTTGATCGACCTGGCCCGCCAGTTGAAGAGCCTCTTCGCCCGGCGGCCTCAGGTGCGTCGCATGAACCCGAACGAGGTGTGGCAACACGCCTTCGTGACGGTCACGTTCGCCGTCCTGGTGGTCTCGGGCTTCGCCCTGCGTTTCGGGGAGAGCGGCCTGACGCAGCTGTTCTTTGGCTGGGAGGGTGGCTTCGAGCTGCGCGGTACCGTGCATCGAGTCGCCGCCGTCCTCTTCATCTTCACCGTCATCTGGCACACGGTCTTCCTGACCCTCAGCGGTCGCGGGCGGCAGTTCCTGAGGGACATGTGGCCCTCGCGACAGGACTTTGCGCAGTTCTGGCAGCGCATCCAGTACAACCTCGGCCGCAGGGCGGAATCGCCTCGCTTCGGGCGCTTCAGCTACGTGGAGAAGGCCGAGTACTGGGCGCTGATCTGGGGCAGCGCGATCATGGTCCTCACCGGGCTCCTGCTCTGGTTCGACAACTGGTTCATCCAGTTCCTCCCCAAGGGCGTCCTCGACGTGTCCCTCGTGATCCACTACTACGAGGCCTGGCTGGCGACGCTGGCCATTGTCATCTGGCACCTGTACTCGACGGTCTTCAGCCCGCACGTCTACCCGATGAACCCGAGCTGGCTGACGGGCACGATGCCGGAGAAGATGTACCGCCACGAGCATCCGGAACACCTCGAGCAGGCCAAGAAGGACACGGAGGAGCACGCCAGAAAGGAGATGGATCTCCTCTCCCCGTCGCCCACGGACACATCGACGCCGTCGGATTGAGGCCCCGGTGGCCCGGGGACGGTCTCGACGCCGCTCACCAGGAGAGGGTGACCGGCCGCTGCTTCCAGGCTGAGTCGTAGGCGGCGAGGGCTACGAAGAAGGATCGGCGGGCCTCCTGAATGCTCGCCACCGGGTCGTGCCCGGTCTCGAGGCAGTCGATCAGGTGGTCGAGCGGTTGCGGAACGCCGGGCCCAAAGGGCTCCTCGGCGGGGGACTCGAAGACCCAACCGGGGGCCCCCGCGCCCAGGATGGCCAGGCCGGGCCGCCGCAGTCGCTCCTGGACGACCTCGCCTTCGGTGCCGATGATCTCGAGGCGGTCGGTGCCGTTCTGCCTCGGGGACGGGCCGGTCTTGCGAGGCGAGGTGACGGTCCAGGCCGCCTCCAGAGTTGCCACGATGCCGTTGGCGAAGGTGAAGGTGGCCTGGCCCCAGTCCTCGACCTCGATATCGCCGTGGACGAGGTTGGCCATCTTGGCCTCCACCTGCTCGACCTCGCTGCCGGCCAGCCAGCGCAGCTCGTCGATCGCGTCGATGCCCTCCTCTATGAAGGCCCCGCCCGGGGCCCGAGTCGGATCCGCGAACCATCCCGGCCGGCCCGACCTGTACCAGTCCTCGGCGATCGACCAGCGGGCGGTCGCGTGCATGACGACGACCTTGCCGACGAGCCCGGCGTCCAGACGCTCCTTGAGGGGCCTCGATCCCACGCGGGCGAGCCCCTGGAGAGCGGTGCACCTCACGCCGGCCTCCTCGACCGCGGCCACCATGTCGTCCGCCTCGAGCGCGGTCATCGCCATCGGCTTGCCGAGGACGATGTGCTTGCCGGCCCGGGCGGCGGCGATCGTGCAGCCGGGAATCTCGGAAACCGGGGGAGAGATGTGAACGACGTCGATGTCGGTCCGGTCGAGGACGGCGCGGTAGTCAGGGTGGGAGTCGATGCCGAAGGTCTTGGCGTACTCCTCGCGTTGCGACACGTCGGGCCAGGCCACCGCCACGAGCTCCGCCCGCGGATAGTCGACCAGTGCCCGCGCCAGACCGAAGCATGAGTACCAGTGTCCCAGGCCCAGGATGCCGACCCGCCACTTCTTCCTCGTCGCCGCCCGCCTCTTGGCCGCTCGCACCATGGTCTGAAGCCCTCCGGCGCTGCCTCGTCACCGAGGGGCCGCCACGACGGGTTCCGCGGCGGCCGATCGAGTGAGGAGGCCCGCCCCCGTTTGCCGCGTCCGGATCGTACTTCATCTCCCGCCGTCTCTGTGCTACATGAGGTGCAGACCGCAGGTCTCACGCGGGCGGACGCGTCGGAGACCCCTGTGTGTCCCGGCCCTTCGTGCCGGCGCGGTGATGGGGAAGTGAGGTGATCATGCGTGTCCCGGGAGCTCTCGCAGCATGTGCCGTCCTGGTCATGGCCTGTGTTCCGGCGGAGGGGCCGGCACCCGCCGAGGGGTTGCGGCGATACCAGGAGGACCTGGATCTTCTGAAGGCGCACCTCGATGTCGTCGAGCTGGCCGACGCGTCGGGCGCAGCCCGGGTGGCGCTCGTGCCCGCCTACCAGGGCCGGGTCATGACGAGCACCGCGGGCGGAGCGGACGGCTGGAGCCTCGGTTGGATCAACGAGGAGCTGATCGCCTCCGGCGAGACCCTCGCGCACATGAACCCCTACGGCGGCGAGGACCGGCTCTGGCTCGGGCCGGAGGGGGGACAGTTCGCCGTCTTCTTCGAAGAAGGAGCCCCGTTCGACCTCGAGCACTGGCAGACACCGCCGGTCGTCGACACCGAGCCGTTTGATCTCGTGTCCGCCGACGCGGGGCAGGCCGTCTTCGGCCGGCGGGCCTCATTGGTCAACCGGGCCGGCTTCGCGTTCGACTTTCAGATCGACCGCACCGTGCGGCTCCTCGGGGAAGATGACGTCAGGTCCGGCTTCGGGGTCGACGTACCGGAGGGCGTCGCCCTCGTGGCCTTCGAGAGCGAGAACCGCCTCACCAACGTCGGTGAGGATCCCTGGGAGAAGGAGACCGGACTGCTGTCGATCTGGATCCTGGGGATGTTCCCGCCGTCTCCCGGGGCCACAGTGGTCATTCCCTTTGCCTCGGGCTCCGAGGAGGAGCTGGGGCCCGTGGTCAACGACGCCTACTTCGGCAAGGTGCCGGCCGACCGTCTGATCGTCGAATCGGACCGGTTGTTCTTCCGGGCGGACGGCCAGCGTCGGAGCAAGATCGGGATCTCGCCCCGCCGCGCCAACCCGATCTGTGGCAGCTACGACCCGGACCGCCGCGTGCTGACCCTGGTCCGCCTCACGCTCCCGACGGGGGCCCGCGACTACGTGAACTCGATGTGGGAGATCCAGGACGAGCCCTACGGCGGCGATGCCGTCAACTCCTACAACGATGGTCCCCCGGAGTCAGGGGGGAAGCCGCTCGGGCCGTTCTACGAGCTGGAGTCCTCGTCGCCGGCCCTCTCACTGGAGCCGGGTGAGTCCCACGTCCACGTTCACGCCACCGCGCACTTCCAGGGCGGCCCCGAGGCACTGGATCCCATCGCCCGGGCGGCGCTCGGTGTGGGGATCGCCGAGATCGAGGCCGCGTTCGGGGGCTGAAGGGCCACGGCTCGGGCCGGCGCCTCGAATCAGCCCGGAGGGTGCTCCGGATCCGGCCGCGCGGGCACGTCCATGATAAAGCGTGTTCCGCGACCCGGCTCGCTCTCCACTGCGATCGTGGCGCCCATGCCCTCGGCGAGGTGCCGGGCGATCGAGAGCCCGAGGCCGGTGCCCCCCATCTCGCGGCTGCGTGCCTTGTCCACGCGGTAGAAGCGCTCGAAAATCCGCGGCAGGTGCTCGGCCTCGATCCCCGGACCGTTGTCGACGACCTCGAGGCGCGCGCTCCCGCTCTTCCCGGGACCGGTGAGGATGTCCACCTCGCCCCCGCCGTCGCCGTGACGCGCGGCGGTGTACTTGATGGCGTTGTCGACCAGGACCTCCAGAATGCGACGCACGCGGTCGTTGTCGCTGACCACCATCGGCACCCCGCGGTCCAGGTGGCGGAGCGCCACCCGGCTCGAGCGGGCCAGCGCGGCAAACGAAGAGACGACGTCCTCCGCCGCCTCCTCCGCGTGGACCGGCTCCCAGATCGGAGGGCTCTGTCCCGACTCCAGCCGCGAGAGGTCCAGGAGGTCGGAGAGGAGCGCGGTCATCCGGTCGGCGTGGGTCCGGATCTTTCTGAGGAAGCGTTCCGCGGTGCTGGGCTGCTCGATCGCCCCGTCCTCGAGGGCCTCGACGAAGCCCCGGATCGAGGTGAGCGGCGTGCGGAGCTCGTGGGAGGCGTTGGCGACGAAGTCCCGCCGGATCTGCTCCAGCTGGCGTCGTCCCGTGATGTCGTGGAACGTAAGGACCGCACCGTGCGGCGCTCCCGCCTCGCCGGGGAAGGGCACGGCGGCCAACGAGTACGCCTTCGACACGCGAGCGATCTCCACCTCGATCAGTCGCCGCTCGCCGGTCCGAAGCACGTCCTGGATCACCGTGCCAACCTCCTGCTGGCGGATGACCTCGCTGTAGTGCCGCCCGAGCGCGTCCTGAAGCTCGAGCCCCTGACGCAGGGTCTCGTTCGCGACGAGCACGATCCCCCGGTGCTCCACCGCGAGAACCCCGTCCTCCATTGCCGAGAGGATCGCCTGGATGCGGGCCTGGTCTCGCGCGTTCTCGTCGAGACGCTCCTGCAGCAGGTCGGCGG
>JAJDNV010000239.1 GCA_022340545.1 Acidobacteriota bacterium | reverse complement strand
AGGCCGCCCCGCGGATCTTGTCCTCCCAGCGCGCCACCAGCACGTCGAACGCAGACGACTCCCCGGCCTGGCACGCCTCGACCAGCTCCTCGTCGCTCCGACCCATTCCGTCTGCCACCCATTGTGACGAAACTCGCGCCCGTTTGGCCTCACCGCCCGGCCCGATGCTCACGAAAGAGTCGGGCCGGTGGCGGCCTGGCCGTGCCTGAGCTGTCCGCTCACGCGCTTCCAGGTGGCGTCGGCGCGCCACCCCTGCGGGCGACTCGCCGGACGGCCCGGGACGATGCGGCTCGCGTCCTCGGGGGCCCGCCGCGCCAGCGCCACGGCCGTGAGCGGACCCGTTTCGCTCCCGGAATCGCTGTTCCGTCTCCCACAACGAGAGGTAAGGACCTTCCTTGATTCTCAACCTCAGCTGCCGCTTCGCGCATGGGCGACCGTGGGACGGGCAAGGCTGCGGCGGACGGGACCCGCTGAGGACCCTGCTGCACTTCGATGCTGTCGGGCCCGCAGACGGGTGTCCGCCGCGGCCGCCAGGAAACAGGAACGTCGCCTACGCCCGGGGGTGGGTCTTCTTGTAGACCTCGAGGAGCTGGCGTGTGTCCACGTGCGTGTAGCGCTGCGTGGTGGAGAGGCTGGCGTGGCCGAGCAGCTCCTGGATCGCCCTGAGGTCCGCGCCCCGGGCGAGCAGGTGGGTGGCGAAGCTGTGGCGGAGCGTGTGGGGGCTGCACCTCCGGCTCAGCGCCACCTGGCGGACCCGGAGGCTGAGGAGGGCGCGCACGCTGCGATCGGACAACCGGCCTCCGCGAAGATTGATGAACACCGCCTCGGTTTTCGGGCGAAGCCCCTTGCGGGCGCGGAGCCAGGCCCGCAGCGCCTCGCGGGCCCGTGTGCCGAAGAGCACGATCCGCTCCTTGCGTCCCTTGCCCAGGACCCGGACCATGCGCGCCTCGAGGTCGACCTCGCCCACGTCCATCCCGACGAGCTCGGCACAACGGATGCCGGTCGCGTAGAGAAGCTCCAAGATCGCCCGGGTCCGGAGCGACGCCGGGTCGTCACCGGTCACGTCGAGGAGGGCCTCGACCTGGGCTTCCTCGAGCGGCGAGGGGATTCGCTTCTCGAGGCGTGGAGAGAGCAGCGCCCGGGCGGGGTTGCGGTCGAGACGCCCTTCGCGGCACAGGTATCGGAAGAACGTTCGCAGCCCGGCGAGCTTGCGGGCGGAGGAGGTCTTCTTCAGCCCGCGCTTGTGCAGGTCGGCGAGAAACCCGCGAATCAGCACCTGGTCGGCGTCCTCCGGCCGCGGCTGACGGCCGAGGATGCGTCTGAGATAGGCGGAGAACTGCTGCAGGTCCTCCCCGTAGGCACGGATGGTGTGGGGCGAGGCGTTGCGCTCGCGTTCGAGGTGCCGGAGAAAGGCGGCGGTGGCGGCCCGCATCGCGGGTGTGATTCCTAGCCCGTGGAGGCGGCGGCCTCCGGGACCGGCCCTCCCTCCGGCCCCAGACGCGCGCGGAACCGCTCGAGGCTCTCGAGGGCGCGGTGGGCCAGGGCGACCCGGCGGCGCTTCTTGTCGCGGACCCGGCGCTCGAGGGCGGGCAGGAGCCCGAAGGCGATGTTGGCCGGCTGATAGCCCTCGGGGTCGCTCCGCGCGATGTATCGGCCCAGGGCCCCGAGCGCGGTGTCTTCCGGAAACGCGGTGGGCTGACGGCCATGGGCGCGGAAGGAGGCACCGATCCCCGCGAGGATCCCCGAGGCCGCGGATTCCACGTAGCCTTCGACCCCGGACATCTGCCCCGCGAAGAAGAGACCCGGCCGACGGCGGGTCTCGAAGGTTGGCTCGAGCACGAGAGGAGCGTTGATGTACGTGTTGCGGTGGATCATCCCGTAGCGTACGAACGCGGCGTCCTCGAGCCCCGGGATCATCCGGAACACCTTCTTCTGCTCGCCCCACGTCAGGTGGGTCTGGAAACCGACGATCGAGTAGTGGCTGGCTGCGAGGTTGTCCTGGCGCAGCTGCACCACCGCGTGGGGACGCCGGCCGGTGCGCGGGTCCGTGAGCCCCACCGGCTTCATGGGCCCGAAGCGGAGGGTGTCCCTTCCGCGGGAGGCGATGACCTCGACGGGAAGACAGCCCTCGAAGAAGAGCCCTTTCTCGAAGTCGTGGCCACTCGTGCACTCGGCGGAGACGAGGGCCTCGTGGAAGCGTCGGTATTCCTCCTCACCGAAGGGGCAGTTGAGGTAGTCGTCCCCGCCCTTGCCGTATCGCGAGGCGCGGAAGACGGTGTCGTGGTCGATGGACTCGGCCTCGACCACCGGGCTCACCGCATCGAAGAAGTAGAGGTGTCCCCGGCCGACGAAGGCGCCCACCTGGTCGGCCAGTGCCTGGGAGGTGAGGGGACCGGTGGCCACGATCGTGACCGGATCATCGGGGATCCGCGCCACCTCTTCGCGGTGGACACGGATCTCGGGCCGTGACTCGATCGCTTCCGTGATCCGCCGCGCGAACAGCCCCCGGTCGACGGCCAGCGCGCTGCCCGCCGGGACTCTCACGTCCTCGGCCACGCGCAAGACCAGCGAGCCCAGTCGTCGCATCTCCTCCTTGAGGAGGCCCGCCGCCTGGTCGAGCGCGTTGCCCCGGAGGCTGTTCGAGCAGACCAGCTCGGCGAGGTCGCTCGACTGGTGAACCGGGGTCGCGCGCACTGGTCGCATCTCGTGAAGGTCCACGGACACACCCCGGCGGGCGAGCTGCCACGCCGCCTCGCAGCCCGCGAGACCCCCGCCGACGATCCGCACCCGGGGTGTCATCGGAGGCTCCGCATGGTCAGGCGGCGCGCTTGTAGTGGCACTCCTCGTTGGCGCAGAAGACGATCTTCCCCTCCTTCTTCGTCTCCTTCTGGAGGAGGTACGGCCTCCCGCAGTCCGGACACGTCTCGGCGAGCGGACGGTGATAGGCGGTGAACTTGCAGTCCGGGTACCGATCGCAGCCGTAGAAGGAGCGACCCCACCGGCCCTTTCGCTCGACCACCTCGCCTTCGTGGCACTCGGGGCAGGTGAGTCCGATCTTCTTGGCTTCCTTCTTCTTGATGTACTTGCAGTCCGGGTAGTTGCTGCAGGCGATGAAGGGGCCGAATCGACCCCGGCGCCACATGAGGTCGTTGCCGCACTGGGGGCATTTCTCGTCGATGGGTTTCAGCTGCTCGATCTGGAGCTTCCCTCCCTCCCCCCGCACGAGGCGGCGGGTCTCCTTGCAGTCGGGGTAGCGCGAGCACGCGAGGAAGGGCCCGTAGCGGCCCTTCTTGAGGATCATCGGCTCGCCGTCCTTGGGGCAGGTGGCCCCGGCGACGTCCTCGTGCACCTCGGGGGTGTCCGTGCCCTCGCCCCCCGCGAGCTGCCGCGTGTTCCTGCAGTCGGGGTAGCCGGAGCAGGCGAGGAATTTGCCGTAGCGGCCCCACTTGATGACCATCTTCGAGCCGCACTTGTCGCAGACCTCGTCCGTTTCCTCCTCCAGGCGCTTGATGTCCTTCATCTCCGCCTGGGCCTTCTTGAGGTCCTTCGCGAACTTCTTCCAGAACTGGTTGAGGGTATTCAGAAAGCTGTCGCGCCCCTCCTCGATCTCGTCGAGCTCCTGCTCCATGGCCGCGGTGTATTCGACGTTGATGATGTCGGCGAAGTGTCCGGTGAGGAGATCGGTCACCACGAAGCCGAGCTCGGTGGGCCAGAGCCGTCCCTCGCGCTTCTGGATGTACTCGCGGGTCTCGATGGTGGCGATGATGGTGGAGTAGGTGGAGGGACGGCCGATGCCGTTCTCCTCGAGCTCCTTGACCAGGCTGGCCTCGCTGAAGCGCGGCGGGGGCTGGGTGAAGTGCTGGTCCGTGTCGAGCTTCTTGAGCTCCAGGGACTGACCCTCCTCCAGGGGAGGGAGCTGGTCGCCGGTCTCCGGTTCAGTGTCGTCCTTCTGCAGGTGCGGCGCCTCCACCGGCGGCTTCGTCTCGATCTTCTCCTCACGGGTCTCCTCGTAGACGGCCAGGAAGCCCTTGAACTTCAGGGTCGAGCCCTTGGCCCGCAGGAGGTAGAGAGGCCGACCGGCCTTCGGCGTGGCGCCGATGTCCACCACCGTCTCGTCGTAGAGGGCGGGGCGCATCTGCGAAGCCACGAAACGATTCCAGATGAGAGAGTAGAGCGCCAGCTGGTCCTTGGTCAGGAAGCGCTTGATGGCCTCCGGCGCGCGCGACGTGTCGGTGGGACGGATGGCCTCGTGAGCGTCCTGGGCGCCTTTCTTGGAGCGGTAGAAGTTCGGCCTCTCGGGCACGAACTCCGCGCCGTACGTGCTCGCGATGTGCCCACGCACCTCTTCGAGCGCGTCCCCGGAGATACGGGTCGAGTCCGTGCGCATGTAGGTGATGAGACCGGCGCTGCCCTCGGGACCGAGCTCGATCCCCTCGTAGAGCTTCTGCGCGACCTGCATGGTCTTCCGCACCGGGAAGCGGAGCTTGCGGAAGGCGTCCTGCTGGAGCTTGGAGGTGATGAAGGGGGGGACGGGTCGGCGCTTGCGCTCCCGGGCCTGGACCTTGTCGACACGGAACGCGGCCGACTCCAGGTCCTTTCGCACCGCGTCGGCCTCCTCCCGGTTGCCGACGTCCGCTCGCTTGCCATCCCTCTTGAGGAGGTTCGCCCCGAAGACCGGGGGCTGCCCCGCCGCGAGGTGGGCCTGGACCGTCCAGTACTCCACCGGCTCGAAGGCGTTGATCTCACGCTCGCGATCGCAGACGAGCTTCAGTGCCACCGACTGGACTCGGCCGGCGCTCAGGCCCCGCCGCACCTTCTCCCAGAGGATGGGGCTGACCTTGTAGCCGACCAGGCGGTCGAGGACGCGTCGGGCCTGCTGAGCGTCGACCTTCTTCGGATCGACCTCGGTCGGGTGTTCGAAGGCGGCCCGGACCGCCCGCTTGGTGATCTCGTTGAAGACCACCCGGCGGAACTTGGCCTTCGACTTCTTGGTCTTGCCCCCCAGCTCCTCGGCGAGGTGCCAGCAGATGGCTTCGCCCTCGCGGTCGGGGTCGGCAGCGAGGAACACCGCGTCCGCCGTCTTCGCCGCCTTCTTGAGCTCGTCGAGGGTCTTCTTCCGCGCGGGCAGGGGCTCGTAGTCCACGATGAAGCCCCGGTCGACGTCGACCCCCAGCTTCTTCTTGGGCAGGTCGCGCACGTGTCCCATCGACGCCTTCACGGCGAAGTCGCGCCCGAGATACTTGTTGATGGTCTTCGCCTTCGCGGGCGACTCGACGATGACCAGGTTCTTCGCCACGGTCCCTAGCTTCTCACGAACAGCGGCCCGGGCAGGCGGCGCACCCGCGCCGCAAGCTCCAGCTCGCCCAGACGCGAGAGAAGCTCGGGGAGCTCCCGGTCGCATCGGGCCGCGATTTCTTCGACACTCGACGGCGCATCCTGCCGCAGGGCGGCGAGGACGTCATCGTCGGTCCGCAACTCGGCCGGGGAAGGGGTCCCGAGGCCAATCTCCTCGAGGATATCCCCCGCGTGACGCACGACCACCGCTCCGTCGCGGAGGAGGGCGTTCGTGCCGGCGGCGCCGGGCCAGGTGGGATGACCGGGCACCGCGAGGACGTCCCGCCCCTCCTCAAGGGCCAGGCGGGCGGTGATGAGGGCCCCGCTCCTCTCCCCCGCCTCGACCACCACGACCGCCCGGCCCCACCCCGCGATCACGCGGTTGCGGCGGGGAAAGTTCCCCTTCCAGGGCCCGGTGTCTACCGGGAACTCGCTCACCACCGCGCCCCTCCGGGCGGCGATGGCCCTCGCGAGATCCTCGTTCTCTCTCGGGTAGAGCCGTCCGTGCCCGGAACCAAGAACGGCCACCGTCCTCCCGTCCGCTTCGAGAGCGCCTCGATGTGCAGCGGCGTCGATGCCCCGCGCCAGGCCGGAGACCACCGTCACCCCCGCTTCCGCCAGCCCGCGGCCGAGCGCCCGCGCGAACGTGAGGCCCTGTGTCGTCGCGGCCCGGGAGCCGACGAGCGCCACCGCCCGCTCGCCCTCGTCTTTCATGAGCGTGCCGCGGACGAAGAGCACGGGGGGCGGGTCGCAGGTGCGAGCGAGCCACGGCGGGTAGTCGGGTTCGTCGGACCCGACGACGCGAAGGCCCACCTCGGCGGCCCGTCTCCGCGCCGCCTCGGCCTGCTGCCGGGCCCGGCCGCCGCGCAGCGCCTCCCGAGCGAGGCGCGGCAGCAGGTCCGGATGGTCGTCGGGACGAGCCAGCACGTCGGCCAGCGGCCCGGTGAGCAGGCGGCTCCGCTCCCGCGGGCCGAGCCCGGGCAGCAGAGCGAGGGTGAGCCGGTCGAGAATCGTTTCCATCGTTCGTTTCCCGAAATCCGTGTGTCCGCGGGGAGAGCGCCTGATTCTAAGACCGACCCCCCGTCTGTCAAGGTCCACTGGCTCGAGGACTCTGTCCGCGGGGGTGATCACCCGCTGTCCCCCAGGGGTATCAGCCAGGCCGCGCGGTTCGGCCAAGGTGTCGCTCTGCAATGATTTGACATCAAGATCGCCTGGTGTGGCGTATGCATGGGATATGCGATTGCGCGGGGCCCGGCCCCTCGACGACCCGCCGCCGGTCTGGGGAGTGTGGCGGTGGCACCTCCCTTGCTTTTGCCCCGGACCGACGGCTACCATCGAAAGGAATCCCCTAGAGAGGAGGCTCACGGTGAAGCGGGCGTTGCTACTACTCCCTCTCCTCCTCGTCCCCGGTCCCTCGCCGGCGGCGGAGAAGGCCTCCGTCCAGGAGGTGAAGTTCGGGATCGAAGTGGCGCAGAAGGGCATGTGGCGCGAGGCGCTGTTCCGCTTCCAGAAGGCCGTCGAGATCGACCCTCAGAACCCGTCTGCACTCAACGACCTGGCGGTGGCCTTGGAGCAGGTGGGAGAGTTCCAGGAGGCCCGCGAGAACTACGAGCGGGCGCTCGAGCTCAAGCCCGACGACCTCTACATCCAGCAGAACTACGACCTGTTCCGCGAGGCCGACGACAAGCGGAATCGGAAGAAGCGGACGAGGAGCCGTTGAAGATGCGTGGAGTCGCCGTCGTGCTGTTCACCGTCGTTTCCGCCGCCGGCTGCTCCTCCTTCGTGGAGGTGCCCGTCGAGACCCCGCTCCAGTCCAAGCTGGACGTCAGCCGCTTCCGCCGGATCCTCATCGCCGGATTCGTCACCGACCTGCGCACCGCGGACGTGGACCTCTCCGCCGAGACGTCACGGCTGCTGCAGAACCAGCTCCGCTCGAACACCCGGATCCAGGTCCTGGAGCCCGACCACCCACCGTTGCAGACCGCGCTCGACAACATCCTGGCGCGGCTGGACGAGGAAGGCGCCTACGCCAGCGAGGAGAAGGAGCAGTACGCCCTCGAGGCCGATCGCCTGCTTGAGGACCCGGAGTTCTGGCGGAAGATGGGAGAGGAGTACCAGCAGCCGCTCATCGTCACCGGGCGGCTAGGCTTCGAGGACCAGAACCGTTCCGGGTTCCAGACCCAGGAGCGCATCGTGCGGGATGCCACTGGCACCCCCCGGCTGGTGCGGGGCAACCGGTACACGGAGCGCCAAGGGTTCAGCCTCAGCGCCGACTTCTACTTCATCGACTCCAAGACCGGCGAGCTCATTCACAAGGAGCGCTTCACCGAGGAGGTGCTCTACGCCGAGCGGCAGCGCGTCTCTCCGCTGTCGTCCTATTTCGAGCTCATGGACCGGCTCCTGCCCAACTTCCTCGGGGTGATCACGCCCCAGAGGATCCGCGGGACGCGCGTCCTACTGTACTAGGGGATCCCCATGCGTACGATGTTCCGCGAGAAGGCAGGGTGGCTTCGTCCCCCTGCACTGGTCCTGAGTCTGCTCGCCCTCGTCGCCTTCGCCGTCCCTCGGGAGGCCACGGCCCAGTTCGTCCCGTACTACGGGAAGAACAAGGTGAAGTACGACAACTTCGCGTGGCGGATCTACAAGAGCCCCCACTTCGAGGTGTTCTACTACCCCGAGTTCGAGCAGCACCTGGGCCGCCTGGTCTCCTACCTCGAGAGCTCCTACCTCAAGATCTCGACCGGCCTCAAGCACGAGATGCCCCAGCCAATCCCGGTCATCTTCTACAAGACCCACTCGGAGTTCGAGCAGACGAACCTGTTTCCCGCCTTCATCCCGGAGGGCGTGGCCGCCTTCACCGAGCCGGTCAAGAACCGGATGGTGCTTCCCATCGACGAGCCACCGGACGAGCTCCAGGGTCTCGTCACGCACGAGATGACCCACGCCTTCGCCTTTGACCTCATCCCACGAGGCATCGGGTTCGGAATATCGCAGTCCCCCATCCCCCTGTGGGTGGACGAGGGGCTCGCCGACTACTTCCGCGGGATCTGGGAGCCCCTCGACCTGATGATGATCCGCGACGCCGCGCTCACCGACCAGATCCCGAAGCTCTCCGAGGCCGAGTTCCAGCCGCTGTCCGGGCGGCTCGTCTACAACATGGGCCACGCGGCGTTCGAGTTCATCGAGGCCCGCTACGGCAAGGAGGGAATCCGCCAGTTCCTCTACTCGATGCGCAAGGGGATTCTCGGGGGCTCAACCCAGAACCTCTTCAACCAGGCCTTCCGCACGACTCCGGAGGAGTTCGATATCGCCTTCGACCGGTGGCTGAAGGAGCGCTTCAAGCCATACCGGGATCTTCAGCGTCCAGACGACTTCGGACGCGACCTCTCGCCCGACATCCGCAAGACCTCCTTCACCCAGGCCTACGCATTCACCCCAAGCCCCTCGGGCGAGATCGCGGCCCTGCTCACCGTCAACACCAGCGATAACGAGGCCGACGTCGTACTGATCGCGACCCGGGACGGAGAGGTGATCAAGAACCTGACCCCGGGCTTCGACTCCGCGTTCGAAAGCTTGACGATCAACAGCGAGTGGGTGGCCGGGCGCTCCCTCGCCTTCGACCCGAGTGGAGACCACGTGGCCTTCTTCGGGCGCACGGGCAAGAGACGGAGCCTGTTCTTCGTCTCCGTCCTCGACAGCGAGATCAAGAGGAAGATCCCGATCCCCCTCGACCAGCCCCAGGGGCCGGCGGTGCACCCCGACGGCCGCCACGTGCTCTTCGCCGCGCTCCGCGAGGGCGTCGCCGACATCTGGCAGCTCGACATGGAAACGGGTGAGGTGACCAACCTCACCCAGGACGACTACTACGACAACAACCCCCAGATCTCACCGGATGGAAAGTTCGTCGTCTACGAGCGCCACATCAGCGGGAACCGGAAGATCTACGCCTTTTCACTCGACGATCCCTCGCGCAAGACCCAGCTCACCTTCGGACCCTTCGACGACACGGCCCCCTACTGCGCGCCGGACGGGAAGACGGTGTACTACGCCTCCGACGAGGACAACGACATCTTCAATCTCCGCGGGCTGGATCTCGAGACCGGGGCCATCGCGCAGTACACCGACGTCTTCGGTGGGGCGATGGCGCCGGCCCTGCTGCAGGGACCCGACGAGGGAGACCGGCTCGCCTTCATCACGTACTTCAAGGGCGAGTACAAGCTCCACACCCAGGAGACCGCCGAGCCGATGAAGGAGATCGACCAGGAGGTACGCGCGGCCTCCGAAGGCATCGTGGATTTCCAGCCCGACGTCACCCACGACGTCATCCCGGAGAACAAGCGGCGCAAGAAGCTGTTCGAGGGTCTGTATCTGGAGGGACGACCGCCGATCAACGTTGGGGTCACGTCAAGCGGTGACTTCTACGGGGGCACCGCAGTCGCGCTCACGGACGTCCTCGGGGACCAGCTGTTCACGTTCCAGGTGCTGTCCATCCGCGAGTTCCGTTCCTACGACGTGCGCTACACCAACCTCGCGAGCCGCTTTCAGTACGGGCTGAACGGGTTCGACACCACCTACTTCTTCTACGCCGCCCCGTACGGCACCTTCCGAAACTACGGCTACTACTACGACAACACCCGGGATCTCGCGACGGCCACGCAGCGCTCCACGGGGTTCCAGGCCTTCGCCCAGTACCCGCTCGACACGTTCCGCCGGATCGAGCTGGGCGCGGGTGTCATGCGCCAGGAAACGGCGTACCGGAACCCGGACGTGCAGGCGCAGGTGTGCGCCAACGCGACTCTGCTCGGCGTACCCTGCTTCATCTACAACGGCTGGTCGGTTCCGGTCAGTGCCTACTTCGTCCAGGAGACGACACGCTTTGCCCAGTTCGGCCCCATCGACGGCAGCACCTTCCGGCTCGGCGTGCGCCTCGCCCCCGGCATCGGGAGCCTGTTGCAGCGACAGACGGTGGACGTCGACCTCCGCAAGTACCTGCGGCTGGGGTCGACGACCTCGCTGCTCGCCGTCCGGGCTCGCGGCTTCTACTCGACGGGCGACGCTCCGGACTACTTCTACTTCGGCGGCAACATGGAGCTCCGGGGCTATCCGTACTGGTCCTTCTCCGGCAACCAGGGCTTCTTCGCCAACGCGGAGCTGCGAATCCCCATCATCCACGCCGCCCTCACCCCCCTCGGGCTGATCGGTCCCATTCGGGGCTCGGCCTTCATCGGGATCGGGGGCGCGAGGTACAACGGCGAGGAGTGCACGGAGGCGAACGCGTCGACCTGCTGGAGGTTCTCGACGAGCGAGCCGGGCTTCTCCTACATCAACGATCCCATCTTCGGCGAGCCGGTCACCGGGTGGCGTCTGGAGAACGGCCGGGCGTCGTACGGCTTCGGGCTCCAGCTGTTCTTCGCGGGCTACCCGATGCACTTCGACTGGGTCAAGTACACGGACTTCGCAGCCACCAGCAACAATTGGGACTTCAGCTTCTGGATCGGGTACGACTTCTAGATCATTCAATGACCCCCCACCCTGTCCCTCCCCACGTAGGGGGAGGGAAAGGCTTGAAATAGGCCACGTGCACCCGCGTGTCCCCAAGGAAGGGACACGCGGGTCAGCCTTGGCCTGGTGACCCATCGCAGCTGGTGATCAAACGCGCCGACGACCTGTTTGACGCCATCATGGGGCCCGGGTATAGTTGTCGTTTCGTGGATGGACCGCAAGGAGAGTAGGATCGTGTACGCGATCGTCAGGACGGGCGGAAAGCAGTATCGGGTCGAACCGGGAGAGGTGATTCGTCTCGAGCGTCTCGACGCCGAGATCGGGGCGAGTGTCACCCTCGACGACGTTCTTCTCGTCGGGGGAGACGACGGCGTGCAGGTGGGAGCTCCTCGACTCGAGAACGTCGCGGTCGTGGGCACCGTGGTCGACCAGGGGCGCGACCGGAAGATCCGGGTCTTCAAGCACAAGCGGCGCAAGCACTACCGGCGGACCAGGGGACATCGCCAGTCGTTCACGGCGGTGAAGATCGAGCGGGTCGAGGCCTGATACAGGCCGCGGTCCTCGGGCCTCCCGAGCGGCTTTCGGCACCCGGCCGAAGCCGCTCCCGACGAGTGACGAGGCTGCTTCGGGAGCGAGTGACGAGACATGGCGCACAAGAAGGGTCAGGGATCGAGCCGCAACGGCCGCGACAGCAACTCTCAGCGGCTCGGCGTGAAGACGTTCGGCGGTCAGACGGTCCGGGGCGGGACCATCATCCTCCGCCAGCACGGCACCCGCTGGAAGCCGGGCCGGAATGTCGGCCTGGCCAAGGATCACACGTTGTTTGCCCTCGTGGACGGTGTCGTCCGGTTCGAGGACCATGGCTCGCGGGGCCAGCTCGTGAGCGTGCTGCCCGCCGCGAGCTAGAGGTCGTCCGCGTTCCGCTCGCCGCGGGCGGTCGCCGATGTTCGTCGACCAGGTCAAGGTCTTCGTCAAGGGTGGAGACGGCGGGAGCGGCTGTGTGAGCTTCCGCCGCGAGGCCCACGTGCCCCGCGGGGGTCCCGATGGGGGAACCGGGGGCAAGGGCGGCGACGTCGTGCTGCGGGCTGTCTCCCATCAGAACACGCTCCTCCCCCTGCGCTATCAGACCGAGATCCGCGCCGACCGGGGGCGCCACGGGGGTCCGGCCAACCGAACCGGACGCAGCGGCGAGGACCGCGTGGTCGCGGTGCCACCGGGCACATCCGCCCGCGAGGAGGCGACGGGGCAGCTTCTCGGCGAGGTCCTCGAGGACGGGGCACGCCTGGTCGTGGCCCGCGGGGGGCGAGGGGGGCGAGGGAATCGCGCCTTCCTCTCGAACCGCAATCGGGCCCCCCGCGAGGCCGAGCCCGGGGAGCCGGGTGAGGAGCGCTGGCTCCGTCTCGACCTGCGGCTCCTAGCCGACATCGGGCTTCTCGGGCTGCCGAATGCCGGCAAGTCCACGTTGCTGAGCCGCATCTCTGCGGCCCGCCCGCGAGTGGGTGAGTACCCGTTCACGACTCTCAGCCCGGTTCTCGGAGTGGTGGAGGTCGACGACCGGACCTTCGTGGCCGCCGACATCCCCGGCATCATCGAGGGGGCGCACGAGGGTGCGGGGCTCGGACTTCGCTTCCTCCGTCACCTGGAGCGGACCCGCGTGCTCGTCCATGTGATCGACGCCTCGGGAACCAGCGGCCGGGATCCCATGGCCGACCTCCTGCTCGCGCGTGAGGAGGTGGGGCTCTGGGACGCCTCGATGCTGGAGCGCCCGCAGGTCGTCGCCGCCACGAAGCGGGATCTCACGGGGGCGCGGGATCCCCTGCCCGCCCTGCGCGAGGGGGCGGCGAGCCTGGGACTCGAGATGGTACCGGTCTCGGCGGTGACCGGGGAGGGTCTTACCGCCCTGACGCGCTGCATCGACCGACTCCTCGGGGCGGCACGCCTCCTTCCGCTGGAGCAGCACCCGTGAGGGTCGGGGTACTCGGCGGCACCTTCGATCCGATCCACCTCGGGCACCTCCGCGCGGCCGAGACCGCCCGTGAAGGACTCGGGCTCGATCTCGTGGCCTTCGTGCCCTCGGCGGTGCCCCCTCACCGGACCGGCCCTCTCAGCGCGGCGCTCGACCGTTTCGCCATGGTCTGTCTCGCGTCCGCTGGCCACGCGCACTTCGTTGTCTGGGATACCGAGCTGAAGCGCTCGGGACCGAGCTACACGGTTGACACGTTGGCCGCACTCCGGACCGAGCGGCCCGATGACGATCTCGTCCTGGTCGTGGGAAGCGACACCTGGCCCGAGATGACCGGCTGGCGGGAGCCCGAGCGGATCTTCTCGCTCGCGGAGGTGGCAGTGGTCGTCCGGCCCGGGCAGCCCGCCCCGGACACGACCCCTCCGTTCCCCGGGGCGCGCGGCGTCGTGCGTGTCGAAGGACCGGCGCTCGCGATCTCCGCAACCTCCATCCGCGAGCGCGTGCGCCGGGGCGAGAGCGTGCGCTACCTGGTCCCAGACCCGGTCGCGGAGTACGTCACCAAGCGGAGGCTCTACGCATGAGCCTCCCGGGGGCGGTCGAGGCCGCGGTCCAGGCGGCGCGGGCCAAGAAGGCCGAGGATGCGGTGGTGCTCGATCTGCGGCCCACCGCCGATTTCACGGACTTCTTCGTTCTGCTGTCGGGGGCCAACCAGCGCCAGCTCGTGGCGATCGCAGATGCCGTGCGCGACGTGCTCCGCCGAGAGGAGGGCTGGCGCCCGACCCACGTCGAAGGCTACCCCCGACAGGAGTGGATCCTCCTCGACTTTGACAGCTTCGTGGTGCACATCTTCACGCCGGCGACGCGCGCCTTCTACGACCTGGAGCGCCTCTGGGATGGCGCTCCGCGAGTGGAGGTCCAGGAGTGAGTGCCGCCACTGGTGAGGGGCTCGAGGGGGTCGTGGCTCGATCCCGCGCGATGCGCGAGCTTCTCCCGCTCGTCGAGCGGCTCGCGGAGACGCGAAGCCCCGTGCTCGTCGAGGGAGAGAGCGGAACCGGCAAGGACCTCATCGCCCACTGGCTGCACTACAGTGGCTCGCGGCGCACCGGACCGTTCATCAAGGTGCACTGCCCGTCCATTCCGGGGGAGCTGCTGGAGTCGGAGCTGTTCGGCCACGAGCGGGGGGCCTTCACCGACGCCCGCCAGGCCAAGGCCGGCAAGATCGAGATGGCGGCCGGGGGCACCCTGTACTTCGACCAGATTCACGACCTGAGTCCGGCCATGCAGGGGAAGCTCCTGCGCGTGGTGGAGGAGCGGCGCTTCGAGCGGGTGGGCGGCACACGAACCATCGACGTTGACGTCCGCTTCGTGGCGTCGTCGAGCGTCGACCTCACAGAGGCGGTGCGCAATGGGCGCTTCCGTGAGGATCTCTTCCACCGCCTCAACGTGGTGCCGCTGCGCCTCCCGCCGCTGCGGAACCGACGCGAGGACATCAGTCCCCTCGCCGAGCTCTTCCTGGGCCGCGAGCGTGACCGCGGGTCAACCAAGGCCTCCCACTTCGCCGCGGAGACAGCCGACCTGCTCCGCGGCTATCTCTGGCCCGGCAACGTGCGGGAGCTGCGCGCGGTGGTCGAGAGGGCGGCGCTCCTCACGCCCTCCGGAGAGGTGGCGCCGGCGGCGCTTCCCGCGCACGTGCTCGAGCAGCCGGCCACGCTGTGGGCGGGCCGGGATCGGCGTCCCACTCTCAAAGACGTCGAGCTGGCCTACATCCGCTACGTGCTCGAGGCGGTGAAGGGAAATCAGACACGCGCGGCGGGGGTGCTGGGGATCTCGCGCAAGGCGCTCTGGGAAAAACGACGACGATACGGGATCGGGTAGAGAATAGGGCACGGTTCATGGACCAGAAGAAGATGGCGACGTTTCGGGAGAAGCTGCTGCTGAAGAAGCAGGAGATTCTGGAGACCTTTACGAAGAACAAGAGCTACGGGATGGAGGCGGGCGGCGAGCCGTCGCAGGACATCGCGGACAAGGCGGCGGACTCCTACACCAAGGAGTTCCTCTTCAGCCTTTCGAACTCCGAGCGCCGGCTCCTGCAGCAGGTCGACGAGGCCCTCGCGCGCATCGACGACCGACGCTACGGGATCTGTGCCTCCTGCGAGGATCCGCTGAACCTCAAGCGGCTCCAGGCCGTCCCCTGGGCGACCCTGTGCATCAGCTGCCAGGAGAAGCAGGAGCGGGGGCAGCTCTGAAGGGCGCTCACCATGAACCTCTCAGCCGCGATCGCCGTCGCCCGCCGGCTGGTTGAGCCGGTCCTGACCGTCGTCTTCCCGTCGGCCTGTGCGGCCTGTGGGCGCCTGCTGGCCCAGCCCTCCCGGGGACCACTCTGTGGCCCGTGCTGGGACACCCTGCCGCGGCACCGGACGCCGTCGTGCGGGTGCGGCGTGCCGCTCGGTCCCGGGCAGGTCGCCTGCGCACGCTGCCGACGGGATCGTCAGCCGTTCGCCGCCGGGGCGAGCCTCGGTCCCTACGAGGGCTCTCTCCGGCTGGTCATTCACGAGCTCAAGTACCGGGGCCGCCGAGGCGTGGCGAGCCGGCTCGCCCAGGTGCTGCTTGCCGATGACCACGCTCGTTCGCTCGTCGCGGGGAGTCATGTCCTGGTCCCCGTACCCCTGCACCCGCGCCGGCTGCAGGAGCGCGGCTTCAACCAGGCGGGTCTCATCGCCCGCGAGCTCGGACGACGGGTCGGCCGGCCCTGCGCGGATCGGGCTCTCGTGCGTCGCCGCGACACCGTTCCCCAGGCCGGGCTGTCCGCGGCGGCCCGTCGACGAAACGTCGCCGGGGCCTTCGCCGTGCGTCGAAGGAGCCTCGTGGCCGACCAGGTGGTGACCCTCGTCGATGACGTGCTGACAACGGGTGCCACCGCCCACGCGTGCGCCCGAACTCTGCGGGCAGCCGGGGCACGCGAGGTCCGTTTGCTCTCGGTAGCCAGGGTCGT
>JAJDNV010000236.1 GCA_022340545.1 Acidobacteriota bacterium | reverse complement strand
CACGAGGAACCCGAGGCTCCTGCGTCCCGGGGAGCGACCCACGCATAGAATGGAGATGTTGCCGACCCCGATGATCATCGACACCGACACCGCGTCGGACGACGCGGTGGCCCTCGTCATGGCCCTCCGCGCGCCGGAGGTCGACGTGAAGGCGATCACCGACGTGGCCGGAAACGATCCGCTGTGGAAGGGCAGCCGCAACGCCCGCTACACCGTGGAGCTGTGCGAGCGGGACGTGCCGGTCTACGAAGGCGCCGACCGGCCTCTCCTGCGGGAGCCGAGCCCGGCGTCCTGGTTCCACGGCGAGGATGGCCTGGGCGACCAGGGCTATCCCGCGCCGCGCCGGCCCCCGGCCCCGGGCCACGCGGTTGCCGCCCTGGTGGATGGGGTACGCGCCCACCCGGGCCTCGTTTTCGTGACCCTGGGACCGCTCACCAATCTGGCCCTCGCCCTGGAGCAGGCGCCGGACCTCGTGGAGTCGGTCGGGCGCTGCGTGATCATGGGAGGGGCCGCCTGCACGGTGGGCAACGTCACGCCCGCCGCGGAGTACAACGTCTGGTGCGACCCCGAGGCGGCGCGGCTCTGCTTCCGCTCCGGGTTGCCCATCGAGATGGTGGGCTGGGAGCTGTGCCGCGGTGCGGCCAACCTCGACGACGAGGACATCGCCCGCTGCCGGGCGCTCGATACGCCGCGCGCCCACTTCGCGATCGACTGCAATGCGAAGGCCCTCGAGGCCAACCGCTCTCTCTTTCAGGAGCCGGGGATTGGCCTGCCCGACCCGGTGGCGATGGCCGTGGCCCTCGATCCCGCGATCGTCGTGCGGAAGAGCCGCCACGCGGTCGACGTGGAGTGCGAGGGGACGCTCACTCGCGGGATGACGGTGGTCGATCAGCTGGACGTCGTCCCCCGCGGGCTCGGAGACACCGGAGGCTGGCGACCCGCGGCCGCGTCCGGAGACTCGAAGGTCACGGTGTGCTGGGAGATCGACGTGGCGCGCTTCAAGGAGAGGCTGTTCCGAGCGCTCGCGTGAGGCCGCAGGCGTGCGCGTCCGCAGTGTGCGAGGATGCGGCGCCATGGACGCCCTGCCGATCGCCGAGCCGCTGTTCTACCTGATCGCGGTGCCGGTCGTGCTGCTCGTCGGCATCGGGAAGGGTGGCTTCGGCGGGGGCGTCGGCATGATTGCGGTGCCCGCCCTCTCGTTCGCCGTGCCCCTCCCCCAGGCCGCGGCCATCCTGCTGCCGATCCTCTGCGTGATGGACGTATTCGCGGTGGCCGCCTACCGGGGTCGCTCCAGCCGGACGAACCTCCGCCGTCTCCTCCCCGGCGCGCTCGTGGGAATCGGGGCTGGCACCCTCGCCTTCGGCGTCCTCGACGAACGCTGGCTCCGGGTGATCGTGGGCCTCCTGGCCGTGACGTTCGCGATGCAGTGGATTGTCGCCCTGGCCCGCCGCCGGGGCCGCGCCCCGGCGGCCCGGCCCGCCGGCCTCTGGAGCGGGGTCTTCTGGGGCGCAGCCACCGGGTTCACCTCGACGCTGGCCCACGCCGGGGGTCCTCCGGCCTCGTTCTACCTGCTTCCCCAGCGTCTTCACCCCACGCTCTTCGTGGGGACGACGGTGGTCCTCTTCACCGCCATCAACTACACCAAGCTCCTCCCCTACGCGTGGCTCGGCCAGCTGAGCGTCGAGAACCTGGCGACGTCGCTCGTCCTCCTTCCCCTTGCCCCGATTGGGATCAAGCTGGGTCGCTGGCTCCACGACCGCGTGGACGAGGCCCTCTTCTACCGCATCGCGTACGGGCTCCTTCTGGTCACGGGCCTGAAGCTGGTCAGCGAAGGGGTCGGCCTGTAGAGTGGGGCCATGACCGGCGACGCGAGGCCAGGCCACCGATGAGACGCGGCCTGGCCGCCGGACTCGGCGGGGCCCTGTTGCTCGCCTACGCCGTGCACCACCCGCTCGACGCCTCACCGTGGTTCGATCCGGGCCAATTCTCCCTTCCGGATCTTCACCGGCTAATCTCGCTCTTCCACGCCGTGGCCAGCCTGGCGCTTCTGAACGCCAGCGCCTATGCGATCGGCGCCCCGATCCACTCCCGTCTCTTCCGCCGTTCCGTCCCGGAGCCGCTGACGCTGCCGCTACGGCTGGGCCTCGGGCTGCTCGCCCTGGCCAACCTGGTGCTCGCGCTCGCCGCGCTCCACCTGCTGCAGCCGTGGGCCCTCGCCCTTCTCATCAGCGTGCCGGCGCTCGTCTGGGCGGTGTCCCGGATCGGCTCGGGCCGGGCTGCCCTGGCCGCGACCACCCGCCGGAGGTTGCGCGGCCTCTGGTCCTGGCGTGCGCCGATTCTCGGCCTGCTGCTGCTGGGTCCCGTGCTCCAGGCCTTCGGGCCCGCAGTGGGCTGGGATGCCCTGACGTACCACCTGGCCCTCCCCGAGCGCTACCTGTTCGTCAACGGGATCGACGTCACCCCATTCTCCACGTACACCGCGTTCCCGCTGACCACCGAGATGCTCTACATCGTGGCGATGGAGGCGGTGGGGCCCGCGCTCGCGAAGCTGATCCACCTCGAGTTCGGATGCCTCATCCTCGGGTCGCTGTTCGCCCTCGGCCGCCTGTACTCGCCGAGGTGTGGGTGGCTCGCCCTCCTATTCATGATCAGTGAGCCGCTCTTCGTCTGGGAGCTCACGATCGCGTACAACGACCTGCCCCTGGCCTTCTACGCGCTTCTCGCACTCGTCGCCGCCGAGCGCTGGCTGAGCACCGCCGACCGGGAGGCGGTGCTGCTCGCCGGCCTTCTCTCCGGCGCCTGCGTCTCCATCCGCTATCCCGGTGCGGCGGTCCTGGTCGCGGTCGGCGCCGTGGTGCTGCTGACGCCGAGCGCACGGTCGTGGCGCGAGCGGCTCGTCGCGTGTGCACAGATGGGCCTCCTGGCCGCGGCCGTCCTGAGCCCCTGGCTCCTGAGGAATCTCGTCTTCATCGGCAACCCCTTCGCCCCTGCACTTCAGGGCCTGTTCCACCCGCCGGGCGGGGAGTTCTTCGACCCCGTCGCCGTCGAGCAGCAGATCGCCTTCAGCCGGGTCGTCGGGATGGGCCGCGACCTCGGGGCGCTCCTGGCCCTGCCCTGGAACCTGACGATGCGGTCCGTGCACGGCCTCTACGAGGGAGGGTTCGGGTACCGCATCGGACCGCTGAGCCTGCTCGCCGTCGTTCTCGTCCTGCTCGTTCCACGTCGACCTGCCCTCGTAAGACTCTCTCTCGGCGCGAGCTCCGTGCTCGTACTCCTCTGGTTCGCGACGTCCCAGGAGGCCCGCTACCTGCTCCCGGTGTACGTTCTCCTCGCCCTGTGCGGGGCCTGGGCTCTGGACCGTTTGCTTCCGGAGCGGATCCGTCACCCGATGAGCGGGCTGTGGGCCCTGCCCCTCCTGGCGCTGCTCCTGTGCCACTGGCCGATCTGGAACCGCCTCGGACACGACTACGCGGACGCCCTCGTCCGGCCCGAGTCCGAGCTGTGGAGGCGCTACGGGCCGGCGCAGGAGCTGGCTTCGCTGTTGCGTCAGAACCTGAAGCAGCCTCACCTCATCCTTCTGGTGTTCGAGAGCCGGGGTCTTCTCTTTCACGGCCTCAGCTACGTTCCATACCACGTCCACGAGGGCTCGCCGACGCTCCAGCTGATCCACCGCTGCCGCTCGCCCGAGGATCTGCGGTCTCGGCTGGAGGCCCTGGGGGTCACCCACGTGGTCGTGAATTCCACGATGCAGCGGCGGTATCGTCCGATGTGGGTCGATGCGTACCAGCCCGAGGACTACGAGGAGGATCTGCAGCGATTCGCCTCGTTCTGGCAGTCCTGCACCCAGCTGCTCCTCGGCGGCGAGGGGGTGGCGGGAGCGGCGCTGCTCCCCGCCTGCCGGGGTCCGGGCCCGGGCGGCGTGAGGGGTAGGGGAAGACCGTGAGACGGGCCGTGAACACCCGCGTGTCCACAAGGAGAGGACACGCGGGCGAGCTCCGGCCTGGCGGCCCGTCGCACCTGTTCCTTGACACCCTCCCTCCCCACATAGCACCCCTTCTTCCGGCGCTGCGACTGGGTCACAATGCCGCGGCCAGACCGAGAAGAGCGGAGGGGTGATGATCCGAGTCTAGGGGCTGCGCTTCACCTGTCCTGGCAACCGGGACGAAACGCCGAGTCGAGGGGTTCGCGGTGGCCAAGGGCTCGGGCTTCCTCTTCACGGGTCCCCTCGCCGCCTTCTTCATCCCCCGTCAGCGGGACCTGCTCGTGGGGGTCCTGCCGACCTACTGGCCCATCAAGGCCTGCTTCGCGGCCGCCGAGGGCACCATCGTGCTCTTCTGGCTGGCCGCCGCGCTGTCGCTGCTCTACCCCTCAGCGTGCGTCGTGTTTCTCTACCGACGCTTCCGGCTCCGGGCCACGGCCGGTTGATGACGCCGGGCCGACCCCGGCCCGGTGCGCGGCCAGGCGCTCGACGATCACGTCACGGAGTCGACCGATGAAGGCCGGGATCTCGGCGTCGTCCTCGGGGGGCTCGAACCGGCCGACGACCTCCGACCACCCGTCCATGAGGTGGGCGCGGAAGAGGGCGTCGGCGACGCGCCGGGCCCGCCACATGCCGTCGTTGACGACGACGTAGACGGGTAGGCGCCTCTCTCGCAGCATCGTCTCGAGCCCCGCGGTGCGGAACCGCCCCACCTCGCCGGTGCGGCTGCGGTGTCCCTCCGGGAAGATGAGGAGCCCGTGGGTCAGGTCCCGGACGCCACGGCGGATGGCCGCGACCGCGCCCAGGCGATCGCTTCGCGGGTCCACCATGGGACATCCGAGCAGACGAATGCACGCGGACACCTGGGGAATGAATCGCTGGTAGCGGGTCCGCGCCACGAAGGCGGGGGCGTACGGCCGCGCCAGGAGGGTCACCTGCATGATGTCGAGGACGGCCTGGTGGTTGGCGACCACGTAGGCCGGCGCGTCGGTGGGCAGTACACCCTTCCGCCGGAAGCGGCCGCCGCCGATCCCGAAGATCGCGAACGTGGTCCACGAGATGGCCTTCATGTGCCAGGTGACGAGCCGAAGCCGGTGGCGGGGAAGAAGCCACGCTCCCGGGATCACCACCAGACGGAGGAAAAGATCCAGGACGAGCCAGTCGAGTCCCACGAGGGCGGCGGCGATCAAGCTCAGGGCTCCCCGAAAGAACGCGACGACACCGAGCGTCTTCTCCATGAAGATCGGATTCTACAGCCCCGAGCAGGGTTGGCTGATCCAGCAGCCCGCGCCACTTGTCGGCCGACCGTGCGGCACCACCAGAGAGACGCTGGACCTGAACAGAAGGGGGGCAGGATCGTCTGCGTGGGGGAGCGCTACCTCGCCAGAAGCACTCCGCCGACCTCCAATCCGACGGTGAGATAGTCTGAGTCGGAGGTTCCGGGGCTGCCGGGGACCCGTTCCAGATACGAGCCCTTGAAGAAGTGTCCCCAGGCAGCCTCGACCAGAAGCCAGCGGCGGGGCTGCCAGCGGATGCGGGCCTCAAGGTGCCCCCCGAGGGATCGTCCGGAGGCTCCGGTGGCGTCCGTCAGGCCCGATCCCACCCAGGTGTCCGTGGCCTGGGCCAGCCAGAGGACTCGATGCGCGACCAGAATCTCGACCGGAGGTGTCGGAGACGCGACCAGCCGGATTCCGGGTCCCTGGATGTTCGCGCGGAAGAAGGGGCCGTAGATCCCGGTGGGCGCGTATTCGAAGCGACGGGCCCCGAAGAGGGTGTCGAAGCGTTCGAACCGTCGATCCTCCGGGTCCTTGTCGCCGCTCGCGTGGTCGTAGAGGACGGAGACGCGCGCTCGCGCTCGGCGGAACGCATAACCGGTCTCGAGGTGAAGGAACCGAGCGTCGTGATCCAGGTCCAGCGTCCTTCCGGTCTGCCACGCCGACTCGAGCTCGTAGTCCAGCTGACCCGGGGACGGAACCCTGTAGAGACGTGCCCCGAGTGTCGTCAGGCGTCGCCCGGTGACGGTCTCTCCGCTTTCGTCGAGCCGCAGCGCGTAGGCCTCGGCCTGAAGGTACCTCCACCGATGCACCGAGAGGCTGGCGCCCCAGAAGACCCGCTTGCCATCACTCCGGTCCAGCTCGTAGGGGTCGAGCCGCACCGGTCGCGTCACGAACGCCTGCAATGTCGAGTCGTCTTTCGCCCTCAGCCAGCCATACGCGCCGTCGAAGGCATTCGTGGTGTTGCGCATGCGGTTGCGGGCGATGAGGCGCCGTCGACCCAGGTCGAGAGTGAAGCGGCCGAGCTGGACACCACCAGACGCCGAGCGACCGAAGAGCCGCTCCGAGCCGAGCCGGAGCAGGACCTGCTTGAAGTCCAGATGGTTGACATGCCGGGCGGGCACGACGAACGGCTCGTCGTTCCAGGCGCTTCGGGAATCCTGCAGCTCGACGAAGACGCCGACCGGGCCGACGGCCTTCCGAACGTCCACCTGCAGCCGCGTGCGAAAGGCCAGGACCCGGGTCGGCCCGAGGGCGTCGAGACGGAACGGGTGGGTCAGCCTCTCGATACGGCTCCGCTGCTGGAACGAGACGACGATTCGCTCGGAGGGGGGCGAAGGAGCGTCGGTCTCAGCGCCCCGTGCGGCCCCGCCGACCGCGCCCAGCAGCGCACACGACAGGACGAGCGCACACCGGTCCCTTGGCCTCTGCCGCCTCCGGCGCCGTGATGTGTCAATCGCTGGCATTCGCTCGCCTGGCGGGCCTCATCTTGCATCAAGACGCCTCCCGCCGCCCTTGGCCTCCGCCTCGCGCGCGAGCGGAGGAGCCCGTGTCACCGGTCGACGGCGGGTCCGGGCGATTTTCTGAACCGGATGATTCATTGAGATCGGGCAAAATGAGGTTCATGATGGACCGAATATCGCGGAGACCGTTGCGCCTCCGAGGGAGGTGAAGAACCATGGTTGAGTGCGACATATCTTCAACCTGCCCGTTCTTCAACGACCGGTTGGAGAACATGCCGACGACCGCGACGCTGCTGAAACAGCAGTACTGCCAGGGCGACTTTGAGCACTGCGCCCGGTTCCGAGTGGAGACCAAGCTCGGCAGCACGAGCGTGCCGGGCAGCCTCTTCCCGGAGGACGCCGCCGTCGCCGACCGGATCGTCGCCGGGACCTGACCGTCGACTGGATCTGGGTCGCCGCGCCCGGGGGCCGAGTCTTGGCGTCGGAAGCCGAGAGACAGCTGGTCAGTTGGCCACGACGCTCGTGGCCCGCTCAACGGCCGGATCGGTGAACCCGTCCAGAGTGTCCCGGGCCACCGTCGAGAAGCTGTACATCACGACCGGCTCGGCCCGGGCCTGGAACCAGTGCTTCTCTCCAGGGGGCAGCGTGATCTGGTCTCCGGGATGCAACACCACCTCCCGACGGCAGGTGTAGACATCCTCCTTCCCCTCGGGGATCACGCCCCCGACCACGACACCCTCGCCCTCGCGGAAGAAGTGCAACGTGCCGGAGACCACACGCACCGTCTCCTCCTTGCCCGCATCATCGCCCACCGGGGGGTGCCAGTGCTCGGGCTCGGTCTGGTGGGCAAAGAGGACGAGGACCTTCACGCTGATCCGGTCGGTCTGGACGAGCGTCAGGATCTGGGCACCCTCCCGATCGAGATGGCCCAGGCCGAAATCCGCAACCTCGATGGATCCGGCCTCGGCATCGCTCAGGGGGATGCCGGCGTGGCGGATGAGCTCGGCCGCCCGGGCCTGCGCCAGATCGTGCTCGGTGCGTGTGATCGTCACAGGGCCAGGATCTCCTTCTCGACGAAACGCCAGGTGGCGAGATAGTCGCGCGCCGCAATCAGCCGCCGGAAGCGGTCGCGGTCGAGGGCGCCGAGCTTCTCCCAGATCCGGTTGGTCACCCGGGCGTTGGCCTCGAACGTCCCCTTGATGTCCCAGCGTGTAGGCGAGGTGTCGGATGTCAGGTAGTCGTCGTAGCCGGTCTCCTGCAGGTAGTACAAGAACTCGACGTAGTCGAGGAAGTGGCGGGTCGCCACCATGTAGTCCCAGTCCCAACGGCCGTCGTTGTCGTTGATGTGGACGTAGTAGTCGTACGGGCTCGCCGCCAGCAGGGAGACGACCTCGGCCGGGTTCTCGTTGCCGTACATGGAGTGGCCGAAGTCGAGGGTGATCCCCATCTCCGGAACGCCGATGTCGTTGAGGAGGCACAGCGCCTTGGCCGCGTTGTCGACGAAGCAACGGCCGCGGGTCTCGCTGGGCTTGTACTCGACGAAGAGCGGGATCTCCGGTCGGTGGCTCCCCGCCTCGCCCAGCGTCTCCACGAGGTGGCGCCAGGCCTCCCCGTAGTCGCAGTGGAAGTTGAACTCGTACCCGTCGCCGAGCGGGCAGCACGTCACCTTGTCGCCTCCGACGGCGTGGGCGTAGTCCTTGGCCTCCTTGATGAAGCGCACCGCCTTCGCCCGCACCTCGGCGTCGGTGGAGGTCAGCCCGCCGTTCCTGAACTCCGGCTCCGCCTTCACGTTGACGTTGATGGCGGCGACCCTCAGGCCGTTCGCGTCCATAGCCTGCCGGAACTCGGAGGCTTCTCCGACCTCGTAGGGGAAGACGGCTTCGACGCCGTCGATCCCCTCCATCGCGGCGACCATCCGGAGGCGCTCCGCGAGGGTCTTCGGCTCGTTGTACTCGTGGAACCGGTCCTTCGTCCGGCTCAGAAAGCTCGTGATCACCGAATGCCGGGGGGTTCTGATCACGGTGAGCCTCCTCTTCCTCCGAACGGGCCTCAATCGAGGAACAGCGTCTTGTAGACCAGCGACCCGAGGGCCAGGGCCATGAGGGCCACGAACATCAGCGCCATGCGCACCCGGACCGCCAGGGGCGACAGGTCCGGGTTGGACTCGCGGTTGGGGTCCATGAACAGCCAGCAGA
>JAJDNV010000374.1 GCA_022340545.1 Acidobacteriota bacterium | reverse complement strand
CGGCGTCGCCGTCGAGATCGTTCACCCCGGCGGACCGGAGGTCCTTCGGCCCACTCGCCGGCCGGTGTCGCGCCCCGGGCCCGGGGAGGTCCTTCTGCGCGTGACCGCGGCCGGGGTCAACCGCCCGGATTTGCTCCAGCGTGAGGGCCGCTATCCGCCCCCGCCGGGAACGACGGACATCCCCGGGCTGGAGGTCGCGGGGACGGTCCTGGCTGTCGGTGAGGCCGTCCAGGGCTGGAAGCAGGGCGAGGAGGCGTGTGCCCTCGTGTCCGGAGGGGGCTACGCCGAGTACTGCCTGGCCCCGGCCCCCCAGTGCCTGCCCGTCCCGCGCGGCCTCTCTGCCGTGCATGCGGCGGCGCTGCCCGAGACCTTCTTCACGGTCTGGACCAACGTCTTCGAGCGGGGCCGGCTGGCCTCGGACGAGACGCTCCTCGTCCATGGGGGATCGAGCGGCATCGGCACCGCCGCGATCCAGCTCGGCCGGGCCTTCGGGGCGCGCGTGCTGGCCACCGCCGGCACCGTAGAGAAGTGCGAGGCCTGCCGACGGCTGGGCGCGCAGCGCGCCGTCAACTACAACGAAGAGGACTTCGTGGCCGTCGTGAAGGAGGAGACCGGGGGCCGGGGCGTCGACGTGATCCTCGACATGGTCGCCGGGAGCTATGTCCCCCGCAACCTGGAGTGCCTCGCCCGGGAAGGACGGCTCGTCCTCATCGCCTTCCTCGGCGGCACGACCGCCGAGATCGACTTCCGACCGATCCTCCAGCGTTGGTTGACGGTGACGGGCTCGACGCTCCGTCCCCGCTCGGTGGAGGAGAAGGGAAGGATCGCTCGCGCCCTGGAGAGGGAGGTCTGGCCGCTCCTCGAGTCAGGGGAGGTGGCTCCGGTGATCCAGGCCACCTTCCCCCTCGCCGAGGCCGCCGAGGCGCACCGCCTCCTGGAGGCGGGGACTCACATCGGCAAGCTCGTCCTCGTCCCCTGAGACGGCACTCGGGAGTGGGGCCGACCCGAACGGCGACGGCGTGCACGTGGACGCCGACCTCCCCGGGGATCGGCGGGTTCGTCTTGCAATCCTTGGCCAGGACGTGGTCTATTCGAAAGGTTATGGGCAAGAGAATGCGTCGGACCCTCGTGCCGCTTCTTCTCCTCCTGGGCGTCGGCTTCGGCGCGGCGGCCCGGGCCCAGGCTCCCGCCCCGGCCACCGACGAGCCGGCGTCGGCGGAACCGTCCCCGGCGGCGCCCGCCGAGGACGCCGAGCCCCAGGAGTCCGAGGTCGCCCCCGACTCTCCCCGGGCCTCGCTCGAGGCGTACCTCC
This sequence comes from Acidobacteriota bacterium, assembly GCA_022340545.1. Taxonomy (GTDB): domain Bacteria; phylum Acidobacteriota; class Vicinamibacteria; order Fen-336; family Fen-336; genus JAJDNS01. Next base: position 2,709 of record JAJDNV010000374.1, on the reverse strand, counting down.
TCGAAGGCCGCGCCGGTGAGTGGGCGAAGGCCGCGCGCTATCTGGCCCTGCCGGAGGAGAGGAGGTCGGAGGGGCCGGTCCTGGCCGAGCATCTCAAGGCCGTCCTCGACAAGTACGTCTGGTTCGACCTCGAGCGGATCTCCCCGGAATCCGGCGGGGATCGGAAGGACGGCCTGTCCGCCGGGGTGGAGAAGGTGGGCGAGATCCCTGTCGGCAGCCGCACGCAGCCCGTGTACATGGTCCGGCGCTCCGACGACGCCGGCCCCTACTGGGCCTTCTCTCCCAACACCGTCAGGCGCATCGACGGCTGGTACGACCAGCTGGGCGACCGTTGGATTCGCGACCGTCTGCCCGAGGCCCTGCTCCTGCCCGGCCCGTTCGGCATCGTGCTGCGCTGGCAATGGCTCGCCCTGCCGCTGCTGCTCCTCGGGGCCTGGGCACTTGGCCGGCTGCTGGGCGGCGTGACGAGTGCGGTCCTCGGGCGGCTCCTCGCGCGGACCGAGAACACGTGGGACGACCGGCTGCTCAGGCGGATCGGCCCGCCCCTCACCTTCGCCTGGGGATTGGCGGCGTTCTCGGTCGGCTTGTCGTCGCTGAGCCTGACCGCGAGGGCGGAGGATCTCTTCCGCGAAGCCGTGCACGCCGGCGTCATCGTCGTCGTCTTCTGGGCCCTCTGGCGCTCGGTCGACGTCCTCGTCGATATCCTGCTCGGGTCGCCCTGGGCCGCGGTGAGCCCCTCGGCCCGAAACCTCCTGCAGATCGGCTCGAACATCTCGAAAGGTGTCGTCGCCGGCGTCGGGGCGCTGGCCGTCCTCTCCGCCTTCGGATACCCGGTGACGACTCTCCTCGCCGGTCTCGGCATCGGTGGCCTCGCCTTCGCGTTCGGCGCGCAGAAGACGGTCGAAAACCTGTTCGGGTCGATCAGCCTGGCCGTGGACCAGCCGTTCCGGGTGGGGGACTTCGTCAAGGTCGAAGACTTCGTGGGCACGGTGGAGGAGATCGGGATCCGCTCGACCCGCTTCCGCACCCTGGATCGCACTGTCATCTCCATCCCGAACGGCATCCTGTCGAACCAGCGCCTCGAGACATTCGCCGCCCGGGACCGGATGCGTCTGGCCACCATCATCGGCGTCGAGTACTCGACCACCCACGAGCAGATGCAGCAGGTGCTCGAGGGATTCGAGCGCGTCCTGCGCGAGCACCCGAAGATCTGGCCCGACGCCATGGTCGTGAAGTTCAAGGAGTTCGGGGCCAGCTCCCTCGACATCGAGATCATGGCCTGGTTCCAGGTGCCGACCTGGGGCGACTTCCAGCTCTGCCGGCAGGAGGTCCTCCTCGGCTTCATGAAGGTGGTGGAGGAGGCCGGGACCGGCTTCGCCTTCCCGACCCGCACGCTGCACGTCTTCAACGAGGACCGGCCGCAGCCCCGGGAAGACCCGGGACCGGCCGCGGGCCGACCCCCGAGCGACGCGCCTCCGCCCGGGACCTCGAGACCGGGGGACCTGCCGACCGCGGATTGACGATCAGCTCAGGTCTCGAGCCCGGTCAGTCCCCGACGGAGCGGGAGAGGGCATACAGGAAGCGCCGCCCCCTGAGGTACAGGTCGCCCCCGACGATCGCCGGGCTGGCGTCGAAGCCGTCGTCGAGCGTGTTCTCCGCGAGGATCTCCAGGGCCGGACCCGGGCGGAGCACCAATGCCTTCCCGTCCCGGCCGAAGAGGTAGATCCGCCCGGCGGCGGCCACCGGCGAGGCGTAGACGTTGCCGAGGTCCAGGCGCTCGGTGAAGAGCGTCTGGCCGGTCGCGGCATCCACGGAGGTCAGGATGCTGCGGACGTGCTTGAAGAAGTAGAGCTGACCGCGGTAGAGGAGGGGGGTGGACACGTAGGGCGTGTCCCGGTCCCGGGTCCAGAGAAGGGCGTCACTGCCGTCGAGGTCGCCGCTGGCCCCGCTCAGGTCCACGGCCTGGATCATGTTGCCGTCCCTCTTGCCGCTGGCCAGATAGAGGGTCCCGGAGTCGTAGATCGGCGTCGGGATCACGTTCAGGCCGAGGCCGGAGAGGCTCCAGAGCTCGTCGCCGTTGCGGATGTCGTAGGCGCGAGTGCGCCCATGGGCGGCGATGATGACCTGCACGCGACCCTCGTGCTCGTGGATTGCCGGCGTCGACCAGGAGGTCGGCTCTCCCGGCCGCTCCCTGCGCCACCGCTCCTCGCCGGTGTTCTTGTCGAGGGCCACCACGAAGGAGTCCCCTTCGTGGTCCCAGTTGATCACCAGCGTGTCCCCGTACAGCGCCGGAGAGCTCCCCTCGCCATAGCCGAGGCGCGCCGTCATGTCGCCGAGGTCGACCTTCCAGACGAGCTCGCCCTCCAGTGTGTAGGCGTAGGTGCCGCTGGACCCGAAATGGGCGTAGACGCGCTCGCCGTCCGTGATCGGTGATGCGTTGGCCCAGGCGGACGAGGGGTGGTGACCTTCGTGCGGGACGCGCTCGTTGGCCACCCGCTGCCAGACGAGGGATCCGTCCCGTCGATCGTACGCCGAGACCAGGAAACGCTGCCGCCCGAGCTGGGCCCCCGGGGAAGGCTCCTGGGACGTCGCGGCTCGGGCGGCGGTCGGCTCGCTCTTCGCGGTGCGGGGGCCGTCCACGGCCACGGCCGAGAGCACGAAGATCCGCTGGCCCCACACGACCGGCGAGGAGAGGCCGTCCCCGTCGAG
>JAJDNV010000215.1 GCA_022340545.1 Acidobacteriota bacterium | reverse complement strand
ACGCAGATTCGACGGCTGCTGCAGCTCTCGCACTGAGCTGACCCTCCCCTTCGAGCCGGCCTCCGCCGCTCGATGCGACCCTACCCAACCCGAGGCAAAAGATCGTCACGAATCGGAGGCGAGGCTTGACGGTCCAGCAGGGCGCGTGCATATTCAAGAGCGGCTATGACTCGGACCGGACGCAGAAAGGCACTTGCCGGCCTGACCGCTCTCGCTCTCGCCGTGAGCGCCTTCGGTCCGTGTCTCTGCTTCCTGAACGGAGCCACGTGCCATGGCGAGGGTCCGGAGTCCGACGCCCACGCCTGCTGTGAGAAGCCGATCGGGGTGCAGGCGATCGGCGACGAGTGCTGTGACGGCAGCTCCACCCTCGTGTTCGCCTCCACGGAGGTCCCCGAGGTTTTGCCACCGACCCTCCAGGGCGGCCACATCGGACACGTGCCCCCGGCCGAGCAGTCGAGGCCCGTCGTTGCCGTCCCTGCCGCTCCGTCTCCCTCGCTCGATCGGACCACCGTCCTCCTCATCTGACGCCTCCCCGACCCCGTGGGCCCGTGTGCCCGCGTGGGTGATGTGCGTGTCCGCGTCTCGACGACCGGTCTCTCACCCGTGACCGGCGCGTCCGCAGCAGGGGAGGTCCCATGACGATTCGGGTTTCGTGCCGCAGGTCCATTGATGCCCAGGCCCCCGCCCCGGAAGGGGGAGGGTCATGATGTCCGTCCGTGCGCTCGCCCTCTTGATCGCGCTCGGGGTCGTGCCCGCGCTCGCTGCTGCCGGAGATGCGGAGACCCCGGTTGCCATGGCGGTGTCCCAGGAAGGCCTGCCGCCATCGAACGCCGCCGACCGGGTAGCGACGGCGCTCGAGGACCCCGTCCTGCGGGAGCTCGTGCGCGACACCCTCGAGCGGAACCCCGGGCTGGCCACCGCCATCGCGGTGGCACGAGCCAGCCTTCACGCCGCCCCGCAGGCGCAGGCGCTGCCCGACCCGGTGGTCGGCGTCACCGGCTACCTGTCCTCTCCCGAGACCCGGGTGGGACCCCAGCGCCTGGTGGCGACGCTCTCGCAGCGCCTCCCCTGGTCCGGGAAACGCAGCCTCCGCCAGCAGGCGGCCCTGCACCAGTCCGAAACGCTGGTGTCGGACGTCTCCGCGCGTCGCCTGGACCTGGTGACCGAGGTCCGCCGGCTCAGCCTGGAGATCGCGTACCTGGATGCCTACCGGAAGGTCGTCGAGACCGACCGCGAGACGCTCATCCACTACGAGCAGCTCGCCCGGGCCCGCTACGCCTCAGGGGTGGGGATCGAGCAGGGTGTCATCAAGATCCAGGCCGAGATCACCAAGGACGACAACCGGCTACTCGACATAGCGGCCCGCCGGGCAGCGTTCGTCGCGGACCTCAACGCCCTGCGGGACCGTCCCCAGGGGAGTCCGGTCCCCGAGATTGCGCTGCCCCGAGGTACGAGGACGGCGCCGCCCCTGGACGCCGTCCGGGCCCGTGCCCGCGCGGCCCGTCCCGAGCTCGACGGGGCCACGGCCGAGATCGCCCGGGCCGACACCCTCGTCGAGCTCGCGCGGAAGGACTACAAGCCGGACATTACCGTGGGTGCGACCTATGGCTTCGTGACCGGGCGCACCGACCTCGGCGCGGGGACCATGACGCCCCTGGACAACGGGCGGGACATCTTCGGTCTGAGCGTGAGCCTCAACCTGCCGTTCAAGCGTGGCCGGCTGGATGCCGGACTCGAGGAGGCCACCGAGAGGCGACTGGCTGCGGTCGAGCATCGTCGTGACGTCGGCGCCACGGTCGACCGCGCCGTCGGCGAGCTGGTCGAGCGCCTGCGTCTCAGTGGCGAGCAGGTGGAGCTGTTCGAGAGGGTGCTCCTCATCCAGGCCGAGCAGTCGCTGCGCTCGGCGGAGTCCGGCTACGCCGCCGGCAACCTCAACTCCCTGGACCTGCTGGACGCCGAGCGCGTCCTTCTCGATGTGCGGACGGGGATCGAGCGAGCCCGGGCCGACCACGCCGTCACCCTCGCGCGCCTCGAGGGCGCCATCGGGGCCCCCCTCGTCGAAGCGGAAGGAGCATCGGAATGAGCCTACAGGGAGATCGTCAGGATCTGTCCCGGCCGGGACGTTTTCGCCGCGCGGCCGTGAGCCTGGGCTGGGTGGCTCTTGGGGCCCTTCTCACGTGGGGTCTGCTCGCCAACCCCCTCGGCCTTTCGAAACTCGACACCCTGCGGCACCGTCTTCTCGGAGACCACCCCGTTCAGGACACTGGGGCGGGAGCAGAGGGCACCACTCAGCTCTGGACCTGCGGTATGCACCCCCAGATCATCGAGAAGGAGCCGGGCCAGTGCCCGATCTGCGGGATGGACCTGGTGCCGCTGCGCCAGGAAGCGTCGAGCCCGGCCGCCAGCGCAGGAGGGACACCCAAGGCGACGCGGGAGATCCTCTTCTACCGCAACCCGATGGATCCCACCATCACCTCACCTGTCCCGGCCAAGGACGACATGGGGATGGACTACGTGCCCGTCTACGCCGAGGAGGTCGCCGCCGGGCCCACCGTGACCATCGACCCCGCCGTCGTCCAGAACATGAACGTCGTGACCGAGGGGGTGAAGCGCGGAGACCTCTCTCGAGAGATCCGTACGGTCGGCTACCTCGAGTACGACCAGCAGAAGATGGTCACGGTCACCACCAAGTACCCCGGGTGGATCGAGAAGGTCTACGTCAACTACGTGGGCGAGCCGGTGGCCAAAGGGGACGCTCTCTTCGAGATCTACTCTCCCGAGCTGCTGCAGACGGAGCAGGACCTGCTGTCGGCCATCGAGTTCGCCAGGCGCATGGAGAACGGCACCGAGGAGGCGCGCGACCGCGCCCAGAAGCTCGTCGAGGCGTCGCGCCAGAGGCTCGACTACTGGGACGTCACGCCCGAGCAGATCCGGAGGCTCGAGGAGACGGGAAAGGTCTTCCGGACGCTCACCGTCGTGGCCCCGGCCGGCGGGGTGGTCATGAAGCGGATGCCTGGCCTCGAGGGGATGGCCTCGCGCCCCGGGATGGAGCTGTTTCACATCGCCGACCTCTCGTCGCTGTGGCTCTCGGTGGAGGCCTTCGAGGACCAGATCGCCTGGCTACGCGTCGGGAGCGAGGCCCAGGTCAGCCTGAGCTACTTCCCCGGGGAGACATTCGTGGGCCGCGTCCGGTACATCGAGCCCCAGGTCAACGAGAAGACGCGCACAGTTCCGCTGAAGCTGGAGGTGCCCAACCCCCGGGGGCGCCTGAGGGCGGGAATGTACGCCACCGTCGAGTTCGACCCCGTCATGGTTCGTGACGCCGTTCTGGTCCCGCGACTTGCCGTCTTGCGCACGGGCCAGCGCAACCTGGTGATCGTAGCCCTGGGCGGGGGTCGCTTCGCGCCCCGCCAGGTGGAGCTGGGGCCGGAGGGGGAGCGCCAGATCGCCATTCGGTCCGGTCTGAATCCCGGTGAGCGCGTGGTGACCTCGGCCCAGTTCCTCATCGACTCTGAGTCCAACCTCCAGGAGGCCGTGCAGAAGCTGCTGGCTTCACGCGAGGGCGCCGGCTCCACAGAGGCTCAGCCCGCGCAGCAGCACTGAGGGGGCGACATGCTGAACAAGATCATCGAGTGGTCCCTCCGCAATCAGTTCCTGATGGTCGTGGCCATGATCTTCGCGATCCTCGGGGGCGTCTGGAGCATCCAGAACACCCGCCTCGACGCCATCCCGGACCTCTCGGACGTTCAGGTGATCATCTACAGCGAGTACCCGGGCCAGGGCCCGCGCGTCGTCGAGGACCAGGTCACGTACCCCATCACCTCGAAGATGCTCTCGGTGCCCTATGCGAAGGTGGTGAGGGGGTACTCCTTCTTCGGCTTCTCCTTCGTGTACGTGATCTTCGAAGACGGCACCGACCTCTACTGGGCCCGCTCGCGGGTCCTGGAGTACCTCTCGGGGCTGTCGTCCCAGCTCCCGAGGGGCGTCTCCCCCCAGCTCGGGCCCGACGCCACCGGAGTGGGCTGGGCCTTCATGTACGCCCTCAACTCGGACAAGCGGTCGTTGGCCGAGCTGCGCAGCTACCAGGACTGGTACCTCAAGTACGGCCTCACGGCCGTGGAGGGCGTCTCGGAGGTGGCCTCCATCGGCGGGTTCGTGCGCCAGTACCAGGTGGAGGTGGATCCGGTCCAGCTCCGGGCCTACGACATCGCCCTCCAGAAGGTGAAGACCGCCATCCAGCGCTCCAACAACGACGTGGGGGGGCGCCTCGTGGAGATGGCGGAGCGGGAGTACATGGTCCGCGGGCTCGGCTACGTGAAGGACGTTCAGGACCTCGAGCGGGTCGTACTGGGAGTGGGGCCCGGGGGGACACCCATTCTCCTCAAGGACGTGGCCCACGTGACCATCGGACCGGAGATCCGCCGAGGCCTCGCCGACTGGAACGGCGAAGGCGAGACGGTGGGCGGGGTGGTGGTGGTCCGCTACGGCGCCGACACCCTGTCCACCATCGCCCGGGTGAAGGAGAAGCTGGCGGAGCTCAAGGAGGGACTCCCCGACGACGTCGAAATCGAGGTGGCCTACGACCGCACCGCCCTCATCGACCGTTCGGTCGCCACCCTCACTCACACGCTGATCGAAGAGTCGATCATCGTCGCCCTCGTCTGCATCGTCTTCCTCTTCCACTTCCGCTCGGCTCTCGTGGCCATCCTCTCCATCCCCCTCTCCATCCTCCTCGCCTTCGTCGTCATGAGGATGCAGGGCCTCGGCGCCAACATCATGTCCCTGGGCGGGATCGCCATCTCAATCGGCGTGCTGGTGGACGCGGCGATCATCATGGTGGAGAACGCCCACAAGCACTACGAGGAGTGGCGGGGGAAACGCTCCCACTTCGAGATCATCCTGCGCTCGGCCCAGGAGGTGGGCCCGACCCTCTTCTTCACCCTGCTCGTGATCACGGTCTCCTTCATGCCGGTGTTCACCCTGCAGGCCCAGGAGGGGCGCCTCTTCCGGCCCCTGGCCTTCACCAAGACCTGGGCCATGGCCGCCTCCTCGATCCTGTCCATCACGATCATCCCCGTCCTCATGTTCTGGTTCGTGCGCGGGAAGATCCACAGCGAGGAGCGCCACCCCGTCTCCCGCATCCTCCGCTGGATCTACACGCCCGTCTTGAATCTGGCGCTGCGGGCGCGGTGGCTCGTGATCGTCCTGGCTGCGGTCATGGCGGCGTCTATCTGGATCCCCATCCAGAAGCTCGGCTCGGAGTTCATGCCTCCTCTCTGGGAGGGGGACCTGCTCTACATGCCCACGACCTTCCCCGGGCTGTCCATCACCACCGCCAAGGAGATCCTCCAGCAGACCGACAAGATCCTGATGACCTTCCCGGAGGTCGAGAGCGTCCTGGGCAAGATCGGCCGCGCCGACACGGCCACGGACCCCGCGCCCCTCTCCATGATCGAGACGACCATCGCCCTGAAAGACCCCTCGGAGTGGCGGGTGGGCATGACGAAGGAGAAGCTCGTCGATGAGATGGACCAGGCCATCCAGTTCCCGGGGGTGACCAACGCCTGGACCATGCCCATCAAGACCCGCATCGACATGCTCTCGACAGGGATCAAGACGCCCGTCGGTATCAAGATCGGGGGGCCGGACTTGAAGGTGCTGGAGCAGATCGGCAAGGAGGTGGAGGCCGTGGTCAAGCCCTTGCCCGGCACCCTCTCGGCCTACTCGGAGCGCGTCATGGGAGGCAGCTACCTCGACTTCGTCGTCGACCGCGCCGCCGCCGCCCGTTACGGCCTCAACGTCGGCGACGTCCAGGACGTCATCCAGTCGGCCATCGGCGGCATGAACGTGTCCTGGACGGTCGAGGGTCTCGAGCGGTATCCGATCAACGTGCGCTATCCGCGGGAGCTGCGGGACGACGTCAACGGCCTGCGGGAGATCCTGGTGGCCACCCCGGCCGGTCTCCAGGTGCCCCTGGGGCAACTCGCCAGGATCGACATCCACGACGGCCCCCCTGCCATCAAGTCCGAGGGGGCTCGTCCCAACGCCTGGGTCTTCGTGGACCTTCGCGGGATCGACGTGGGGACCTGGGTCGAGCGGGCCCGCCGGGAGGTGGCCGAGAAGGTCGACGTCCCGGCGGGATACACGATCTTCTGGTCCGGCCAGTACGAGTACATGCAGAGAGCCCGGGACCGGCTGCTGGTGATCGTGCCCATCACCCTCTTCCTGATCTTCCTGATCCTCTACCTGAACACGAAGTCGATCATCAAGACGGCCATCGTCCTGCTGGCCGTGCCCTTCTCACTCGTAGGCGCCGTGTGGTTGATGTATTTCCTCGGCTACCACTGGTCGATCGCGGTGTGGGTGGGGATCATCGCCCTGGCCGGCCTCGATGCCGAGACCGGCGTGGTCATGCTCCTTTACCTCGACATCGCCTACGAGCGGTGGAAGCAGACGGGCAAGATGGCGACCTACGCCGACCTGGCCGAGGCGGTGGACCACGGTGCCGTGCAGCGCATCCGACCCAAGATGATGACGGTGATGGCGATCCTCCTGTCGCTGGTGCCTATCCTCTGGTCCACGGGAACGGGCGCCGACGTCATGAGGCGCATCGCCGCGCCCATGGTGGGGGGCGTCTTCACCTCCTTCGCCGGTGAGCTCCTCGTCTACCCCTCGATCTACTTCGTCTGGAGGTCGCTGAAGCTGAAGAGGGGACCCCTCTTCCCAGATGAGACAGCACGCGGCGACGTCGCCGTCGGTTGAGAAGGGCCGAACGGGCGACGCAGCCGACTCAGCTCGGGGTACGTGGCGGTGCAGCGAGCGGCACCGCGCGTCGGCCGAGCAGGTTGACGCGCGTGCTGCGCACGGTGCCCGGCTCGACCACGCGACCGTCGGAGAACCGGAACCGCAGGGCATCCTCGGGGCATTGCACGATGCAGGCGCCGCACCGGATGCACGCCCCCGGCCGGGCGAGGACGACCTTCCGCCGGGGCCCGTCCATCGCCAGGACCTCGCGGGGGCACACCTGGACGCACTCCGCGGCCCCGGTGCAGCGGTCCTCGACGAGCTCGACGTCGAAGTGGTTTCGGAAGCTGTTGATCGTGCCCGGGTACCAGGGCGTCGTCCCCGTGAGGTCGAGGGATAGGATCCCCGCGGCCAGCGCGCACGTTGCGGCGAGCCCGGCCAGCGCGGCGGGGCGGGCGGCGCCGAGTGCCAGGAGCCCTTCGCCTCCGGCAGCGAGCGTCACGAGGGCAAGCCCCCCGTACATCAGCCAGCGCCTCCCCCCCGTCACCGGTAGCCAGGGGAGACCGGCGAAGACAGCGCCGACTCCAAGGACGATCACGCCGGCGCCGACGGTGGCCACGCGGTGCCCGAAGGCGAGGGTGAGGATCAGGAAGGCCCCGAGGGCCATGGGCCACGCCCACATGAGGGCCATCTCCAGACGCTCCCACAGCGGGAAGCGCATGGCGCGCTGCGCCTTCCGGGGGCGCTCATGACGGTCGAAGAATTCGGGGAGGTCCTCGAGTCGGGCTGGCCCCCAGCGGGGCTCCCAGCCCGTCGCCTCCCGGACGAGCCGGCGTTCGATGCCGGTGGCCGCGAGCTGGGGCAGGATCAGCCGGCGGTGGCGCACTCGCTCGCCCACGCCGGAAGAGCGCAGCACGGCGATGACGTCGTGGTGGGTGAGGTGCCCACCCCCCGCCGCGCACCAGACGTTGATGCCGCGGCTGTCGGCGACGAGCAGCCACGCGTCGCGGCCGGCGAGGGCCTCGACGAGGCGACGGACGGTGAGCGTGTAGTTGCCGGTCAGGACCACGGGGGAGTCGGGTCCCGGACGCCCCACGGCGCGAAGGCCGGTCGCGGTGGCGTGAGGAGCCAGGCGCAGCAGCGTGTCGCGCAGCCAGCCGGCGAATCCCGAGACGCTCACGACGCCCCCGCCGCCCGGCGGCCCGAGACGATGGCGAAATCGTCTCGTCCCAGCCTCTCCTCGACCACGTCGGCGAAGCCGGCGGCCCGCACCGCGTCAGCCAGGCCCCCGACGGGATGCGTGGAGGTCTGGGTCAAGGCCCAGGTCATGAACACCACGGGGAGCCGGCGCACCCGGCGCCACACCCGCGCCGCCCGGCGGCGGGGCGGGACCTCGTCCGCGATCACCAGGGAGCCGCCCGGGTGCAGCAGGCGCAGCGCCACGCGGAGGACGTACCTCCGCTCGTCGGGGGACAGCTCGCTGAAGGCCAGGCACGAGGTGACCGCGTCGAAGCTGCCCGGCGCGAAGCGGTCTTCGAGCTCCATGGCGCCGAGCTCGATCCAGTCGACGTCGGGCGCCGGAAGTCGGCGCGCGGCCTTGTCCCGGGCGACGCTCAGCATCCCGGGATTGACGTCGATGCCCACGACGCGGGCCCCTCGCGCGGCGCAGGCGAGGGCCACGCCGCCCGTGCCGCATCCCACGTCGAGCACGCGCCGACCCGGAGCCGCGACGCGCTCGGCGACCCGCTCGTAGATCGAGGCGATCGTGCCTCCGGAGAGGCGGTGGATCCCGCGGTCGTACCGCTCCGGCGCCGACTCCAGGACCTTCATGTAGACGTAGGTGCTCACCGCCGCCCCCTGGCGCTGCGGGCGCCGACTCCGCCGTGACGGCCGCCATCTCCGGGCCCGATTGTGGGTGACACCTCACCCACATTATTGCCGAGCTGAGCGTCTGACGGCGGTCTGGAGACCCCGAGCTCCCGGCCCCCTGAGGTTGGGGCGATGGGAGGAGGTCACATCGGCGTGTGCCGAATCTTGAGTCCCAGCCCGACGAGCACGAGGACGATGAAGCCCAGGGAGACCATGAGGCCGAGACGCCGCGAGCGCAGCTCGTCGCTGGCGGCCTGTCCGGCGACCAGCGCCTTCTGGGCCTGGTCGAGCCCCTCGGCCGACTTGGCCACGAGGGGGCTGCCCTCGGCGGCCGAGAAGGTGTGGACGAGGACCTCCATCTCGATCTGGTCGTTCACCGCCTGGTCCAGGGCGGACAGGGCGCTGCGGGTCTCGACGCCGCCGCGCTTCGCGTCGAGCAGGATCCGCTCGGCGCGGGCGGTGAGGCCCGTGACCGACCGCATCCGCGCCAGATAGGCCGTCGCGGTCTTCAGCCCCTCGGAGTCCGGCTCGTGGCAGTCGGCGCAGCTTCGCAGGTCGACGCGCTCCTCCTGGCCCGTGGCCGGGTCTTCGTAGGTCGTGTAGCTCTTCCCGATCCTGAACTTCGTGAACAACCGGTCGAACTCGGGGCGCAGCGCCGGGGTCGATCCCCCCTGTGTGGGACCGGTGGTGTGGGTCGGCAAGGTGAGGGCCTGGTCCACCAGCCAGTTGAACAGCTCCGGCTCCTCGACACCCTCCGCCTTGGCGGCTTCCAGGAGAGTCGCCTTCACCTCCTCGTAGCGAGTCCGGGCGGCGGCGGGCTCGGGCACCGCGGCGACCGGCGACTCCGGCCCCTCATGGCAGAAGGCGCACGGGGTCTGGGGCAGCGGCGCGAGCATCGCCACCGTGGGCCGCGCCACAGCGTGGTTGCCGTGGCAGGTGACGCACTCGCTCAGGCGGCGGACACCCTGGAGCTTCGCTTGCGGGGCTGGCGGCTCGTGGCACGCCACGCAGCTCGTGGCGTCCATGGCCGCCAGCATCTGGTTGTGGGTCTCGAACCCGTGGTGCTTCGGGCTCGTCCGGAAGAGCTCCGCCTCCCGGCCGTGACACTGGCCGCAGACCAGGGTGATGGACTCGAGACCGGGCGGTGTCGCCCCGTGATTGCCGTGGCAGTCGTTGCAGGTGGGTGCCGAGAGATCGCCCTTGTCGAGGAGCGCCGCGGCGTGGACGCTCCTCCGCCAGCGGGGGTACTGATCCACGGGGAACGGTTGCCCGTCTGCAAGGTGGCGTCCCATCATGCGGGCGGCGTCGGTGTGGCAGGTCCGACAGGTTTCGGCGACTTGCGTCGGATAGACGGGGCTGGCCGGGTTCCCGGGGGCGAGGATGCCGTGGACGCCGTGGCAGTCCACGCAGGTGGCGACTTTATCGTCGCCATGGCGCAGCGCCTCCCCGTGCTGGCTCGTCCAGTACTCCTCCACCTGATCCACCCGGAGGCCGGGGTTGAAGCGCTTCATGTACAGGGGGTCGGAGTGGCAGCGGCCGCAGAACGCGGGGATCTCCGTGCGCTTCGGCACACCCCGGAAGGGGTTTGGCTTGAAGCCCTTGCTCATGGCGCCCTCGCCGTCCTCGGAGAGCGCGGGATCGGGATTGCCCCCGTGGCAGTCCTCGCAGGAGAGCCCTTTCTCGGCGTGGACGCCCGCTTCGGTCCCGGAGACGATCTCGAGCGTCGCCTCGTCCCAGAGGTCCTTGTTCCCGTGACACGCGATGCACGAGCTGGGTGGAGACGCCGTCTCCTGGGCGAGGATGGCTCCCGCGGGGGCGACGAGCAGGGCGAGAAGGGCGAGCGTCCTCATGGTGGGGGATCTCGTTTCTCGGCCCGGGCGGCCGCGATCAGGAACGGGCCGAGGGCCAGCCCCGTGCCGAGCACGACATAGACGGGCAGGAGAGACCGGTAGCCCCAGGCCGTCATGCCCACGACGTAGACGAGAGCCACGACGCCCAGGACCGTGAAGGCTGGACTCCGCCCCCGGGCGATGATGCCGCGGTCGAGGAAGGGGACGAGGAGCAGGATCGCGCCCAGGAGGCCGAAGGCCAGGATCGGGATCGACTCGAACTCGAGGCCCGCCACCTCGCCGCCGGGGACGAGCTTCAATGTCTGGAACATGTACATGAAGTACCACTCGGGACGGATGTCCTCGTACGCGGGGGCAAAGGGATCCGCCTTCTCGCCGAGCTCCCAGGGGAAGAGAGCGGCGAGGGTGGCGAGGAGGCCCAGGGCCAGCGTCCAGACGAATGCCTCGCGCAGGGCGAAGTGGGGGACGAATCGCATCCCCCGAGGGGACCGCCCTTCCCGCTCGACCACCGGCGGCCGGCTCATGCCGTGGATCTGGACGAGCAGCAGGTGGAGGAGCAGGAGCGCGGTGGTGGCCGCGGGCAGTATCGCCACGTGCCAGCCGTAGAAGCGGGAGAGGGTGCCCCCGGTGACGCGGTCGCCGCCCCGCAGGAAGCGCAGCATCCACTCCCCCACGATGGGGACCCTCCCCGCGATCTCGGTGCCCACCTCGGTCGCGAAGAAGGAGAGCTTGTTCCAGGGGAGCAGGTACCCGGAGAAGCCGAATCCGAGGGAGAGAAAGAGCAGCAGGCAGCCGGTGAGCCAGGTGAGCTCCCGGGGCGGACGGTAGGCCTTCAGGAAGTAGACCGAGACGAGATGGACCGCGGCCGAGAAGACCATGAGGTTGGCGGACCAGGCGTGGATGGACCGGATCAGCCAGCCGAAGGGCACCGTGGTCATCAGGAACTCCACCGACTCGAACGCCCCCTCGGCCGAGGGGCGGTAGTAGAGCATCAGGAGGATCCCGGTGGCCACCTGGATCGCGAAGAAGAAGAGCGTCATCCCTCCGAAGTAGTAGAAGGGCATGTAGCGGTGGCGGGGCACCGTCTTCTCCGAGACCATGTGCCTCACCGCGGAGAGGTGGAGCCGATCGTCAAGGAAACGGAGGGCCTGGTCCACCACGGTCACGCCTTCCTCGAGACCACCAGCTTCTCGGGCTGGCCAGGGCCGCCCGAAACGAGGTGGACCTCGAAGGGCGTGAGCGGTCGGGGCGGAGGGCCCTCGATGTTCCGCCCGTTCAGGTCGTAGACGCCGTTGTGGCAGTTGCACCAGATGAGCTGCCGGGCCTTTCGGAACTCCACGATGCAGGAGAGGTGTGTGCAGGTGGCGCTGAATGCCCGGAAGTCGGTCTCCGAGACCCGGATCAGGATCACCGGCTCGGCGCCGAACCGCAGGATCTTGAAGCCCTTCTCGACGAGGTCGGGATCCATGGTGGATCCGGCCTCCACCTGGGCGGTGGTGGTCTCGGGAACGGTCGGTGGGCTGAGGTATCGTACGACCGGGTACACGAGGGAGGCGCACAGCGCCCCCGCAGACGTGCCGAGGAACCAGTTGAGAAGCCGACGGCGTCCGTGGCTCTCTGCGTGCTCCATGAGTGCCCTCTTCTACCGTGCCGTGCACCCGCGCGCGGCACATCCGGGCTCCGATCTGCAGGCGGCGCGGCCGAAGTCTACACCAACACCGTGGGGCTCGTCGCGCCACGAGACGTCCGTCGCGTCACGCTGGAGTGAACCCTTTCGCGCTCTCTTGGCTCTCACCCGTTGAGAGAGAGGTGGGTCTGCGTGGCCGTCACCGAGTCCGGCGGGTAGGAGCTCCCGGGCCCCGGGACCGTCCCCGCGGGCGACCAGGCGAAAGGAGAGTCAACGATGTCGACGATGAAGGTCTCGTTCCCGGGCGGCAAGCGGGTGGACGCCGAGTATCATGGCTTCACGATACCTACCGACCAGCTCCCGAAAGCCGGGGGCGAGGGCTCGGCTCCGCAGCCCTTCGACCTCTTTCTCGCCTCGATCGCCACCTGCGCTGGCATCTACGTCAAGGGCTACTGCGATGCCCGCCACATCGCGACAGACGGGCTCGAGCTGAGGATGGACGTGGAGCGCGACCAGAAGGGACGTCGCGTGGCGCGGCTGGCCCTCGAGATCGTGCTCCCCGAGGGCTTCCCCGAGAAGCACCGGGACGCGGTGGCCCGCGCCGCCGACCTCTGCTCGGTGAAGAAGCACATCTTCGACCCTCCCGCCTTCGAGGTCCGCACCCGCAGCGCGGAGGAGCCGGAGGGGGCGGCAGCCGGCCTCTCCACGGGCGCTGCGGCGAGTGGCTCTGAGGTGGCGTTCGGCGGCTAGCCGGACTGGCCTCCCTCCCGCCATCCGGCCCTCCGGGGCGTGACCATGGGCCGGCCGGGGTCCGCCTCGACCGAGCTCCTACTCGACCCCCTTGACCGTGAAGCGCGCTCTCAGCAGATCGGCGGCACGCGACGACGGGCCGACCAGGACGCTGTAGGTCATGGGCTCGATCTCCCAGATGCCCGTCTCGGAGTTGTACCAGGCGAGATCCTCCACAGCGACAGTCAGCGGGACCGTCTTCGTCTCGGCGGGCTCGAGGGCGATCTTGTCGAAGGCCCTCAAGAGCTTCACCGGGCGGTCGACCTTCGAGCCCTCGAACCCGACGTAGAGCTGCACGATCTCCTCGCCGCGGCGCTTGCCCGTGTTCGTGACGTCCACGGTCACTGCCAACTGTCCATCCGGGGCGACCTCGGGGGTGACGACGGAGAGGTTCTCATAGGCGTAGGTCGTGTAGCTCAGGCCGTGACCGAACGAAAAGGCCGGTTCACGCCCCTCCTTGTCGAAGAGCGTGTAGCCGTGGTACGGCCCGTACTCGATGGTGTCGGCGAACTCGTCGAAGAACGGGAGCTGTGATTCGTTCTTCGGCACGGTGAGGGGCATCTTGCCGCTCGGGTTGACGTCGCCAAACAGCACTCGCGCGAGGGCGTGGCCGCCCTCCATGCCGAAGTACCAGGCCATCAGGATGGCCGGCACCTCGTTCTTCCACTCCTCCATCGTGAAGACGCTGCCGCCGACCAGTGCCACCACGCAGCGCGGGTTGGCCTTCGCCGCCGCCTCGACCACCGCGAGGTCGCGTGCCTTGAGCGCGAGCGGGACGCGGTCGCCGCCGGAAAGGACGAAGGGCTCGTCCATGAAGGGCAGGTCGATGACCAATGGGTGCTTCTCTTCGGGGCCGCTGGGCCTGAGCCCCTCCTCGTCGCTGATGTACTCGCCGACCTCGTCGTAACGCGACCCCGCGACGACGAGCACCACGTCCGCCTCGCCGGCGAGACGAGAGACCTCTGCCGGGTCCGATCCATCCGAATGGAGGACGGCTCCACTCCCGCCCAGGTAGTCCTGGATCCCCTTGAGCGCCGAGGTCCGATACGGGGGGGTGACGTTGCTGCTGCCGCGATCGCCGGTGTTCTCGGCGTCCGCCAGCCGGCCGACCACGGCGATCTTCCGGATGCTCGCCTTGTCCAGGGGAAGAAGCGGTCCCTCGTTCTTGAGCAGGACCATGCCCTTCTCCGCCACCTCGCGGGCCAGGGCCGTGTGCTCCGGCGCCGCGACGAGATCCCGCGGATACTCCTGGGGATCCTGGCGTGCCAGGTAGAGGAGCTTCGTCCGGACGATGCGGCGCACACTCTCGTCGATCGCGCTCTCCGGGACGACGCCCTGCTCCACCAGCCCCTCGAGGTTCTCTCCGTAGCGCGGGCCCGCTCCCGCGTAGTTGGACGGCCCCAGCTCGATGTCCAACCCCGCACGCACACCGCGGGCGCCGTCGTGCAGGCCGTACGTCGCGTCGGACGTGACGAAGCCGCGGAAGCCCCAGTCCTCACGGAGGATCGTGGTCAGCAGGTGGCGGTTCTCGCCGCACCACTCGCCCCGGACCTTGTTGTAGGCGCTCATGAAGGAGGCCACGTCGTGCTCGACCACCTTGCGGAACTGAGGCAGGTAGACCTCGCGCAGCGTTCGCTCCTCGATCTCGACGCTGTTCTTGAACCGCGCCGTCTCCATGCTGTTGAGGGCGAAGTGCTTGGCGCAGGCCATCACGTTGTGGCGCTGCACCCCCGCGAGCACGGCCACCGCCATCTCCCCCGTGAGCCATGGGTCCTCGCCGAAGGTCTCCTCGGCACGGCCCATCGAGGGATGACGCACCAGGTTGATGCAGAGGCCCCCCCACCAGTTGGCTCCCTGGGCGCGAGCCTCCTTTCCGATGACGTCGCCCACCCGGCGCTCCAGCCCCACGTCCCAGGTGGCGGCGCGCGCCATGGCGACGGGAAAGGCCGTGGACTGGCCGGCCCCCACGCCGCGGGGCCCGTCGGTGAAGGCGAGGGGGGGTATGTCCAGCCGCTCGCAGCCACCCACGTAGTACGGTCGCGGCTCTCCGTGGATGCGCGCCGAGACCAGCCCCGAGAGGATCGCCGAGACGATGTCGTCTGCCGTCATCTCGTGGACCTTCTCCTCGAGCGTCATCTTCGAGACGAGATCCAGGGCGGCACGGTCCGCTTCCTCCGCGCTCAGAGGCGTGTCCCATCTCGATCGCGCCGCCGTGACGTCCTTGGGTCGGGTCTGGAGATAGATCCAGAGCGTCAGGGCGCCGCCGACGACAACGATGAACGCAACGACGCTGAGAGCGGCGACCTTGAGAACCTTCCTGAGACGCTTGGCCATGGCTCCGGTCTCCTGCCGCGAGTCGCGCGGCCAGAAATCCAATGAGAGGGGCACGAGCAGAGGGCGTGCCCGCGCGGGACGCTACTACAGGAGCAGTTGCGGCGACAAGGGCCGCTCCTGTCTCGGGCCGTGACTCCTCACATACCCCAGAGGTCCGACGTGTTCACGTCCTGG
>JAJDNV010000173.1 GCA_022340545.1 Acidobacteriota bacterium | reverse complement strand
TGACCGAGATCACCCCGGCCCAGATCGCCGGGACCTCCAGCTTCTACTCCCAGTTCCGTCGCTCTCCGGTGGGGCGCCACGTGGTGCGCGTCTGCCACGGCACCGCCTGCCACGTGGCGGGGGCGGACCAGATCACCGAGGAGCTGCGTCGCCACCTCGAGATCCCACCCGACGCGGACACGGACTCCCAGCGCCTGTTCACCCTCGACAAGGTGGCCTGTCTGGGCTGCTGCAGCCTGGCCCCGGTGATGATGATCGAAGAGGACACCGCGGGACGGCTCACCCCGGCGACGGCGCGCCAGGCCCTCGACGCGGTGGCGAAGAGGACATGAGCGGCTCGGGCGAAGTCGAGTTCCGCGTCGGCCTTGCCTCCTGCGGGGTCGCCAACGGCGCTCGGCCGGTGCACGAGGCGATCGAGGCGGCGGTGCGCGAGGCGGGTCGCGGCGCGGCCCGGGCGGTGGGCTGCGGCGGGATGTGCCACCGTGAGCCGCTGGTCGAGGTGGTCGACGCCGACGGTCGGGGCGTTGTCTACACCCACGTGACCCCCGAGCTCGTGCCGGGCCTCGTCCGGCGCCACCTGCGGCCGAAGGGCCTCCTCACCCGCGCCCGGTGGCTGGCCGCCGGGCTCGCCGAGCGAGGCAACGGCGGCTCCGCGCTCCACGCCGCGGCGACCGAGGAGACGTCCGCGGCGCCACGCATCGTCCTGGAGAACTGCGGCCGCGTCGATCCGCTGAGCCTCGACGACGCCCTCGCCCACGGCGCCTACGAGGGTCTGCGCGCCTGCCTCGAGCGCTTCACCCCCGACGAGGTCGTCGAGACGATCTCGGCCTCGGGCCTGCGGGGTCGCGGGGGGGCGGGGTTCCCGACCGGCCGCAAGTGGTCGCTGGCCCGCGCCCAGGCGGCACCCAAGTACGTCATCTGCAACGGCGACGAGGGCGACCCCGGCGCGTTCATGGACCGGCTCGTCCTCGAGTCCGACCCCCACCGGGTGGTCGAGGGCCTGGCCATCGCGGCCTGGGCGATGGGCGCCGAGGAGGGGCTGTTCTACATCCGGGCCGAGTACCCGCAGGCCGTCCGAAGGGTCCGCGAGGCCATTCGGGAGGCCGAGGCCCGTGGGTTCCTCGGCGAGCGGGTGCTGGACCACGACGTCCGCCTGCGCTTCGAGGTGCGCGAGGGCGCGGGCGCGTTCGTGTGTGGCGAGGAGACCGCTCTCATCGCCTCGCTCGAGGGCTCGCGGGGCATGCCCCGCCTGCGCCCCCCCTACCCGGTCGAGAAGGGGTACCGTGGGCGCCCCACCGCCATCAACAACGTCGAGACCCTGGCCTGCGTGCCGTGGATCGTGCGTCACGGCGCCGAGGCCTTCGCTGCTCTCGGCACCGACTCGAGCAAGGGGACCAAGGTCTTCGCCCTGGCCGGCAAGGTCCGCCACGGAGGTCTCATCGAGGTGCCGATGGGGGTCTCGATCCACACGATCGTGGAGGAGCTGGGCGGCGGCGTGCCGAAGGGACGGACGCTGAAGGCGGTCCAGCTCGGCGGTCCGTCGGGCGGCTGTCTTCCGGCCAGCCTGGGCGACACGCCCGTCGACTACGAGGCCCTGCGAGAGACGGGCGCGATCATGGGCTCGGGCGGCCTCGTGGTCCTCGACGACCGCGACTGCATGGTCGACATGGCCCGCTTCTTCCTGCGCTTCACCTGCCACGAGTCGTGCGGCAAGTGCACGTTCTGCCGGATCGGGACCCAGCGCATGCTCGAGATCCTCGATCGGCTGTGCGAGGGGGAGGGGCGGGAGGAGGACCTCGCGAACCTGGAGGAGCTCGCCGACCGGGTATCCCGCACCAGCCTCTGCGGGCTCGGCCAGACCGCGCCGAACCCGGTGCTGACCTCGCTCCGGTACTTCCGCGAGGAGTTCGAGGCTCACGTCCAGGAGAAGCGCTGCCCGGCCGGCCGCTGCGCCGCGCTCACGGACTATCGAATCAACGACGCCGCCTGCATCGGCTGCACGATGTGCGCGCAGGTGTGCCCGGTGAACGCCATCGCCTACCGACCCCACGAGCCACACTCCATCGACCTCGACCTCTGTACGAGGTGCAACATGTGCTTCGAGGTCTGCGAGGACGGCGCGGTGGAGGTGATCTCGGGGGGCGAGGTCTGCGCCACGTCGCCGCGAATGAGCGCGGCGGAGAAGGCAAGCTGACATGGCTACCGTCAGGCTGAAGATCGACGGGCGCGAGGTCACGGTCGAGCAGGGGAAGACGGTGCTGGATGCCGCCCGCAGCCTCGGCATCTCCATCCCCACGCTCTGCCACATCGAGGGGCTGGAGCCGGTCGCCGCCTGCTTCCTCTGCTGCGTCCAGGTCGAGGGTGCGCGCACCCTCTCACCCTCGTGCGCGCTGCCGGCGGCCAACGGCATGGTCGTCACGACGGACAGCGACGACATTCGCGCCGCGCGTCGGACCGCCCTGGAGCTGCTGCTCTCCGACCACGCCGGGGAGTGCATCGCCCCCTGCGCCGCCCGCTGTCCCGCGGGTCTCGACGTGCCGGGCTTCGTCTACGAGATCGCCGCCGGTCAGAACGACCAGGCGATGAAGACGATCTTCGACCGGCTGTCGCTCCCCGGCACCCTGGGCCGGGTGTGCCCGAGGCTCTGCGAGCAGGGTTGCCGGCGCTGCGATTACGACCACGAGGGACTGGCGATCGGCGCCCTCCACCGGCACGCCACGGACCGCAACCAGGCGGCGGACGAGCCCGCCCTGCCCCGGGCGGGGGAGGCGAGCGGCAAGAGGGTGGCCATCGTCGGCGCGGGGCCGGCGGGACTGACCGCTGCCTTCTACCTGCTCCAGCACGGCCACGCCTGCACCCTCTTCGATGCCCATCCGAAGGCGGGCGGTATGCTCCGCTACGGGATCCCCGAGTATCGGCTGCCGCGCGCGGCCCTCGACGCCGAGATCGACGTGGTGGACCGGCTCGGGGCCACGTTCCGCATGAGCACCCGCTGGGGGAGTGACTTTTCGCTTACCGAGCTGCGCCGCGACCACGACGCGGTCTTTCTCGGCATCGGCGCCCAGCTCTCCTCGCGCCTGCGCTGCGAGGGCGAGGACCTGGCCTACTCGGGGATCGAGTTCCTGCGGCGAGTCGCCGAGGGCGAATCCCCGGATCTGGGCCACAGCGTCGTCGTGATCGGCGGCGGGAACACCGCCATGGACTCCGCCCGCACCGCGCGCCGCCTCGGGGCCGAGGTCCGCGTGCTCTATCGACGCACCCGGACCGAGATGCCGTGCCTGATGGAGGAGGTCGAGGGGGCGGAGGAGGAGGGCGTCGGGCTCGAGTTCCTGGTGGCCCCGGTCCGCCTCGCCAGGCAGGGCAATGGTCATGCGTTGACCCTCGTCTGCCAGCGCATGGAGCTGGGTGAAGAGGACGATTCCGGACGTCGGCGTCCGGTCCCGATCCCGGACTCGGAGTTCGAGGTTCGGTGTGACACGGTGATCGCCGCCGTGGGCCAGGCGGTCGATCGCTCGCTGGCCGAGCACGAGGGCCTGGAGCTCACCGGCTGGGGGCTGGCCGTCGACGAGAAGACCCTCGCCACGAACCTGCCCGGGGTCTTCGCTGGCGGCGACGCCGTCCTCGGCGCCGACCTTGCCGTGCGTGCGGTCGCCGCGGGACGGATCGCCGCGACCTCGATCGACCAGCACCTCACCGGCCAGCCGGTGACCGGGCCGGAGGAGCTGGCGGCGATCGCGCTGCGCCCGGTGGACGACGAGGAGCAGGCCGCGATCTTCCGCGACATCGAGAAGGCCGAGCGGGTCCCGACTCCTACCCTGGGAATGGAGCAGAGGCTCTCGAGCTTCGAGGAGATTGACCAGGGCCTGGGCGACGAGCAGGCGAGGGCGGAGGCCCTGCGTTGCCTGAGCTGCGGCTGCGCCAAGGCCGGGGGGTGCGGCCTGCGGCGCTGGGCCACCGTATACCTGGCCGACCCCTACCGTTTCCTCGGCCGGCGGCGCCGGTTCGCGCGGGACGACACGCACCCCGAGGTCGTCTACGAGCCGGGCAAGTGCATCATGTGCGACGCCTGCGTCCGGATCGCCGCCGAGGCCAGTGAGGAGCTCGGACTCTCGATCACCGGCCGCGGGTTCGACGTCAGCGTGGCGGTGCCGTTCGACGCGTCCATGTCCGACGGCCTGCGCCACGCCGCCCGCCGCTGCGCCGAGGCCTGTCCCACCGGCGCCATCGCCCTGCGCACCGGACGCGCCTGCGACCTCGCCGGGTGCGGCGGCTGTTCGGCGGAGACCACCTAGTTCCGCTCCAACTTGATCGGCCGAGGAGGGCCGGGATGCATGCGGGCGGCAAACACGCTCGCCGGGCCCCCTCGCGCTGGCGCGGCACGTTCGAGAGGCAGTAGGCCGCAAGCGACTCGAAGCAGAGCGATCTCAGCGACGTGAGGTCGCTTCGGAAGTGCACCGAGAGTTCGAGGATTCCCGGACCGTGACCGCGTCTGTTCCTCAGATCGACCGCTCGTTCCCTTGATCGACCGCTTGTTCCATATCAGAACGACCGCCTGTTCCCTTCTTCCCCTCTATCCCGTCGAGCGCCACCGTGCCGGGAGGGTACGCGGACCCGTGCTGCCAGCCCGAGGAGCGCCACTTTGCCCGAAGGGTACCGGGACCTCCAACCCCAACCACAGTCACCGCCGTGGAGTCACGACTCGCGTGGCGCCGGTAGCGCGCCGTCTTCTCCTTGCCGCATCAACGCCCGAAGCCGGTCCAGCTTGTCCCGGAGCTCGGTACTGGCCGTGAACTGAACCTTGTAGCGGGCCGGAGCCAAGGGTTGCGGGCGTGTCGAGGCGACCAGTACCTCATCGACCACACGGTGACCAGGAACGACGGCACTCTCGTCTTTGCGGCGTGGCCCGGATCGAATAGGATGCGCTCCTCTTCGGCGGGGCGGGACTCGGGTCGTCGCCGGGATGCTCGCCACGCCGCCGTCGGGAAATCGAGCGACCGCACCAGAGAGAATGCACGCGGCTGTCGGGCCGGTACGCCGGCAGCACGGAGGGAGACATGAAGAGGGTGGAGTGCATCGTCCGTCCGCACCTGCTCGACGCCGTCAAGGGCGGCCTGCAGGACGTGGGCGTCGTCGGGATGACGGTGACGGAGGTGAAGGGCTTCGGCCGCCAGAAGGGTCACACGGAAACCTACCGGGGGGCGGAGTATCGAATCGAGTTCCTGCCGAAGATCAAGATCGAGGCGGTGCTGCCCGAGGAGCTCGTCGACGCCGTGATCGACGCCATCCTGAAGACCGCCCGCACCGGGAAGTTCGGAGACGGCAAGATCTTCGTGAGCTCGCTCGACGAGGTGGTCCGCATCCGCACCGGTGAGCGGGGCGAGAACGCGATCTGACGGGCCGGGAGAAGAGGACGAGAACATGACCATGATCGTGAAGAAGACCGTCGTCACCGTCCTGGCCGTCGGCGTGCTGTCGTGTCTCGGCGCAGTGGCGGCGCGGGCCCAGGACACCGAGCTGAGTGCCGGAGACACCGCATGGATCCTGACCTCGGCCGCCCTCGTCATGCTGATGACGGCGCCCGGGCTGGCGCTCTTCTACGGGGGCCTGGTCAGCCAGCGGAACATGCTGTCGACGCTGATGCACAGCTTCTTCCTGCTGTGCGTGATCAGCGTTCAGTGGGTCATCTTCGGCTACTCGCTCTCGTTCGCCCCGGGGGGTCTGGTGGGCGGGCTCGATCACCTCTTCTTCCGCGGCGTGGGCCAGGAGGGTGCGCCGCTCGCGGGAACCGTGCCCCACCTCGCCTTCGCGATGTTCCAGGGCATGTTCGCCATAATCACCGTGGCCCTCATCACCGGCGCGTTCGCGGAGCGGATCAAGTTCTCGGTCTTCGTGATCTTCAGCCTGCTGTGGGCCACGATCGTCTACGACCCGCTCTGCCACTGGGTCTGGGGCGGCGGCTGGCTCGGGGCGATGGGCACACTCGACTTCGCGGGCGGGACGGTCGTGCACATCAGCTCCGGAGTCTCGGCCCTCGTCGCGGCGATCATGGTCGGCCGCCGGGCCGGATACCCGCGCCGTCTCTTCCCGCCGCACAGCCTCACCCTCACGCTCGTCGGCGGGTCACTCCTCTGGTTCGGGTGGTTCGGCTTCAACGGGGGCAGCGCGCTCGCTTCGGACGGCCTCGCCGCCCAGGCCTTCGTCACAACCCACATCTGCGCGGCCACCACGGGCCTCTGCTGGGCGCTGATCGAGTGGGTCCACCGGAAGAAGCCCACCGTGCTGGGGGCGGTGACTGGTGCGGTGGCCGGCCTCGTGGCGATCACGCCTGCCGCGGGGTTCGTCACGGTTCCGAGCGCGATGGCCATCGGCCTCGGCTGTGCCGCGGTGTGCTACATCGGCGTGAACACCCTCAAGCCGCGCTTCGGGTACGACGACTCGCTCGACGTCTTCGGTGTGCACGGCCTGGGGGGCACCTGGGGCGCGCTGGCCACCGGCCTCTTCGCCACGACCTCGGTGAACGCCGCCGGCAGCGACGGGCTGCTCTACGGGAACCCCGGACAGCTCTGGGCCCAGCTCGTCGGCGTGGCCGCGGGGTGGGGGCTGGCCATCGTCGGCACCGCGGCCATCCTCGGCGGGATCAGGCTCTTCACCTCGTTGCGTGTCACCGAGGAGGAGGAGGTCACGGGCCTCGATCTCGCGCTGCACGGGGAGGCGGCCTACAGCCCGCTTGGGTCCGGGGTGGAGACGCAGGCCCACCGAAGCAGCTGACGACACAGGACCCGGCAGAAGGCACCCGACGTCCAGGACCCTGACGCCGAGCGACGACGAAGCCGCTCACGTCAGCGGGAGGAGACCCGTGTGCTCGAGGACGATCTTGACGCCCAGGCCGATCAGGACGATGCCGGCGGCGATCTCGGCGCGGCTCCCGATGCGACGGGCGATCCAACCGGCGAAGCGCATCGCGACGAGAGCGGCCAGGCCCGCTACGATCCCGATAGTCGCCACTGCCAGAGCGATCGGCGCCCTGGTGGCGGGCAGCGTGGTTCCGGCGGCGAGAGCGTCGATGCTCACGGCCAGTGAGAGGCCCACGAGACTCCAGCCTCTGGTGAGGTCCACGGCGACGGGCCTCTCGGAGGCCTCGCGCAGCCCCGACCAGATCATCCGGCTGCCGACAAGCGCCAGCAGCGCGAATGCGATCCAGTGATCGAGGCTCTCGACGTAGACGAGAAGCCTGCCACCCAACAGCGCGCCGAGGAGCGCCAGAAGGGTCTGGAAGAGGCCGAAATGAAAGACGACTCGGAAAACCTGACGGGGCTCGTGGTGGCGCAGGCCGAGCGCCGCTCCCACCGAGAAGGCATCGGCGGCCAGAGCGAGTGAGAGGAGGAGGATCTCGAAGAAGCTCATCGTGTCCGTCGGGCGCGATTCTACTTGCTCTCGTGGCCGCTCACGGGCTCCCTGACGGGTCACGTCAGCGCTGACGCGACTCCCTCGCGCCGGCCCGGGCCTCGCGGTCGCTCAGGCCGGCTTGACCGCCAGGACGTTCACGCCGCGCACCTGGAGGTGGCGCGCGGCGGCGTCTCGGCGACGAGAGGCGAAGACGCGCTACTGCGCCCCGCTCATGACGACGTCGACGAGGGTGGCGCCGGTGCTGTACAGGGCCGTGTCGACGAGAAGGGGATACACCGGGGTCCGGTTGGACGTGTAGAAGACGCTGCCGTTCCGGGAGTACTGCACGACCCCGTTCAGCACCTCCACACGCATGGTGTCGCCGCTCGCGAAGGGCCCGTAGTTGCCCCTGTAGGCACCGGCCTCGTAGATCAGAACCTGACCGGAGTAGAGGTAGAGGGCGAAATCGATGTCGTTGTACGAGGCGGAGGAGTCCCCGTTGGAGAGGCCGAGCATCCGGTGGGTATTCGTCTCGGAGGCGGTGAACTCCACGTGGCCGTCGCCCGAGACGATCTGCTGGGTGGAGATGGCCCCCGCGTTTCCCCATCCGGTGGCGGCGGTCTTCGTGAGCGAGTTGCCGTCCACGCTGACCCCGGTGGCGGCGGTCCACACCACCGCGCCCGGGGGCGGCGGCGGAGGCGGAGGAGGTGCAATCGGGGCGTTGATGACGACGTCGACGAGGGTGGCGCCGGTGTTGTAGAGGGCCGTGTCGACGAGGAGGGGATAGACGGGGGTCCCGTTGGACGTATAGAGGACACTGCCGTTCCTGGAATACTGCACGAGCCCGTTCGTGACCTCCACCCGCAGGGTGTCGCCAGTGGCGAAGGATCCGAAGCTGCCCCTGTAGGCGCCGGCCTCGTAGATCAGGATCCGACCGGAGTAGAGGCAGAGGGCGAAGTCGATGTCGTTGTACGAGGCGCTGGAGTTTCCGCTGGAGAGACCGAGCATCCGGGCGGTGCTCGTCTCGGAGGCGGTGAACTCCACGTACCCGTCGCCCGAGCCGATCTGCTGGGTGGAGATGGCCCCGGCGTTCCCCCACCCGGTGGCGGCGGTCTTCGTGAGCGAGTTGCCGTTCACACCCACGCCCACCTCGGCGGTCCAGATCACCGGCTCCGTGCCGGGAGGCGGGGGAGGTGGAGGTGGGGGCGCCGGCGCGTTGACGACGACGTCGACGAGGGTGGCGCCAGTGCTGTAGAGGGCGGCGTCGACCAGAAGGGGATAGACCGGGGTCCCATTGGACGTGTAGAAGACGCTGCCGTTCCGGGAGTACTGCACGAGCCCGTTCGATACCTCCACCCGCATGGTGTCGCCGGTGGCGAAGGGCCCGTAGTTGCCCCGGTAGGCGCCGGCCTCGTAGATCAGGATCTGGCCGGAGTAGAGGTAGAGGGCGAAGTCGATGTCGTTGTACGAGGCGCTGGAGTCTCCGTGCGAGAGGCCGAGCATCCGGTGGGTTGTCGTCTCGGAGGCGGTGAACTCCACGTAGCCGTCACCCGAGGCGATCTCCTGGGCGGAGACGGCGCCGGCGTTCCCCCAGCCGGTGGCGGCCGTCTTGGTCAGGCTGGGCCCGCAGACGGAGACGCCGGTCAGGCTGGTCCACTCGACATACGAGACGTCCGCCGGCAGCTCGGAGTCGTCGTTGAGGATCGTGCCAGTCCCCGTATCGTCGACCAGGACCGCGTTCGTGGCTCCGCTCAGATGAACCGTGAACGTCTCGTCGGACTCGAAATTCATGTCGCCCGTGGTGGACACGGGGACGGGGAGTGACACGACCCCCGGGTCAAACGTGAGCGTGCCGCTCGTGTCGGTGTAGTCCTCACCCGCGGTGGCCGTGGCGTCCGCCGTGGCGTACCCGATCTCCACCGTCAGGGCGCTGGGGTGGGAGAGCGTGACGTTGAAGACCAGCTCCGTCGTTCCACATTGGCCCTCGGACCCTGCCACGTCGTCGATGGATGCCTCGGGGGGAGGGAGGAGGACAAACGTCGCCCCCACGGACCGTGCCTGGTCCATCGTCACCGAGCAGCTGCCCGTGCCGGTGCAGGCTCCGGACCAGCCGGAGAACGCGGATCCCGGTCCCGGCGTCGCCACGAGGTCGACCAGCGTCCCCTCCGGGAAATCCGCGGAGCAGGTGGCGCCACAGTCGATGGCCGGGGGTACCGACGTCACGGTGCCCGCTCCACTTCCGTCCCTGGTCACCGTGAGCGCGTAGGTGACCTGAGGCGACTCCGCCCCCACCACGAGGGCGAACGGCTGTGGCCCCTGCGGGACGTTGAAGCCCTTGACAGTGACGGTCCATGTGCCGGCGGCGGGAAGCTGAACGTAGACGTTCTCGACGTTGTTGGCCCGGTCGGGAAGACCGGTGTCCGGAAGCGACCAGCCCCCGGACGAAACGGCGAAGACGTTGCCGAGATACGAGACGCCTCCCGGCCCGGACACCTCCAGGTCGAGGTCGTTGACGAGCCGACTGTAGGAGGAGAGGGCGGCGGGGTAGTCTGTCCAGACGAGGGTCACCTTGAACGCGGTCCCGGCCGAGACGGTGTAGTTGTAGCTCACGGAATCGTTCGTCTGGAGCCCGGTCGTCTCCTCCTGGAAGAGGCGGGACCCGTCGGTGGCGGCGGCGAGGTCCACTCGGCCCCAGCCCTCGTAGAAGTTCGGGATGGGGAGGGCGTTGTCGTCGACGCCGTCGTTGTTCTCGTCGAGCAGGTCCACCGCGGAGTTTATGAGCGTGGCCTTGACGAGGGCGGCGCTCGCGGCGTGGCCGAAGTCCTTCTCGTAGTAGTCGCGCACGACCGCCGCCCCACCCGCCACCAGCGGGTTCGACATCGACGTCCCGCCCATGTACTTGTACTCGGCGCTCTGGGGGTAACCCCAGCCCGGGTACTGGTACGACCCGTTCTGGGGGTTCGCGGGGTCGCCGTAGGACTCCTGGTAGAGGTCCGAGAACGCGGAGAGCACCCAGGTGCCCGGGGCCACCACGTCGGGCTTGATGCGGCCGTCGTCGGTGGGCCCGGTGCCGCTGAAGGCGGCCATCTGCTCGGCGTTGCCGGCGCTCGGATCGCTGTACAGGGGTTCGGCGGGGAAGGAGGAGGGCCAGATGGCCCCATACGTGAAGATCTGGTTCTGGCCCCCCTGGGCGGCACACACCGCGCTGGCCCCGGCATCGCACTCGTAGTCGCTCGCCCGGTCGTTCTCGGTCGCGCCGACGCTGATGACGTTCTTGGCGGTGGCGGGGGAGCTGATGGTGTATCCGTCGACGCCCCCGTTGGCGTCGGCGTCCACCCCCTCGTTCCCCGCCGAGAAGGTGATCGTGAGGTCGCGGTGGCTCCAGGCGAAATCGTCGACGTCCTGGCTGTCCTGGGTGTACTCACCGGCCGCGGGGGACCCCCACGAGTTCGAGTGGATGCGCGCCCCCGCGTCGTAGGACTGCTGGAAGACCGGTGTGAGGGTGGTGGGAAGTCCAATCAGGTAGTAGCCGCTCGCGTAGAAGAAGGAACAGAGGCTCTCGAAGCTGACGTAGTTCTCGACGGCCTGGAAGAGGAGATGGGCCCCGGGGGCCGTGCCCTTTCCCCGGCCGAAGGCATCGCCGCCGCCCAGGATGGATCCGGACACGTGCGTGCCGTGGCCGGTGTCGACGTCGCTGGCGCCGTCATCGGGGATGCTGTAGCAGCCGGGAGAGGGGGTCCCCGGCCAGTTGAAGATGCTGGCGACCCGACTCGCCGGGATATCGGGGTGGGCGGTGGCGGCCGTCCCTCCGCCGATGCCGGTGTCCGTCACGGCGACGGTCTGGGTGGAGCCGTCGTAGCCGAGACCGTTGGCCGTCTGGGCACCCAGGATGACCTGGCCGCCGTATTCGTTGTGCTTCTCGCGGAGGAGGAAGTTCTCGATCCAGGCGACTTCCTCCTGCCGCGCCAGGGCCTCGATCTGGCCCTCCCGGGCCGACACGACCAGGGAACGGTCCCCGCGCTGGATCACGCGGACACCCGCCCGGCGGACTGCGGCCGCGACCGCGGCCCGGCTGGCCCCGCGTTCGAGCCGCAGGGCGTAGAGGCGCTCGCCCCCCCGCGCGAGTCGCGGACTCAGCTTGTAACCGGGATGGAAGGTCCCCACCCAGCGGACCGGGTCGAGCCGGCGGACCGCCCGGGCCTGGGCCGGGGTCATGCGCACGCGGAAGGCGAACTCGGGCATGTAGTCGAGGAGCTCGCCGCCCGCGGCGGCGACGGCGTCCTTCCAGCCCTGCTCGATGGGTCCGACGAACTGGACCAGGTAGACGCCTCGGACACCCGGGGCCGGAGCCGCGCGGCGCAGGCCGGGCGGGAGACTGGGCTCCCCCTGGGACGGCAGAAACGCCCCGCTCTTGAGGCGGATGGGGCGCTCGGCCGCCGACCCGCCGGGGGCTCCTCCCGCGCCGGAAGCTCCGAGGAGTCCGACGGCTGCGACCAGGGTCAGGAACATGCGTGAGCCGCGCATTGCCACCTCCCGCTTGGGGCGGGGTCTGGCTCCCGCACCTGACCGGCCTCCCGTGGGCAACGCCGAAGGGCGACACTAGACCGGTCGAGCGGGGCCGGAAGTGATAAGGCTCACACCGAGGCGGTTTGTTGACGCCACGACCTCTCGGCGGTAGCGTCGTGCCTCGAGTCGGATTCAGGAGGGGGCCCATGAGACGACGCGATGTTCTGAGAACCGCAGGCGGTGCCGCGATGGCCGGGGTGGCTTCGGGCGTGCCGTCCCTCCTGGGTTGCAGTGAGAGGCCCCCGGCGGCGACCGGAGGCGCGGCCCCGGCCGCGAAGGACAAGCGGCAGCTCGTCCTCGACCTGCTCGACGAGAGCAAGCCCCCCCGATACACGCCGGCCGCCTTCTTCATCCACTTCGGCGAGGAGTACCAGGTCGGGCCGCCGGCGATCGCCAAGCACACCGAGTACTTCCGCTCCACCGGGATGGACTTCGTCAAGATCCAGTACGAGGCCGGTTTCCCTCTCCACCCGGAGATCGAGAAGCCCGAGGACTGGGCCAGGATGCCCCTGCACGGGAAGGAGCACTACGAGGCGCAGGTCGGTGTCGTCGAGGGGCTCGTCAAGGCCCTCAAGAAGGAGGCCCTGGTCGTCTGCACCCTCTACTCCCCGTTCATGCTTGCCCGCGACTCGGTGGGTGCCGAGCGCACGATCAAGCACATCGAGGAGGACCCGGAGGCGGTGAAGAAGGGGCTGGAGATCGTCACCGAGAGCCTGCTGACCTTCGTCAGGGAGTGCGTCCGGGTCGGGGTGGACGGCTTCTACGCCAGCACCCAGGGCGGGGAGGCCGGCCGATTCAGTCGCCCCGGCTCGTTCCGGGAGTGCGTCATGCCCTTCGACCTGAGAGTCCAGCGCGAGATCAACGAGTCGTGCCTCTTCAACATCCTTCACATCTGCGACTACGATCTTCCCTACGACGACCTCTCGCCCTTCCTCGAGTACCCCGGTGACGTGGTCACCAGCAGCCTCCACGTCGGGGAGGAGACCCTGACCCCGAAGGAGCTCTCCGAGTTCTTCGGCCGACCCTTCATGGGCGGCCTCGACCGGAAGGGCATCATCGTGAACGGTACTGCCGAGCAGATCCGCCAGGAGGTCCACGACGTGCTCGTCGACTCCTCGGACCGACACATCCTTGGGGCCGACTGCACGCTGCCCGGCGACATCGCGTGGGAGAACATCCGAACCGCGATCACCGCCGCCCACGATTTCCGCGGATAGGAGAGACGCCGCGGCCCGCCCCGCTCGCCTGCTCGCCCTCGTCGGCCCGGGCCTCCTCGTCGCCGCCACCGGCGTCGGGGCCGGCGATCTGGCCACCGCCGCCCTCACCGCGAGCAAGCTGGGCGTGGCCGTCCTGTGGGCGGTTGTGCTGGGGGCCTTCCTGAAGTTCGTGGTCAACGAGGGCCTGGCGCGCTGGCAGCTCGCGACCGGCGAGACGCTTCTCGAGGGCGCGCTGCGACGCCTCGGCCGGCCGGCCCAGGCCCTCTTCGCCGTCTACTTCCTGCTGTGGAGCTTCTTCGTCGGGTCCGCGCTCATGAGCGCGTGCGGCGTCGCGATCCACGCCATCGTGCCGGTCTTCGCGGACGCCGCGACCGGCAAGATCGTCTTCGGGATCGCCTCGAGCCTGCTCGGCGTGGTGCTGGTCCGGGCCGGCGGCTTCGCCCTCTTCGAGAAGGTGATGGGTCTGTGTATCGGGGTCATGTTCGCCACCGTCCTGCTCACCGCGGTCCTCCTGTGCGAGGACTGGGGGGCCGTCGCGCGAGGACTCCTCGTGCCGCGGATCCCCGACGCGGGCGGCGAAGGACTCGGGTGGACGGTGGCGCTCATGGGGGGTGTCGGCGGCACACTGACCGTGCTCTGCTACGGCTACTGGATCCGCGAGAAAGGCCGCGCCGGCCCTGGCGACCTCGCGCTCTGCCGGATCGACCTCGCCACGGGCTATGCGGTGACGGCTCTCTTCGGGCTCGCCATGGTCGTCATCGGCAGCACCATCGAGGTGCAGGGGCAGGGCGCTGGCCTCGTCGTCAGCCTCGCCGATGCGCTCGCCGAACCGCTCGGAAGCGCCGGACGGTGGGCCTTCCTGCTGGGGGCGTTCGGCGCGGTCTTCAGCAGCCTGCTCGGGGTCTGGCAGGCGGTGCCCTACCTGTTCGCCGACTACTGGAGGCTCGTGATCGAGGGCCGCGGGTCGGGGACGGCCTCCTCTCACTCCGGGGTCGATACGGCCGGTCGCCCGTACCGTGCCTACCTGATGGCGATTGCCCTGGTGCCGATGCTTGGTCTCTTCTTCAGCTTCCGCGAGGTCCAGAAGGTCTACTCGGTCTTCGGAGCGCTCTTCATGCCCCTGCTGGCGGTGACTCTACTGATCCTGAACGGTCGATCCGATTGGGTCGGCCCTCGACTCCGCAACCGCCCCCTCACGACGGCCGTGCTGGCGGCGACCGTCGTCCTCTTCCTCTTCTTCGGGTTCCGCCAGCTTCGCGCTCAGCTGGCCATGTGATTCGGGCCCACGCCACCGTGCGAGAATTCTCATGTCCTGTTGCCGCCGCCCGACCGCCGGCGCGTGCTGAGGTGCGGTCGTCAGGGCGCTCGGGAGGAATGAAGATCATGCCAGAGCTCGTCGAAGTCCCGTCGCGTGTCGCTGCTGTGGGCACCCCGCCCAAGACCATCGACGAGTTCGTGGGACGCGCGAGCTCGGGGGACTCCGGCGTGAGCATCGCCCGGATGCGCTCCCCCTCGGGCTGGAGCGAGCCCGGGCAGCGACCGGACTTCGACGAGTTCACGGTGGTGCTGCGCGGCGCGCTGCACGTCGAGCACGAGGGGGGCGAGCTCGACGTCCGGGCCGGCCAGGCGGTGGTCGTCCGGCGCGGCGAGTGGGTGCGGTACAGCACCCCCGACCCCGAGGGCGCGGAGTACGTGGCGGTGTGCCTCCCGGCCTTCAGCCTCGAGACCGTCCACCGCGACGGCTGAGCCGCCGGATCCGAAGCGGCGGGGAGGATCGTTCGCCCGGCGCCCTCTACTTCAGCCCGCGGCGTACGAGGAGCGGCTCGACGTCCGGCTCGCGTCCGCGGAACGCCTTCCAGAGATCCATCGCCTCGGCGGTGCCGCCCCGGGCGAGGATGTTGTCCCGGAAGGACCGGGCGGTCTCACGGTCGAAGAGCCCCTTCTCCTTGAAGGCCTGGAACGCGTCTGCGTCGAGGACCTCGCACCAGATGTAGCCGTAGTACCCCGCGGAGTAGCCGCCGGAGAAGATGTGGGAGAAGTACGGGCTCCGGTAGCGGGGTGGGATCTCGGGAATGAGGCCGATCCTGTCCAGCGCACGCGTCTCGAAGGCCACCGTTTCGAGCGCGGGAGGCTTGTCGAGCGTGTGCCAGTCCATGTCGAGATAGGAGGCGGCCAGGTACTCCACGGTGGCGAAGCCCTGGTTGAAGAGCCGGGCATCCCTCAGCTTCTGGACGAGAGGGTCCGGGATCGGCTCGCCCGTCTTCCAGTGGCGGGCGTAGAAGGCAAGGACCTCGGGCTCGAGCACCCAGTTCTCCATGATCTGCGAGCCCAGCTCGACGAAGTCGCGGGGGATGGACGCGAGGCCGCGGTAGCGGATCTTCGAGAAGAGCGAGTTCAGGCCGTGTCCCAGCTCGTGGAACAGGGTCTCGACCTCGTCCAGGCTCAGCAGCGCCGGGGTGTCACCGGTGGGACGCGAGAAGTTGCCGACGTTGACGACGACCGGGCGGATGTCCTTGCCGTCTTTGATCCACTGGGAGCGGTAGCGGCTGGACCAGGCCCCGACCCGCTTGCCCGGGCGCGGGTAGTAGTCAGCGTAGAAGACCCCCAGGAGGGAGCCGTCCTCGTCCTTCACCTCGAACGCCCGCACCTCCTCGTGGTAGACCGGCAGGTCCTCTCTCTCGGTAAACGTGATCCCGTAGAGGCGGTGCGCCAGCTCGAAGGCTCCCTGCAGGACGTTCTCGAGGGCGAAGTACTGCCGAACCTCCTGGTCGTCGAGGGAGTAGCGTTCCCGGCGGAGCCGGTCGGTGTAGTAGCGCCAGTCGTGGGGTGCCAGACGGAAGGTCTTTCCATCCGCCTCAATCATCTTCTGGAGGGCGTCCGCCTCCTTCTTGGCTATGGCCAGAGACGGCGTCCAAAGCTGGTCGAGCAGCTCGCGAACGCGCTCCGGCGTCTTGGCCATCCGCTCCTCGAGGACGTAGTCGGCATGCGTGCGGTAGCCGAGCAGCTGCGCCCGCTCCACCCGCAGGGTCACGATCTTCTTCACGACGTCCCGGTTGTCGTTCTCGTTGCCGTTCGCCCCGCGGGCCAGGTAGGCGTCCAGGATCTGGCGACGCAGCTCCCGGTTGTCCGCGCTGTCCAGAAACGGCTCGATGCTCGGACGCTGAAGTGTGAAGACCCACTTGCCTTCGAGACCTTCCGCTTCAGCGGCGGCGGCCCCCGCCGCCACCATGCGAGCGGGCAGGCCGGCGAGGTCGGCCTCCTTCTCGATCACCAGCTTGAAGGCGTTGGTCTCCTTCAGGGTGTTCTCGCTGAAGGTCACGGTCAACACGGAGAGCTCGCCGTTGATCTCACGGAGTCGCGCCTTCTGCTCGGGACCCAGGTTGGCCCCACTGCGCACGAACGCCTTCCAGGTCTCCTCCAGGAGCCGGTCCTGCTCGGGCTCGAGATCGAGGTCGTCGCGCGTCTCCCAGACGGCCTTGACGCGCTCGAACAGCTTCTCGTTCAGGTAGATGTCGTCCTGCAGGGCGGCGAGCCGCGGCGCCACCTCCCTGGCGATGGCCTGCAGCTCGTCGTTCGTCTCCGCCGAGTTGAGGTTGAAGAAGACGAGGCTCACCTTGTCGAGCAGCTGTCCGCCCAGCTCGAGAGCCTCGACCGTGTTCTCGAAGGTCGGCGGGTCAGCCACCGCGGCGATCGTCTCCAGCTCCTTCCGGGCCTCGGCGATGGCCGCCTCGAAGGCCGGCCGGTAGTGGACGTCTTCTATCTCGTCGAAGGGCGGGACACCGAAGGGGGTCGACCACTCCTCGAGCAGCGGGTTGGGGGACACGGCATCAGCCTCCGCGGCCCCCACCGCGACGGGGGACGCCATGATGATCAGGGCGACGATAGCGAGCCAGGTACGCATCTCGGTGAGCCTCCTCAGCACATTGACAGCCGCGCCCACGGCTCGGGGCGCGTCAACCTCCCATCCTAACGGTGGCGCATCGTCCCGCGCGATGGGCCACATGACTCAGGGGTCGAGACGGCGGAGCGGGCCCGAGGCCCCGGTTTCGCGAAGAGGCCGTGTCCGCTTGACCGGTGTCGAACAGGCCTGCCATCATGCGGGAGCCGCGTCTTCGCGGGAGCGACGCGGCACTGATCGCCAGGAGGCACCGTTCATGGCTCGAACGCCGTCGACGATGATGCTGCCGCTCGGGGCGAAGGCCCCGGACTTCAGCCTGCCCGACCCCTTCCGACGGGTCTGGACGCTCGCCGATTTCGAAGACGCCCCCGCCCTCCTCGTCGCCTTCATCTGCAACCACTGCCCGTTCGTCAAGCACGTCCGCGCCGGCTTTGCGCAGCTCGCGAGGGAGTACCAGGAACGGGGCGTGGCGGTCGTCGGCGTCAGCTCCAACGACTTCGAGGCGTACCCTGACGATTCGCCGGAGGCCATGGCCGAGGAGATCCGCACCGCGGGATACACGTTCCCGTACCTCGTGGACGAGAGCCAGCAGGTCGCCCGGGACTACCGGGCCGCCTGCACCCCGGACTTCTTCGTCTTCGACCGGGCCCAGCAGCTGGTCTACCGCGGGCAGATGGACGGGAGCCGGCCTGGAAACGAGGTGCCGGTGACGGGAGAGGACCTGCGCCGGGCCCTCGATGCGGTCCTGGAGGGCCGCCCCGTGGCCGACGAGCAGCGCCCCAGCCTCGGCTGCAACATCAAGTGGAAGCCGGGCCGTGAGCCCGAGTACTTCAAAGGCTGAGCCTGGCGACTCGTCGCTGAGGGCCGAGACGACCAAGGCGGCGCAGGACGGGCGTGGGGCACCCTTCGGGGAGCGGGAACGCATCCGCCGAAACCTCAAGGTGATCCAGTGGGCCGGGGTCGTCGGCGCGCTGCTCGGCGCGCTGTCCGATCTGGCGATGGACAGCGACTTTGAGAGCGCCCTCGTGCTCCTGGGGGGGTCGGCCCTCGTCCCCCTTTCGATGTGGCTGCGACGACGCGATCGGCTTCAGCTCTCCGCGGTCGTCTTCCTCGTCTTCCTCGTGTCCGTGATCCATCTGCTGTGCGCCATCGGGCAGGGGGTCCACGACACCGCGGCCATCCTCTACCCGGTGGCGATCCTCAGCGCGGCCCTGATGCTCGACCACCGTCTCCTCGTGGCGGTGACCATCGCCTGCATGTCCTCCGTCACGCTGCTCGTCGGCCAGCACTCGCCGGGGCCCCCGGACTGGCCCGCCGTCATCGACGTCTCGGTGATCCTGGTGGTCACCGCGGTGGCGGTGTACCTGCTCCTGCGAGACGTGATCCATGGTGCGGCGGAGGCCCGCGGCAAGCAGCGGCGTCTGGCCCAGGCCTACGCCGAGCTCGAGCGCTTCACCTACGTCGTCTCCCACGACCTGAAGAGCCCGCTCGTCACCATTCGCGGCTTCCTCGACGACGTGGAAAAGGACGCGCGCTCCGGGGACCACGCGCGCCTCGAAGAGGACACGAATCGCATCCGGGCCGCGAGCAACCGCATGGGTCGGCTCCTCGATGACCTACTCGAGCTGTCACGGACCGGGAAGATCGTGCGGCCCCACGAGGACGTGGCCTTCGGGCAGGTGATCGGTGAGGCCCGCGGGCTCGCTGCCGGTCGCCTCGCCTCCCGCGGGGTGACCGTGGAGGTGGAGGAGGCGGCGGCGACGAGGATCGTACGGGGTGACCGGACCCAGCTCGTCGAGCTGGTGCAGAACCTCCTCGACAACGCGGCCAAGTTCGCGGGGGATCGGCCGGATCCGAGGATAGTGGTCGGGGCTCGCGAGGACCCCGGCGGCAGCGGACCCGTCTTCTCGGTGAGCGACAACGGCCTCGGGATCGACCCCGCTCACCACGAGAGGGTCTTCGAGCTCTTTCACCAGCTCGATCCGCGCGAGGAGGGGACCGGACTCGGTCTCGCCCTCGGGCGCCGAATCGTCGAGACACACGGCGGACGCCTCTGGGTCGAGTCGGAGGGGCCGGGTCGGGGCTCGACGTTCTGCTTCACCCTTCCCCCCGGAGGGACCGCGGACTGAGCGCGGGCGCGGGCCCCCGGCTCAGTGCCCGGGGCCGGGCCTCGTGAGCCGCTCGACAAGAAGCTCCTCGAAGGCCTCGAGGTCCTCCCACTCGATGGCCCAGGTGAGCGGCCGGGCACCCTCGTCCGGCACCGTCATTCCCTCGTCGGTCACGCGCACCCCGAGGGCCTCGGTCTTCACGAGATCCCGCGCCGTGGCCAGGTAGACGGCCACGGTATCGAAGAGGGTCGTGCTCCGGGCGGTGACGTTGGTGTCGTCCTCGCGGCACCACGCGGTCTGCGGGCACCATATCCGGAAGTTCTCGATCAAGGCCTGGAGGAGGGGGTCCTTCGACCTGCGGACCCGCGCGTACCTTTCACCCTCGAGCTGGACGAGGCCGCAGGTGTCGAGCGGAGTCGAGATCGCGTCGGCCCACGGCGCGGCGAAGAGGGCGCGGGCCGCGGGGACGTCCACCCGGACGTTCCACTCCGCCGAGGGCTCGGGCGCGCCCCCATAACCGAGGTGCAGGCTCCCGTACATGCCAACGAGTCGGACCTTGCCGGCGATGCGCGGCTCGCGCTCGAGCGCCGCGGCGAGGTTCGGTGGGGGCCCGACCGCGATGAGGGTGATCGTCTCCTCCGCGGCCATCACGGTGTCGATGAGGGCCTGGACGCCGTCCTCGTGAACGACCCCGGGGAAGTCCGCGAGGTCGTAGTCGCGCACCCACTCCGCCTGCCCCCCTTCCGTGTCGCTCTCCCGTATGCCGATGCCGATCGGGACGTCGGTCCGTCCTGCCAGCTCCAGGAAGCGACCCACGATCTTCGCCCGGTAGACGGTGTTGCCGTGGTCGGTCGTGATGAGACGCACGTCGAGCTCCGGCGACTTGAGGAGCACGACCAGGGCCCAGGTGTCGTCGATGTCGGTGCCAATGTCCGTGTCAAAGATGACGGGGGTGGGGTCGGGGGACGCGTCGGCACCCGCGGCGAGGCCGGCGGAGACCAGAGGGATGGCGATGAGCCGCGCCAGCACGCGGGGCACTGTGGACATCTCCGGAGACCTCCCGTCGGGATTGTACGCGGGTCCCGCCCAGTGGGTGTGTGCTCGATCACTCCGGACCCGGCCCCCGGGGCATGGGGGCGTGCCTGCGGCCCCCGACGGCGCTAAGCTAGGGCCCGGTAGGGTTGGCCCCCGTCGGGGTGCCCCCCCGCAGTGAGGAACCTCATCCGGTGACCGATCGAGACGACACCCGCCCCATCACCTGCGCCAAGTGCGGCCGGTCTTTCGTGTCTCCGCAATGGTACGGCTGGCAGGGCCCGCTGTGTCCGGCGTGCTTTGAACGGCTGCACCGCGAGGAGGAGGTCCGTCTCCACCACGTGAAGCCCCCCCGCCGGGGCGTCGGGGGCTGGCTGAAGGGGCTGCTCGGCCGTTGACGGGGACCATGTCGAGAGAGCCCGTGCCGTGGACCGACGCGGACCGCGACACGACGCTGCGTGCGATCGGCTTCGCCAACCGCCAGATCGTGACCGCGTGGACCGCGAGGGAGCCGGAGCGCGAGATCCCGTGGACCCCGCTCGCCAAACCGCTGAACGATGCCCGGGTCGCCCTGGTCAGCAGCGCCGCCATTGCCCTCCGCGACGACACTCCCTTCGACCAGGAAGGGGAGCGTCGGAACCCCTGGTGGGGCGACCCGACCTTTCGGGTCGTCCCGCGCGACACGCGGACCGGCGACGCGGTCTCGTGCCACATGCACATCGACATGTCGGTCCCGAGGCGCGACCTCGACTCGGTCATGCCACTTGCCCGGCTCGCCGAGCTCGAGTCCGAGGGCTTCGTGGGCTCCAGCGCCCCGTCCCACTACTCCTTCATGGGCTACATCCTGAAGCCGAAGGAGCTCCTGGAGCGCTCCGTCCCGGCCATGATCCGGCAGATGAAGGCGGAGGGGGTGGACATCGTGGTGCTGGTGCCCGTCTGACCGTTCTGCTGCCGGTCCGTGGGATTGGTGCAGCGGGAGATGGAGGCGGCCGGTCTGTCGACGGTGGCGCTGTCGACGCTGCCCGACTTCACGCGATCGGTGGGTGCCCCGCGGGTCGCCGGTATCCTCCATCCCATGGGACAGCCCCTGGGCGCCCCCGGAAACGCCGAGGGTCAGCGTGAAGTGCTGAAGGCGACACTTCGGTTTCTGGATGCGGCCCGATCGCCGGGCGGGATGGTGCGCCTCCCGTTCGACTGGCCCGTGCCCCTCCACCGCGTGAAGTGGCACGGAGACCCTCCGCCGATCGCCCGGCATCTCATCCTGCGCCCCTGGCTCTTCCCGCGCCTGGTGAGCGGCGACATCCCCGATCACCGGTGACCCGAATGCTGGACCAGCTGGGCGCCGTCGAGAATCGCGTCCAGCCCTGACCCCACTCGGGGCCATGCTTGCCGCACGGCAGCGGTATGATGCGGCGCCACGATGATGAGCGCCCGGAGCGCGATGTCCTTCCGGGCGGCAAGCCAGGGAGAGCCGCCATGACCCGTCCCGTTGTCACCACCCTCCTGTTGACCACTGCCTTCGTTTCACCTGTCGTTGCCCAGGATTCGCCGCCGGACCTTGTGCGCCGCCTCGAGGTCCTTGAGGAGCGTCTCGAGGCCCAGTCCTTCGCGATGCAGCGGCTCGCCAAGAAGGTCGACGACGTGCTGTGGTTCGACCGCGTCGGGGACGTGGCCGACATCGACAAGGTGTACATCCCCACCGTACCGGCGCCGAAGCAGGAGGAGACCTACGGGATCACGAACGAGCGTCACCCCTTCCGGATGTGGACCTATGTGTTCGTCCCGAAGGACCTCGACCGCTCGGCCAGGCACCCGCTTCTGCTTCTCCCTCACGGCGGGGTCCACGGTGACTTCGACACCTATTACACGCACGTGGTGCGCGAGCTGATGGGGCAGGGCTATGTGGTCGTGGCCCCCGAATACCGCGGCTCCACCGGCTACGGACGCGAGTACTGGGAGGCGATCGACTACGGCGGGCTCGAGGTGGACGACGTGGTGGCGGCCCGGGACTGGGCGCTCGAGACCCTCGCGTTCGCGGACGCCGCCCGCGTGGGCATCCTCGGCTGGAGCCACGGGGGGCTGATCGCGCTCCTGGCGAGCTTCGACCACCCCGAGAAGTTCCAGGTCGCGTTCGCTGGGGTGCCGGTCTCCGACCTCGTGGCCCGCATGGGCTACCAGACCCAGGACTATCGGGATCTCTACTCCGCGGAATATCACATAGGAAAGACGGCCTACGAGGACGTCGATGAGTACCGTCGGCGCTCGCCGGTCACCCACGCCCACAAGCAGAAGGTGCCCCTTCTCATCCACACCAACACCAACGACCGTGACGTCAACGTGCTCGAGGTCGAGAATCTGATCGCCGCGCTCAAGGCCGCCGACAAGAAGTTCGAGTACCGGATCTACGAAGACGCGCCGGGTGGCCACAGCTTCAACCGCATGGACTACCCCCTCGCCCTCGAGTCGCGCGAGGAGATCTACCGGTTCCTCGCGAAGCACCTGGGGCGGTAGTGCTGCGTCACCCCGGTCGTGCTCGTGGGACGGACGTGGTGGCCGCCGAGCGCCCAGAGCTCCGGAGAAAGCACACGACTTCGGTGACAGGACACTAGCGACCGTGTCCGATCGGGCCTTGATCGTGTTCGTCAAGCACCCGGAGCCGGGGTCGGTGAAGACGCGGCTCGCCGCGGCGCTGGGGTCCGAGACCGCGGCCGCGCTCTACCGGGTCCTCGCCGAGGAAGTGCTCAAGGCGACCGTGCCCCGCTCGGGAGAGTACGAAACGCTCGTCTTCTTCGACCCGCCGGGGGCGGCGGAGGCAATGCGGGCGTGGCTTCCGGGGTTGCGGCTGCGGCCTCAGTGCGCGGGCGATCTCGGGGCGCGGATGAGCGCGGCCTTCGCGCGAGCGTTCGAGAGGGGAGGGAGGCGGGTGGCGATCATCGGAACGGACGTGCCGGCCGTGACCCGCCAGACGGTGGTGGATGCGCTCGCCGCGCTGGACGAGGCGGACGCCGTCGTCGGGCCCGCCGAGGACGGGGGCTACTACCTTCTGGCGCTCCGGGCCCCGGGCCCCGATCTGTTCGAGGGCGTTGCCTGGAGCACGCCCGCCGTGGTCGAGCAGACGCTGGCGCGAGCGGCGACGGCGGGGCTGCGGGTCCGGCAGCTCCGCCCTCTCCGGGACATCGACACGCTCGAGGACGTGCAGGCGGAGTGGCCACGCATCCGGCCGCTTCTCGAAGGGCGGCGGGAGCTGCGGCAGCGGGTCGAGGCCGTCCTCGGGCTACCATAGCGGCACCGAGGGAGGATCGAATGGCCGAGGTGAAGACCTACCTGGAAGCGCTGACCGCGCTCGACGAAGCACCCCTGGCGGTCGCGCCCGGGGGCGTGATCTTCTCCGCCGGGGACACCGGGGGCGAGATGTACGTCGTCCGGACCGGCAGCGTGGACCTGAAGATCGGCGACACCCTCCTCGAGTCGGTCGGCCCGGGCGGGATCCTGGGTGAGCTCGCCCTGGTCGACCCCGCCCCCCGGAGCGCGTCCGCGGTGGCCGGACCCGACTGCACCCTGGTCCGCATCGACCAGGCCGCCTTCGACGACCTGGTGCGCCGCGTCCCCGGCCTTGCCCTGGAGGTGATGCGGGTGATGGCCCGTCGCCTGCGCAAGGCGAATCCCTCATAGTTCCTCGTATCTTCGATGGGGGGTTGATTCGAGGAACCTCGAGCCGGGCCAACGGAACAAGACGGGCCCGGCGAGGTCCGTTACCGACGGGCCTGGTGTCCGGTCACCGAAGTCGTGTGTATTCTCTGGAGCGTTGGGCGCTCGGCGTGCCACCCCGTCTGCGGCGGGGTGCTTGGATCGCGCCGAGCCGCAGGCTCGGAGGGGCACGCTAGATACGCCGTTGTTCGCGATCCGAGCACTCCGAGCGTCAGCTTCGAAGGGCAGCTGCGTCCTCGTCGGGGGCCCCGGCCGCCTGCGCGCCCCCACGCCCACCCATGAACACGACTTCGGTGACGTACCACTCTAGACCCCCGGGCGGTTCCGGCTTCGGATCAGCCCAAGGAACTCCTCGCGCGTCGGCTGGTGGTCCCGGAAGGCCCCCAGCATGCACGAGGTCGCGGCCACGGAGTTCTGCTTCTCGACACCGCGCATGATCATGCAGAAATGCATGGCCTCGATGACCACGCCGACCCCGCGGGGCTGGAT
>JAJDNV010000167.1 GCA_022340545.1 Acidobacteriota bacterium | reverse complement strand
GCCTCTGCCTCCCCCTGGTGTCCACGAGCGCTGGAGCTCCTGCTAGGGGGATGATCGGCAACCCGCGTACGGAGGACCGCTAGTGGAGTCCCTCGACCACGAACAGGTCCGAGAGCAGGCGCGCGTAGCAGTAGGCGTAGCCCTTCCCATCGGGTGTCACGAGCACGTTCGAGATGCGCTCGACCCCTGCGGGATCGGCCGGCAGCACGTCCTTCCAGAGCTCTCTCTGCCCCGTTCCCAGCTCCAGTCGCGTGATGCGCGCCGGTACGTCTCCCCGCTTCCACAGGTAGATCCAGCGTCCGTCCGGCGAGAAGCGGAGCGGGAACTCTCCATCCTCCACCCCGGGGATCCGTCGCGCGTCGCCGCCGTCGACGGGCACCAGCAGGCCCTTGTGGTCGGTGCCAACGGCGGCCACGAGCGTGCCGTCCGGCGAGATGGCGAATCCGGGGAGCGCGTCCCTGATGCCCTCTGGCCCGATCGGGCGGGGCGTGCCTCCGTCCACGTCCTGGACATAGAGCCGCAGGGCGCGGTCCGGCTCGCTGCCCGCGAAGAGCAGCCGCTTGCTGTCCGGAAACCACGTCGCGGCCTGCGAGGGGCTGATGCCCGAGGTGTTCAGCTCCCGGTGCTCGCCGGTTCCGGTCGGAAGCAGGATCAGCGGAGAGTTCGCGACCGGCATCATCGACAGCGCCCAGCGGCCGTCAGGAGAGAGGGCGAGGGCGTTGCCCTCGCCGAGGCGAACGACCGGCGAGCGGTCGGACTTGCGGATGTAGACGGTGTAGTTGGCACCGCCCGCCTCGCCCTCCTCGTCGAAGAGCAGGACGCTCGCGTCAGGCGCGATGTCGGCGGCGAAGGAGTAGTCGAGGAACGACATGTCGCGCTCCGTCGCGTCGCCGTGCATCATTCCCAGGATCCCGACGCGCGGGCTCTCGCGGGTGAGCAGGACGCGGCCGCTCGCCGCGATGTCGTGAAGCTTCAACCCCCCCGGAACGCGCGCCACGACACGGAGCCGTCCGTCGAGGGAGACGGCGTAGAGCGAGCGGTTGGCGCCGGCCTCCGTGGCCGTGAACCACACTTCGTCTCCCGAGGGCGACCAGGCGAGGCCGTGCTCGCTCGCCCAGCGGCCGGTGAGGCTCGTCTTGTTGCCGGCGAGGTCGATGACCGCGAC
This sequence comes from Acidobacteriota bacterium, assembly GCA_022340545.1. Taxonomy (GTDB): domain Bacteria; phylum Acidobacteriota; class Vicinamibacteria; order Fen-336; family Fen-336; genus JAJDNS01. Next base: position 36,993 of record JAJDNV010000167.1, on the reverse strand, counting down.
CGTGCCCGCGTCGTCCGCGGGGAAGGTGTGGTCCATGAAGGCGATCCGGTCCGCTCGGGGCGAGAGCCTCGCGTAGCTGACGTGGCCCGAGGTCTCGTAGAGGACCTCACCGACCGGGTACTCGATCCGCGACAGGCCGCCGACGTCGCGGACGACGAGCAGGCCGTCTCCGGTCGGGGACCAGTCGGCGTCCTGGATGCCCTCGGCGACGTCCCGGGGCGCGCCACCGGTGAGGGCCGCGCGAGCGAGGGTGCCGCGACACACCCCGGGGTGATTCGAGCGGCAGTCGACGGCGATCGCCATCTCTCCCGAGGGGGAGATCCCCAGCAGGTTGGCGCTGGGCAGCTCGAGCGGCAGCGAGTCCGGGCTGCTCGGGTGCTTGAGGAAGAGCTTCAAGGGCTCGTCGTCCCAGGCCGCGCTGTAGACGATCGTCTGGCCGTCCGGGGCGAATCGCGCCGAGCGGATCGTGCCGCGCCCGAAGGTGATCTGCTGATAGGACGCCGGGAGCGACTTGGCGAGGTGCTTCTCCAGCCACATGCCGACGCCGAAGGCGAGCGCAGCCGTGACGAGCAGCGGTGCCGTCCGGGCCAGCGCGCGCCGGCGCGGACGCCCGACGGGGGTGGCCACCCCCGACGCGTCGGCGGCGGTCACGGCCTCGGACAGGTGCTCGCGAACGGCCTTGACGTCGCGGGCCAGGTCGGACGTCGAGGCGTAGCGTTCGTGGGGGTCCTTCTGGAGGCAGCGCTCGACGATCCAGCGGAACGGCGCCGGAACCGCGGCGTTGAGCTGGCTGACGGGCTCGACGTCCTCACGGATGATCGCGGTGAGCGTCTCGGCGCTGGTGCCACGCCTGAAGGCGCGCTGGCCGGTCGCCATCTCGTAGAAGATCGATCCGAGCGAGAACTGGTCCGACGCGAAGTCCAGGGGCTTGCCGCTCGCCTGCTCGGGCGACATGTAGCCGATGGTGCCGAGCACGGTGCCCGACCGCGTCGCGTGTGCCGTCGGGACGTTCGACGTGTCCTCCAGGGGCTCCTTGAGCAGCTTCGCCAGCCCGAAGTCGAGCACCTTGACCGTGCCGTCGCGGGAGACCACGACGTTCTCGGGCTTGACGTCGCGATGCACGATCCCCGCCGAGTGGGCCTTGGCGAGGGCGTCGGCCATCTGGAAGGCGAGGTCGAGGAGCCGTCGGGTCGGCAGCGGCCCGGCCTCCAGGACCTCGCGCAGGGTCCTCCCGTCCACGAGCTCCATGGCGATGTACGTCGTGGCGTCCGAGGACCCGATCTCGTAGATGGTGACGATGTTCGGGTGATTCAGGGCCGAAGCGGCCCGCGCCTCCTGCTCGAAGCGGCTGCGGCGGTCGGCATCGGCGGAGAGCTCGGACGAGAGGACTTTGACCGCGACCTCCCGTCCGAGGCGGGTGTCACGGGCCCGGTACACCTCTCCCATGCCCCCGGCGCCCAGTGGCGCGAGGATCTCGAAGGGTCCGAGGCGTGTGCCCGAGGTGAGTGGCATCGGGAAGAGCAGCGAACATTCTACTCAATATGACAAGTGCGGGGGCGAACGCACCCCGGCCTTCCTGGAGGGCAGAGCCGGCGGACCTCCGATCATGGCCCCGGTCCTCCAGGACTCGGTCAGGGGCGAATGTTCGCCGGATGCGCTCGCTCGAGGTGTGGCTCGAGCGCGGTCCAGCCCGCTGGTCCCAGGATGAGCATCACCTGGTCGTTCGCCTCCAGAGTGGTCTCGGCATCCGGGACGAAGACCCGACGGTCTCTCAGGATTGCGGCGACCTGCGCGTCCTCCGCATCGGCGAGAAGCTCGCGGGGCAGCGGCTGCCCGATCCAGGGGCTCTCGGGCCGGAGCGTGCCGAGCACGAGCTCCTGTCCGTCACCCAGGACGATGGCGACGCCCGCCTCGAGCAGAGCCGCGAGCTCCAGGCGACCGAGGGGTCTCGGGGACGAGACCGTCCTCTCCTGAACGAGGCGGAAGGCGTTCTGGAGCTGCTCCAGGTGGTGCGTCGGAGAGTCGGCCCGCGCCGGAACCTGGGCCTCGTAGAGACTGGGATACCTGAGGCGCTCGCTCAGGAATCGTTGCACGAAGTAGGACACGAAGACGGCGAGGGCCGCAGGCACCAGGAGGCGGTAGCCGCCGGTCATCTCCGTCACCATGAGGAGAGTGGCCATGGGCACGTGGGCGGCTCCGCCGAAGACGGCCGCCATGCCGACGACCACGAACGCGGGCGTCGAATGGCCGGTGGCCTGGGCCACGACTCCACCGAGCATCGCCCCCACGTAGAGGGTGGGGGCGAAGACGCCTCCCGATCCCCCCGACGAGACGGTCAGGGCGAACGCCAGCGCCTTGGCGAAGACCAGGATCAGCAGCAACTGCAGGGCCAGCCGCCCGTCCATGGCCTCCTGGATCCAGCCGTAGCCGCCTCCGAGCACTTGAGGGAGCCACAGCGCCATCACCCCCACGCCCAGGCCGCCGAGAGCGGGCTTGAGATGGACAGGGATGGGGATCCGTCGGAACGCGTCCCTCATTCCGTAGAAGAGGGGGGGCAGGAGCGTCGCCACCAGCCCGCTCGCGAGGCCCAGGACGGCATACCAGAGGTAGTCGGTGGCGCCCGGATCGCCGAGCCCGGCGGGGACCTGGAACAGCGGCTTCCAGCCCACGAACAGCCCATTCACCACGTAGGCCACGACGGACGCGAGCATCGTGTAGAGCAGGGCAGCGGCCTCGAACTCCATCTCGGCGTACAGGACCTCGACCGCAAACACCGCGGTGCCGATGGGCGAGCGGAAGATGGCCGAGAGACCGGCGGCCATGCCGATGAGGACGAGGAGGCGCCGGTCGTCGTCGGAACGCCCAGTGAGAGTGGCGTACAGCGAGCCGATGCCGGCGCTGATGAGGGCGGTGGGGCCCTCGCGACCGGCGGCTCCGCCGGAGCCGATGGTGACCGCCGAGGCGACCATCTTCAGCGGTGTGACTCGCCCACGAATCTCGCCGCCGGAGCGGTGGAAGGCCTTCACCGCCGTGTCGGTGCCGTGACCCTCGGCCTCGGGGGCGAGGCCGTAGACGAGGACGCCCGATATCAGGCCTCCGAGTGTCGTGCACAGGGGAATCCACCACAGGCCGTGCGGGCCGATCACCTGACGGAGCACGCCCCCCTCGTCTGGCAGGCCGGGAGGCGTGTAGCCCGCCAGTCCCTCGAGGAGAAGGTGCTCGGCGAGATGCAGCAGGATGGTGAACACCTGGGCGCCGAGAGCACCCACGACTCCCAGCATGATGGAATCCAGAATCAGCCGGCGTTCACGGCTCTTCTTCATCTCGACCGTCCATCCCCGGGGCCGATGACGGGTCCCGGCCACCCCGATCCTACGGGGGGAGCGGAGGGGCAGCAGGATCTCATCGTTGTAATGCTCGCGCAAGACTGCCGCAAGGTCTCCCGCCGTCTAAGGAGAGTGAGGTTGGTGTTAGAGGGACGGACCACCGAAGGCAGCCGGTTGCCCCCGATCCAACCTCGGGAAGGAAGAACCAAGATGATGAAAAGGACAAGCCTGTTGACGATCGTGGCTCTCCTGGGAGCCGGTCTGGCGTCGGCCTGCGCGGCCGAGACCGGTCAAACGAAGGACACGAAAGCTGAGAAGCCGGCGGATTCCCCGAGCGTGGCCGTGATCGAGGATGATGTCTGGCTCCCGTGGCGATTCGAGCCGCTGGTCTGGGAGGACAGCGCCCAGGTCCACTATCGACAGAACGAGGAAAAGGCGGCGGCCAACGAGCTGAAGAAGGCCGAGTCGTGGCTGAAGTTCGCCGCGTCGCACTCGCTGCCGGAGTCCAAGAAGGCGCTCCAGGCCGCGGAGAGTGACCTGGCCTCGCTGAGCGCGGACCTCGAGCAGGGCAACCTGGTGAAGGCGACGCGTCTCAACTACGCGCTGGCTCGTGCCGACAACGCGCTGGCCCAGTGGCACTACTTCAGGGCCAGGGCGGCACTCGGTCAAATGGAGGAGACAGCCGCCGCGACGGACCTCCGGACGGCTGCGCGGTACCTGCAGCACGCCGCTGATTCAGCTCGCTACGAGTACGGACCGGACACGACGACGTTCTTCGAGGACATGGACGAGTACGGCAGGGCCGTCGATGAAGGTACGACCATCGAACCCAATTTCTTGACCAGCCACCTGACCGCGCTCGAGCACGAGATCCAGAAGATGGCGACGACGCTCGACGAGGCGGTGAAGAAGGACAAGGCGTAGGGTCGGTTCTCGGGTCCCAGGGGGCGTAGACCCCCTGGGGCGACGTTCGTTCGGCCTCGTCGCTCCGGGCGCCCTACGAGGCGGGCTCCCCGGGCGGCGGGGCGAGCGGCTTTCCGAGGATCTCCTCGAGGTCGGCCCGGTCGAGGGTCTCGACCTCGAGCAGCCGCGCGGTCAGTCGCTCCAGGACGTCGCGGCGCCGCTCCAGGATCTCCCGAGCCCGCGCGTGCTGGGTCTCGAGGATCTCGCGCACCTCGGCGTCGATCGCCCGCGCCGTCTCCTCGCTGTAGTTGCGTTCTTCTGTGGCCATGCCGCGGAGGAATTGAGACGAGTGGTCGCGGCCGAAGGTGAGGGGTCCGAGCTTCTCGCTCATGCCGAGGCGGGTCACCATCTGTCGTGCCGTCTCGGTGGCCTTCGTGAGATCGTCGTGGGCCCCGGTCGAGATGTCCTTGCACACGAGCTCCTCCGCCACGCGGCCACCGAAGAGGACGCAGATGCGGTCGAGGAGCTCCTCCCGTGTCACGAGGTAACGGTCCTGCGTGGGGAGCTGCAGGGTGACGCCGAGAGCCCCGATCGACCGCGGGATGATGGTCACGCGATGGACGGGGTTGGCGTGGTCGACCGAGAGCGCGGTGAGGGCGTGCCCCGATTCGTGATAGGCCACCCGCCGCTTCTCGTCGGGGGAAAGGACGCGACCCTTCTTCTCGAGCCCAAGCTGGATGCGGTCGATCGCCTCCTCGAAATCCCGCTGCGCCACGAGAGACACTCCGCGGCGAGCGGCGGCGAGGGCCGCCTCGTTGGCGATCTTTGCCAGGTCCGCCCCCACCATGCCCGGCGTCCGCTGGGCGAGGACGCGGAGGTCGACGTCGTCGGCCAGCTTGACCGGGCGCACGTGGATCTCGAGGATCTCCTGCCGCCCCTTGAGGTCGGGGCGGTCCACGATCACCTGGCGGTCGAAGCGCCCCGCGCGCAGGAGAGCGGGATCCAGCACCTCGGGTCGGTTGGTGGCGGCCATGATGATGACCCCGGTCGTGCCCGTGAAGCCGTCCATCTCCGTGAGCAGCTGGTTGAGGGTCTGCTCGCGCTCGTCATGGGTGGCCATGGCGGCGAGGCCCCCCCGAGACTTTCCGATGGCGTCGAGCTCGTCGATGAAGACGATGCAAGGGGCGCGCTTCTTGGACTCCTCGAAGAGGTCCCGCATCCGGGCCGCCCCGAGCCCCACGAACATCTCCACGAACTCGGAGCCCGACATCGAGAAGAACGGCACCCCGGCCTCGCCCGCCACCGCCCGGGCGAGGAGCGTCTTGCCGGTCCCGGGCGGTCCCACGAGGAGCACCCCCTTCGGGATTCGCGCCCCGAGCGCCGTGTACTTCTGGGGGTGCTTCAGAAAGTCCACCACCTCCACCAGCTCGGCCTCCGCCTCGTCGACTCCGGCCACATCGGTGAAGTTCACCCTCTGCTGGGCGGTCTCGTCGTAGATGCGGGCCTTGTTGCGTCCCACGCTCAGGGGCCCGGCGCGCTGCATCCGTCGCATGAGAAAGAACCAGATGGCGCCGATGGCGGCGATCGGCAGGAGCCAGGCCACCAGGAAGGTCTCCAGCCACGATGTCTGCTGGATGAAGCCCGAGAACTCGACGTTCTTCTTGCGGAGCTCCTCGACGAGATCTGTCTCGTCGATCCCGGGCAGTCGGGTTGCGACGACCCGCTCCGGCGTCTTGCCCGCCTCCTTGCCCTCGGGTTTCAGCTCCGCCACCACGTCGGTGTCGCGGATGAGGACCTTGCTCACCTTGCCGTTGCGAACGTCCTCCATGAGCGTGCTCATGGGCACCGGCCGGGGGGCGCGCTGCCGCGCGATGATGCCCTGGACGATCAGCAACCCCGCGAAGGCCAGCAGCAGGTAGAGGCTGGAGAACTGGAATTGGCGCTTCTGGTGGTTGTCCATCGGCGACCTCGGTCGGGAAGGGGGTCCCCAGGATCCGAAGCTTAGTACGGATCGCCGGGAGAGGCGAGACCAGACCGCCACCAGACCGGCGATCGCCCCCGCGTCGCGCCCACCTTACAGAAACGTAATCCTCGGGTCATTCCCCGGCAAGGGCGGCACCGTAGGTTGTGGGTAAGGCCGGCGGACGATCGGGCTCCCAGCCCCAGCCGCCGGCGGTCGAAGGAGGAGATGAGCCATGGACGCAATGCACAACTCGCAGCCCCCGCACCGGGGGTCTCGACACCGGGCCCGGCGCGGGCTCTTCGTCGTTCTGGCTGCCGCCACGTTCGTGGCCCTGGGCTGGTACGGCGCCCAGGCGGACGTGCCGGGCCCGGGCACCGTCGTCCGCGCGGCGGGGCCGGGGACCACCGACGTCCCGGCGGTCGCGCCGGCATCTGCCCGTACCTCTTACGCCGATGCCGTCGATCGCGCGACGCCGGCGGTCGTGACGATCTGGGCGGAGAAGGTGGTGAAGATGGAGCCGGCCAACATGCTGCCGGACGATCCGCTCTTCCGGCGGTTCTTCGGCGACCGCCTTCCCGAGGCGCCGCCGGAGCAGCGCCAGGGGGGCGTCGGCTCCGGGGTCATTGTGGACCCGAACGGATACGTGTTGACGAACCACCATGTGGTGGACGGCGCCGAGACCCTCACGGTGGAGCTCTCGGACCGGAGACGGTTCGAGGCGAAGGTCGTCGGCAGCGATGAGGCGAGTGACCTGGCGGTTCTGAAGATCGAGGCGAGCGATCTGCCCACTCTGCCCCTGGCCGACTCCGACCGCGTACAGGTCGGCGACGTCGTGCTGGCGTTGGGCAACCCGCTCGGTGTCGGCCTGACCGTGACCCAGGGTATCGTCAGCGCCAAGGGCCGCGCCACCAGCTTCGGCGACGGCAGCTTCGAGGACTTCCTGCAGACGGACGCGGCCATCAACCGCGGCAACTCGGGTGGTCCGCTGATCGACACCGCGGGCACCGTGGTCGGCATCAACTCCCAGATCCTGAGCCCGACCGGGACGAGCATTGGCATTGGCTTCGCGATCCCGGCCAACATGGTCCGCAACGTGATGGATCAGCTGATCCAGGACGGCCACGTGCGCCGGGGGCTGCTGGGCGTGACCGTGCAAGGCGTGACGGCCGACCTCGCCCAGAGCCTCGGCCTCGATGAGGTGAAGGGTGCGCTCGTGAGCGACGTCCAGGCGGACGGTCCCGGAGACCATGCGGGTGTCGAGCGTGGAGACGTCATCGTGGCTCTCGACGGGAGTGCGGTCGCCGACTCCAATCAGCTCCGCAACATGGTTGCCGAGCACCAGCCCGGCGCACGAGTGACGCTTTCCGTCCGTCGGGGCAAGGGAACCCGGGAGCTGACCGCGACCCTCGGGGAGCGCCCGAGCGGGAGGCGCCTGGCCGAGACCCGGCCCGGCTCGAGCGAGGACCGCCTGGGAATGACGGTCGAGCCACTGACACCCGAGCTGGCGCGACGTCTGGGGACGAAGGACGAGCAGGGTCTGGCGGTGACCGACATCGACCCAGCCGGTCTTGCCGCGCGCTCGGGCTTGCGAGAGGGCGACGTCATCGAGGAGGTGGACCAGCGACCGGTCCGATCCGCGATGGACCTGCGTGACGCTCTCGATCAGGACGCCGAACGGCCGGCCCTCGTCCTGGTGAATCGCGAGGGAAACCGTCTCTACGTGCCGCTGCGAACCTCATAGGTCCGCCCACTCGGTGGCCGCTGACGGCGGGGAGGAGGTCAGCTTCTCCCCGCCGTCGCCTGGGGTTGAAGCTCAGACAGATCGCGAGCGGCACGTTGCGTTGCGGGGGCTCGATGTTCTCCGCGACATCCGTGATCGAGCCGAAGCCCAATCAGGACAGGAAGAAGACGGCAACGGCGTCGAGCCTGTGCCCAGCCTGCTTGGAATTCGGAGGATAAGATGAGGCGACGGCCCGCCAGCCAGACTCAGCGGCCTTTGGGAGAAGAGCCGCAAGGTGGGCCCGAGCGTCGCACAGGCAAAGGTTTCTCATGAGCTGCCCCATCGCCGACTATGCGTTGATCGGAAACTCTCGCACCGCGGCGCTCGTTTCGCGGGATGGCTCGATCGACTGGATGTGCGTGCCACGTTTCGACTCGCCGGCGTGCTTTGCCGCCCTGCTGGGCAGGCCCGAGCACGGCCGCTGGCTCCTGGCTCCCGCCGAGAAGCCGGGCCGAGTCGAGCGCCGCTATCGCGGCGACAGCGTCGTGCTCGAGACCGACTACGAGACGTCCGAGGGCCTCGTTCGGGTTGTGGACTGCATGCCCCACCAGGGCGAGCGCTGCGACGTGACGAGAGTGGTCCGGGGACTGCGAGGCCGGGTCGAGATGCGCATGGAGCTCATCGTCCGCTTCGACTACGGCTCCATCGTACCGTGGGTGCATCGGGACGAAGACATCTGGGTGGCCACGGCCGGTCCCGATTCGCTGCGCCTGCTCAGCGATGAGCGGGTGGAGCCGCGAGGAGAGGACCTGCGCACGGTGGCGGAGTTCGCGGTGGACGCCGATCAGCGGCTGCCCTTCGTGCTCACCCACTACGCCTCGCACGAGCCTGCCCCGTTGCCCATCGACGCCGAGGCCGCCATCCGTGCCACGGAACGGTGGTGGACCGGCTGGAGCGCCCGCTGCAGCTACGAGGGTGAGTGGCGGAGCGCCGTCGTCCGCTCGCTGCTCACGCTCAAGGCGCTCACGCACGCCCCCACCGGCGGCATCGTCGCCGCGCCCACCGCCTCGCTCCCCGAACAGCCAGGAGGCACTCGCAACTGGGATTACCGCTACTGCTGGATCCGCGACGCCACCTTCACGCTCTACGCGCTGCTCATCGGTGGCTACGTCGAGGAGGCCCGCAGCTGGCGCGAGTGGCTGCTGCGCGCCGCCGCCGGCGCGCCCGCGGATCTCCAGGTGCTGTACGGGGTGGCCGGCGAGCGGCGGCTCGACGAGCGCCTCCTCGAGACGTTGCCCGGCTACGAGGGCTCGAAGCCCGTGCGTGTGGGCAACGCCGCTGCCGCACAGTTTCAGCTCGACGTCTACGGCGAGCTCATCGATGCGCTTCACGCCACGCGCGGGGCGGGCCTGAAGACGGAGCCGGAGGCCTGGGCCCTCGAGACCGCGATCCTCGACTTCACAGCGAGCCGCTGGCAGGAGCCCGACGACGGGATCTGGGAGATCCGCGGCCCACGTCAGCCGTTCACGTACTCGAAGGTCATGGCCTGGGTGGCGATGGACCGGGCCGTCAAGGCGGTCGAGCGTTTCGGTCTCGAGGGGCCGGCGGACGACTGGCGCCTCGAGCGCGATCGCATCCACGCACAGGTCTGCGAGAGGGGGTTCAATCGCGAGCGGGGCGCGTTCGTTCAGGCCTACGGCTCGCAGAAACTCGATGCGAGCCTGCTGATGATCCCGCTGGTGGGCTTCCTGCCGGCAACGGACCCACGCATGGTGTCCACCGTCGAGGCGATCCGACGCGAGCTCCTCGTGGACGGTCTGGTGCAGCGTTACTCGACGGAGGAGAGCGTCGATGGCCTGCCCCCGGGCGAGGGGCTCTTCCTCCCGTGCTCGTTCTGGCTGGTCGACAACCTCGCGCTCCAGGGGCGGACCGACGAGGCACGGGGGCTCTTCGAGCGTCTGCTCTCGTTGCGCAACGACGTCGGGCTCCTGTCGGAGGAGTACGACCCGCAGGGGGATCGTCTTCTGGGGAATTTTCCCCAAGCACTCAGCCACGTGATGCTCGTCAACAGTGCGCTCAACCTCTCACGCGGCGATCGGCGGCCGGAGCATCATCGCGTGGGTGGCGAGGCGGCCACCCCGAAGGCCGCGGTGAGCCGTGCGATCGACGGCGTTGCGGGCGAGCGGCCGCGGTCTTGAGATTTCTCCCAGCACACCGGCAGGACCATTGCCGGGAGCGCGGTGAGATGGTCGCGGCCGCCACCCCATGAACTTCCACATCGTCTCCACGAGCATTCTGGCCGCGCACTGGCTCATCGTCGTTGGCCTCTCAATCCGTGTGATCATGCGGCGGCCGCCCGTCGGCGTATCGGTGGCGTGGCTGGCGGTGATCTTCAGCGTCCCCTTTGTTGGAGCGGTCGTCTATCTGCTGTTCGGAGAGAAGCGTCTGGGCCGGCGGCGGGCGGCGCAGATCAAAGCGAGCATGGTTGACGTCGCCCGATGGCAGAGAGACCTCCGAGGGCAATACGACCCCTCCGTCCTGGGGATCGACCCGTCGGCGGACCCGCTTCTCCGTCTCGTCGAGAGAGTCCTCGGCTTCCCGGCGATGCCGGCCGACGGCATCGAGCTGCTCAGTGACTTTCAGTCGATCTTCGACCGGATGGTCGCGGACATCGACGCCGCGCGGAGCACCGTTCACCTCTGTTTCTACATCTGGCAGGAGGGCGGTTGCGCGGACCACGTCGTGGCAGCGCTGATCCGTGCCGCGCGGCGCGGCGTGCAGTGCCGGGCTCTTGCCGACGCGGTGGGGAGCAGGGAGTTCCTGGAGAGCGGGGTTGCCGGCCGACTGCGCGGCGCCGGGGTCGAGTTTACGGCGGCCCTGCCCACCGGAGTGCTTCGGACGCTCGTCGCCCGAGGGGATCTCCGCAATCACCGCAAGATCGCCATCATCGACGAACGCGTGGCCTATGCTGGCAGCCAGAACCTGGTCGACCCCCGCTTCTTCAAGCAGGAGTCCGGCGTCGGGGAATGGGTGGACGCCATGGCGCGCATCACAGGGCCCGCCGCGGGCTGTCTCGACGGTGTGTTCCGGCTCGACTGGTCCGTCGAAACCGGCACCACGTTCGATCCGCCATCCGGGCCTACGGGCGGAGCGTCGGGGCCGCCCGGATCTCTGGTTCAGATCGTGCCCTCCGGCCCGGACCGGCGACCCGAAGCGATCCACCAGCTGTTGCTGACCGCGATCTACGCCGCCCGCCACGAGCTCGTCATGACGACCCCGTACTTCGTACCCGACGAGTCGATTCTGACCGCTCTGCTGAGCGCTGCGCTACGCGGCGTGAAGGTCACGCTGATCGTTCCAGCCCGCAGCGACTCGATGCTCGTCCGCCATGCGAGCGTGGCCCATTTTGACGACCTGGTGTCCGCCGGCGTCGAGATCGCCCTGTTCAACGGTGGACTCCTGCACACCAAGAGTCTGACCATTGACGGCGCAACGAGCGTGCTTGGCTCCGTCAACCTGGACATGCGCAGCCTCTGGCTCAACTTCGAGATCTCCCTCCTCGTGTACGACCGCGAGCTCACCGGTCGACTCCGATCACTCCAGCACTCCTACCTGCGCGATGCGCGGCGGCTCGATCTCGACGTCTGGCGACGCCGGCCAGCCTGGCGCCGGCTCGTAGAGAACACCTGCCGTCTGGCCGGGCCGCTGCTGTAGGAACGGCTGTGCGGGCTTTCCCTGGCTCCACGTTCCCCCGCCACCCGGCCGTGGCTCAGCAGTTGACGAATGTGATGGAATTGGGTGCGCCTGCGTCCTCGGATCAAGCCAGCTCGTATGGCGAGCAAGATCGAGTACAACGCCACCGGACAAGCAACGTCAGGAGGTGTTTGATGACCGCCTCGCGTTCGGACGCTCTGGTGCTCTTCGGCGTCACGGGGGACCTCGCCCACAAGATGATCTTCCCGGCGCTGTACGCGATGGCGAAGCGGGGCACCCTCAAGGTCCCGGTCATCGGTGTCGCCTTTCCGGAATGGAGCCTGGATCGTCTGCGCCGGCGTGTGAAGGACGCCGTCAGGCGATCGGGCAGGATCGACGACACCCGTGCCCTGGAGCATCTCCTCTCCTCGCTCCGCTACGTCAGCGGGGATTACAACGAGCCGGCCACCTTCGCGGCGATCAAGAAGGCGCTGGCCCGTGCCCGACGACCGACGCACTATCTCGCCATCCCGCCCTCGCTCTTCGCGACGGTGATCGAGGGGCTCGGCGATGCGGACCTGGCGGACGGTGGGCGCGTGATCGTCGAGAAGCCGTTCGGGCGAGATCTGGCCTCCGCCCGGGAGCTCAACCGCGTCGCCCGGTCGGTGTTTCCGGAAGGGTCGATCTTCCGCATCGACCACTTCCTCGGGAAGGAGGCGATCATGAACATCCTGTACTTCCGCTTCGCCAACTCCTTCCTGGAGCCGATCTGGAACCGCAACTGCGTGGCCAGCGTCCAGATCACGCTGTCCGAGGATTTCGGCGTGGGCAGCCGCGGCGCCTTCTATGAGACCGCCGGTTGTCTGCGCGACGTCATCCAGAACCACCTGTTCCAGATCGTCGCGCTTCTGGCCATGGAGCCCCCCGCCTACCGGGGCTATGGCGCCGTGCACAACGAGAAGGCCAAGATCTTCCAGGCGATGCGCCCGCTGCGGCCCGACGATCTGGTGCGCGGGCAGTACGCGGGATACCGGAAGGAGCCGAACGTGGCGAAGAGGTCCGATGTCGAGACCTTCTGCGCCCTGAGGCTCTTCATCGACTCGTGGCGCTGGCAGGGGGTCCCTTGGTACCTGCGCTCGGGGAAGTGTCTGGCCAACACCGCGGCCGAGGTCCTGGTGGAGCTGAAGCCGCCGCCGCAGCGGCTGTTCGCCGACTCGAGGCCGCCGGTCGGTCGGGCCAACTACGTGCGCTTCCATCTCTCCCCGAACTCCGCCGTCGCCCTCGCCGCCCGCGTCAAGCACGTCGGGAAGGAATTCATAGGGGACCAGCGAGAGCTCTACCTGCTCGACGAGCAGCCCGGGGAGGAGGCACCCTACGAGCGCCTCCTCGAGGACGCCATGGCGGGCAATGGGGCGCTCTTCACGCGTGAGGACGCGGTGGAGGCCGCCTGGGCGGTGGTCGAGCCGGTCCTGAAGACCCACCACCGTGTCCGCCCCTACCGGCGGGGGAGCTGGGGCCCGAAGGAGGCGGATGCGCTCATCGCGAGGGACGGCGGCTGGCACAACCCCGACCCCGGGAAGGCGGCCCGGTGACGCCGCCGGGGCCGGTCGTGTTCGTGCTCGGCGTCGACGACGTCGGTTCCAGGAGAGGGAGTAGGCGATGCAGCTCGGGATGATCGGCCTCGGACGGATGGGCGCGAACATGGTGCGGCGGCTCGTCAAGGGCGGCCACCAGTGCGTGGTCTTCGACATGTCGCCGAAGGCGGTGGAGGCGCTCGTCCAGGAGACTGCGGTGGGTGCCTCCTCGCTGGCGGACCTCGTGGGGAAGCTCGAGAAACCGCGGGTCATCTGGCAGATGGTGCCGGCGGCGGTCGTGGACAAGACGATCGCGGGCCTCCGGCCGCATCTCGAGTCCGGGGACATCCTGATCGACGGGGGCAACTCCTACTACGTGGACGACATCCGGCGGGCCAGCACACTCGCGGCCAGGGGGATCCACCACGTGGACGTGGGGACGAGCGGTGGTGTCTGGGGGCTGAAGCGCGGCTACTGCATGATGGTCGGTGGCGAGAGGGCCGCTGTCGAGCATCTGGATCCGATCCTCTCGACGCTGGCCCCCGGCATGAGCGATATTCCGCGGACCCCGGGCCGGGAGAAGGTGGGCGGCACCGCCGAACGGGGCTACCTGCACTGCGGGCCCAGCGGGGCTGGACACTTCGTCAAGATGGTCCACAACGGCATCGAGTACGGCATCATGGCCGCGTACGCCGAGGGGCTGGGTGTCCTGCGCGCGGCCAACGTGGGCACGCAGGGCAACGCGATCGATGCCGAGACGACGCCGCTGCGCAACCCCGAGCACTACCAGTACGACCTCGACCTGCCCGACGTCGCCGAGGTCTGGCGACGCGGCAGCGTGATCGCCTCCTGGCTGCTCGACCTCACCGCGTCGGCCCTGCTCGAGGACCCGGACCTGAAAGGCTTCGCGGGACGCGTCTCGGACTCGGGCGAGGGGCGCTGGACGATCAAGGCGGCGATCGACGAGGGCGTGCCGGTGCCGGTCCTCACCACCGCGCTCTACGAGCGGTTCAGCTCGCGGGGCGAGGCGGACTACCAGGACAAGCTGCTCTCCGCCATGCGGTTCCAGTTCGGCGGGCACGTCGAGAAGACGGCCAAGTAGAGGGGAGACCTCAAATGACCCGACAAGATGTCAGGTTGGGCAGGGTTCTAGGGATACCGATCGGCCTGGACTATTCCTGGTTTCTGATCTTCGGACTGCTCACATGGATGCTCGCCAGCAGCTACTATCCCGACGAGTTCCGGGACTGGCCACCGGCGCTGTACTGGCTCACCGGCGCCGTGACGTCCGTGATGCTCTTCGTGAGCGTGCTGCTCCATGAGCTGGGCCACTCCGTGGTGGCGCTGCGGTACAAGATACCGGTGCGGAGCATCACGCTCTTCATCTTCGGAGGGGTCGCCCAGATCGGGGCTGAGCCTCCCAGTGCCGTCGCCGAGTTCTTCATCGCCGTCGCGGGTCCCGTTGTGAGCCTGGCCCTGGCCGTCTTCTTCCACGCAGTGCAGCCGATGGCGGCGAGCATCGAGCCCGTCTGGGGCGTGGTGAAGTACCTCGCCTACATCAACCTGGCGCTGGTTCTCTTCAATCTGATCCCCGGCTACCCGCTCGATGGCGGCCGTGTGTTCCGTGCCATCGTGTGGGCCGTCACGAAGAACATGCGCCGGGCGACGCTCATCGCGGCGAATGTCGGCCGGTTCTTTGGCTTCCTGTTCATCTTTGTCGGGGTCGCGCAGGTTCTGACCGGCAACTTCGGTGGTGGGCTGTGGATTGCCTTCATCGGCTGGTTCCTGGACAACGCCGCCACCGCCCAGGTGCAGTCCGTGATGTTCCAGGGTCTGCTCAGAGGTCACAAGGTCGCGCAGGCGATGAGCGATCGCTGCGCCGCGGTGCCGGGGAATCTGACGCTGCAGCAGTTGGTGGATGAGCACATCCTGGGCGGTAGCCGGCGCTGTCTCCTGGTGACCCGCGGGGAGGACACCGTTGGCCTCATGACCTTGCATCGCATCAAGGAGGTCCCCCGTTCCGAATGGGTGACCACCAGCGCCGGCGAGGTCATGATTCCCCTGGAGCAGCTGAAGCACATCGACGCCGAGGCCGAGATATGGGCCGCCCTCCAGGAGATGGACCGCGATGGGGTCAACCAGTTGCCGGTCACGCGGGACGACCGTGTCATCGGCATGCTGAGCCGGGAGGACGTCATCAGTGTTCTGCGAACGCTACGGGAGCTGGAGGCATAGCGACTACAAGATGACAGGGTTCGAAGCGGCGGAGGAAGCTGCTGATCCTCGGCCTCACCCCGGTCCGAGAGGACACCGATCGCAAGCACTTCGATCGCATTGACTGGTTCGAAGACCAGACCGCGTCTGCCGGAAAGGAGTCCGTGCACGATGCGGGTTCTAGAGGGTAGAGTGGATTGAAAGCCATGCCTTCTTCAGATGACGGTTCCATCGGCCCCACCGGCGACGAGGCCAACCCGACACACACCTCTCCGAAGGACGACGTGCCGCTCGAGGAGGTCCTCGAGAAGCTCGGCGCCTCCCGCGACGGGCTGTCCCAGCAGGAGGCTGAGCAGCGTCTCGAACGCTTCGGCCCCAACGAGCTCGCCGAGAAGGCCGTCCACCCGATCCTGAAGCTTCTCTCGTACTTCTGGGGCCCGATCCCGTGGATGATCGAGGCAGCGGCGATCCTCTCGGCCGTCGTCCGGCACTGGGAGGACTTCGCCATCATCACCGCGCTCCTCGTCATGAATGCCGGGGTGGGGTTCTGGGAGGAGTCCCAGGCCGGCAACGCCATCGCCGCCCTGAAGGCGCGCCTGGCCCCGAAGGCCCGCGTGCGCCGCGACGCCGCATGGAAGACGATTCCCGCGCGCGAGCTGGTCCCCGGCGACGTCGTCCGGCTGCGGATCGGCGAGGTGGTCCCGGCCGACGTCCGGCTCTTCGAGGGCGACTCGATCCAGGTGGACCAGTCGGCCCTGACCGGCGAGTCGTTGCCCGTGGAACGTGGCGAGGGACAGACCGTCTACTCGAGCTCGATCGTCAAGCGTGGCGAGATCGAGGCCGTGGTGCAGGGAACCGGGTCCGAGACGTACTTCGGACGCACCGCGCGCCTGGTCGAGCAGGCGCACGTCGTCAGCCACTTCCAGCGCGCCGTGCTGAAGATCGGCGACTACCTCATCGTCATCGCCATCGCCCTCGTGGCCCTGATCCTGGGAGTGGCCCTCTTCCGCGGCGACCCCATGCTGACGACCCTGGAGTTCGCCCTCGTGCTCACGGTGGCGGCCGTGCCCGTCGCCATGCCCGCGGTGCTGTCGATCACCATGGCGGTGGGCGCGCGGCTGCTGGCGCGCAAGGAGGCGATCGTCAGCCGGCTGGCCTCAATCGAGGAGCTGGCCGGCACCGACGTCCTGTGCTCCGACAAGACGGGGACCCTCACCGAGAACCGCCTGACCCTGGGCGATCCTTTCTGCCTCGAGGGGGTCGAGCCGGACGACGTGGTGCTGGCGGGGGCCTTCGCCTCGCGGGCCGAGGACGAGGACCCGATCGACCTGGCGGTCCTCGGCGGGCTGAAGGGTCGGGACACCTCCGCACACGAGGTCGTTCACTTCCAGCCCTTCGACCCGGTCCACAAGCGGACCGAGGCGGAGGTGCGGGGCCCGGGCGGGCAGCGCTTCTCCGTCTCCAAGGGGGCCCCCCAGGTGATCCTCGACCTCGTCGGGGCGTCCGACGCGGTTCGATCGGCGGTCGGGGAGGCCGTCGAGGGCTTCGCCGCGCGCGGCTTCCGCTCCCTCGGGGTCGCGCGCTCCGACAACGAGCTGGGATGGCGCTACCTGGGCGTCCTGCCCCTCTTCGATCCTCCCCGCGAGGACTCCCGCTCGACCGTCGAGACCGCGGCGAGCATGGGGGTCGCGATCAAGATGGTGACCGGCGACCAGGTCGCCATCGCCCGGGAGACGGCCCGGAAGCTGGACATGGGCGCCAACATCCTCGATGCGAGCCTCTTCGAGGACGCGAAGCACCACCAGGCGCGGTGGCTCGCGAATGCAATCGAGCGGGCCGACGGCTTCGCCCAGGTCTTTCCCGAGCACAAGTTCCACATCGTGGACGTCCTCCAGCAGCGCGGGCACATCGTGGGGATGACCGGGGACGGCGTGAACGACGCCCCGGCGCTCAAGGAGGCCGACGCCGGGATCGCCGTGTCGGGGGCCACCGACGCCGCGCGGGCCGCCGCCGACATCGTGCTGCTCGCCCCCGGTCTCTCGGTGATCGTGGACGCCATCAAGGAGAGCCGGAAGATCTTCCAGCGCATGAACAGCTACGCCATCTACCGGATCGCGGAGACGATCCGGGTGCTGCTGTTCATGACCCTGTCGATCCTCGTGTTCAACTTCTACCCGGTCACGGCGGTCATGATCGTGCTCCTGGCGCTCCTCAACGACGGGGCCATTCTCTCCATCGCCTACGACCGCGTGCGCTACTCGGACACGCCCGAGAGGTGGAACATGCGGGAGGTGCTGGGAATCGCCACGATCCTCGGAGTCGTCGGAGTGGTGGCCTCGTTCGGCCTCTTCTACATCGGCGAGCGTGTCCTCGACCTGGACCGGGGCACCATCCAGTCCCTGATGTACCTGAAGCTCTCCGCGGCGGGCCAGATGACGATCTTCGTGACACGGACGCGCAAGGCCTTCTGGTCCATCCGGCCAGCCCCCATCCTCCTGGGGGCGGTTGTGGTGAACCAGACCATCGCCACGCTGATCGCGGTCTACGGAGTCCTGATGCCGCCGCTCGGCTGGCGGCTCGGCCTGATCGTCTGGGGCTATGCGATCGCGTGGTTCCTGATCAACGACCGGGTCAAGCTGGCCGCCTACCGGCTCCTGGACCCGACCCGGTCCGGCCTCTTCGGTGGCCGCGGGCGCAGGAGCGAGGCCGGGACGCGGGGCTGAGGGAGTCGACGTCTCGGAGCTGAGCGCGGGACGACGGGCCCTCTTGATGCCAGCGGCTTGATGCCAACGGCTACGTACTGACAGAATCACGGGACGGTCGCCAGAATCGAAGCGAGGCCCCTCGATGCGCGCACTCGTCGTCTCCATCCTCGTCCTGCTCCTCGGCGCCGCCGGGGCGGCGCCGGCTCGCTCCCAGGAGGACCTCCGGACTCTGCAGGGGGGGGTTCCTGCCGGGGAGGCCACGACGGGGGAGATCGCGCTCTCCCTGACCGACGCCGTCGAGCGGGGCCTTCGCCACAACCTCGCCGCGATCCTGGGTGGCTCGGCGGTGACGGCTGCCGACGGCGCGCGCAGGGCAGCCCTCGCCGACCTCCTCCCGCAGCTGACCGCGCACGTGCTCGGCTCGCGCCAGAAGAACAACCTCGCCGCGTACGGCTTCAGCGTTCCGGGGATGCCGGCGATCGTGGGCCCCTTCAACGTCTTCGACGCGCGCGCCTCCCTCCGCCAGACGGTCCTGGACTTCGAGGCGCTGAATCGCTCGCGCGCGGCTTCCTCGTCTCTCGAGGCCGCGCGTCAGGACGAGCTCGGCGTGCGCGACCTCGTGGTCCTGGTGTGCGGGCAGCTCTACCTGCAGGCGGTGGCCGGCGAGAGCCGCATCGCTTCCTCCCGGGCCCAGCTCGCCACGGCGAACGCCCTGCTGGACCTCGCCCGCGACCGCAGGGCGAGCGGTCTCGGGGCCGGGATCGACGTCCTGCGGGCGCAGGTTCAGGTGCAGGCGCAGCAACAGCGGCTGATCGTCGCCGAGCGGGATGCGGCGAGGGAGAGGCTGGACCTCGCCCGCGCGATCGGGCTCCCGCTGGGCCAGCGCTTCCGCCTCTCCGACCCCATGCCCTCGGCGGTGCCGGTGCCGATCGGCGTGGAGGAGGCGACCCGCCGCGCCTGGGAAGGACGGCCGGACCTCAAGGCGGCGCGGGCGCGGGTGGAGGCCGCGGAGGCGAGGGTGAAGGCGGAGCGCGGCGGGCGCCTGCCGTCGCTCGCCGTCAATGCGGACTACGGGGCGATCGGCAACGACGTTGCCGGCTCGCGGGCCACCTACACCCTCGGTGCGGCGATCCAGATCCCGATCTTCGAGGGCGGGCGCATCTCGGCGCGGGTGACGGAGGCCGAGGCCCGCCTCGCCCGGGTGCGGGCGGGTCTCGAGGACCTCCGGGCCCGGATCTACTACGAGGTGCAGACGGTGTTCCTCGACTTGAGGGCGGCCGCCGACCGCGTCCGGCTCGCGGAGGAGACGCTCTCGCTGGCCCGCGACCAGCTGCAGCAGGCACGCGACCGCTTCGAGGCCGGCGTCGCCGACAACCTCGAGGTCGTGCAGGCCCAGGAGACCCTCGCCGGGGCCGAGGAGACCCACATCGCCAGCCTGTACGCCTACGACGCGGCGAGGCTCGCGCTCGTCCGCGCCATGGGCGGGGCAGAGTCGGCGTACGGCGAGATCCTGAAAGGAAGCTGAATGGCCGATAGCCTGCTCACACGCGTGCGCCGGGGCGGGCCCGCGCGCTGGGTCCTCGTCGCCGGGGTCCTGCTCCTCGTCGTGCTCGGCGTGCTCCTCTGGCGCCACTTCGCCGTTCGCGAGTCCACCGACGACGCCCAGATCGACGGGCATGTGAGCCCTGTGGCCGCGCGCGTCGCCGGCACCGTCGTCGAGGTCGCGGTCGGCGACAACCAGCTCGTCGAAGAGGGCGCCCTCCTCGTCCGCATCGACTCCCGCGACCACGAGGTGGCGCTCGCTCGCGCCCGCGCCGACCTCGCGGAGAGCGAGGCCTCGGCCCGCGCGGCCCGGACCAACGTCCCCCTGACCTCGACCAGCGCGACGTCCCAGGAGAGCGCGGCGACGAGCGAGCTCGCGGCTGCGGAGGCTCGGCTCGCGACGGCCCGGGCGCAGCTGCGCGAGGCGGAGGCCCGCGCGGTGCTGGCCGGGCAGGACGTCGAGCGCTTCCGCCCGCTGGCGGCGAAGGACGAGATCCCGAAGCAGCAGTTCGACGCGGCGGTGACCGCCGCCGACACCGCCCGCGCCACGCGCGACGCGGCCGCCTCCGCGGTGAGCGCCGCAGAGAAGGGCGTCGAGACGGCGCGCGCCCGCCTCGCCGAAGCCGGCACCGGGCGCGAGCGGGTGGGCATCGTCTCCGCCCGCGCCGCCTCCGCCGAGGCGAAGGTCGAGGTCTCGAAGGCCGCCGTCGAGCAGGCGCGGCTCAACCTGTCCTACACCGAGGTGCGTGCCCCGGTCCGGGGGGTGGTGAGCCGCAAATCCGTCGAGGTGGGACAGGTCGTCCAGCCCGGACAGCCCCTCCTCGCCCTCGTCGACCTCGAGGACGTCTGGGTCGTGGCGAACTTCAAGGAGAGCCAGCTCGCGGCGATCCGGCCCGGCCAGCCGGTCGAGATCCACGTGGACGCCTTCGACGACCACCTGTACCGGGGCCGCGTCGACAGCATCGCCGCCGCCACCGGCGCCCGTTTCAGCCTCCTTCCTCCCGAGAACGCCACCGGCAACTACGTGAAGGTGGTCCAGCGGGTCCCCGTGAAGATCATCCTCGAGCCGGGGCAGGATCCCGAGCACCGCCTCCGCCCGGGCATGTCCGTCGTCCCCACCGTCTTCACGCGATGAGCACCAGTCGTTTCCGGGTCGTGGCCGTCGCCCGCGAGTATGGGAGCGGCGGCGCCGCGATCGCGACCGCGCTCGCCCGGCGCCTCGGCTATCAGCTCCTCGACCGCACCCTGCTCGAGCGGATCGCGTCCGCGGCGCGCATCGACCCCGACCTGGCCGAGCAGTTCGATGAGAACGTCGATCCCTGGGTGAGGCGCCTCTGGCGCTCGCTCTGGTACGGGGGCTTCGAGGCGGTGTCGGTCGTGGACGAGACGCAGGTGGTGGACGGCGACGCCATGGCCCGCTTGTGCCGGCGGATCATCGAGGAGGCGGCCACGGTCGGGGAGTGCGTCATCGTCGGGCGCGGCGGCCAGTGCGTCCTGCGGGGCCGGTCCGACGTGTTCCAGCTGTTCGTCCACGCCCCGCGAGAGGAGCGCCTCCGTCGCCTGCGGGCGCGCCTGGGCCCCGACGCCGACGTGGAGCTGGCCTTGGAGGAGACCGACAGCAAGCGCAACGCCTACATCCGCCGCCACTTCGGCGAGAGCTGGCTCGATCCCCGGCTCTACCACCTGATGGTGAACGCCGAGATCGGGGAGGACGCGGCGGTCGCCACCATCCTGACGGCCCTCGAGACGGCCATCCCGCGGCCCCAAGCCTGAGTTCCGTGCCCGACCACGAGACCGCCATCAACCCGTGGATCGTCGCGGTCTCCGTCATGTCCGCCACCTTCATGGAGGTGCTGGACACGACGGTCGTGAACGTCTCGCTTCCCCACATCGCGGGCAGCCTCTCCGCCACGATCGACGAGTCGACCTGGGCCCTCACCTCCTATCTGGTCGCGAACGCGATCATCCTTCCGCTGGCCGGGTGGCTCGCCAACCAGTTCGGCCGCAAGCGCCTGCTCATGCTCTCGGTGGGGGGCTTCACGAGCGCCTCGCTGCTGTGCGGCCTGGCCCCCAGCCTCCCCCTCCTGATCACGTTCAGGGTGATCCAGGGCGCGACGGGTGGCGCGCTCCAGCCCCTCTCGCAGGCGGTGCTCCTCGAGGCCTTCCGCCCCGAGGAGCGGGGAAAGGCCATGGCCTTCTGGGGCCTCGGCATCGTGGTCGCCCCCATCCTTGGCCCCGTGCTCGGCGGCTGGCTGACCGACAGCTACTCCTGGCGGTGGGTGTTCTACATCAACCTGCCGGTCGGGATCGTCGCCCTCGTCATGATGAAGCTCTTCGTCTTCGACCCCTCCTACATCCGCCGCCAGGCGACGCGGGTGGACTGGACGGGGATCTCCCTGCTCGCGCTGGGCATCGGCGCGCTCCAGATCCTCCTCGACAAGGGCCAGGAGGACGACTGGTTCGCCTCCGACTTCATGACCAGCCTCGCCGTCGTCTCCGCCGTGGCCCTCGCGGCCTTTCTCGTCCACGAGCTGCGCGTCGCCAACCCGGTGGTGGACCTGCGCGCCTTCGGCAACGTGACCTACTCCACCGGCGTCTTCCTGATGACGATGGTGGGTTTCGTGCTCTTCGGCAGCCTGGTGCTCCTCCCGATCCTCCTCCAGACGCTACTGGGCTACCCGGCGCTGCAGGCCGGGATCGCGCTCGCGCCCCGGGGCATCGGCTCGTTTCTCGCCATGCCCCTCGTGGGGATCCTGCTCGGCCGGATCGATGCGCGTCGTTTGCTCGCGCTCGGGGTCGTGGGCGGGTCGGTGACGCTCTTCTGGTTGGGAGCGCTCGATCTCAGCGCGGGATACTGGGACGTCTTCTGGCCGCAGTTCCTGCAGGGGATCTCCCTCGCGCTGCTCTTCGTGCCCTTGACCACGATCACCATGGACCCTATCCCGCGCGAGAAGATGGGGAACGCGACCAGCATCTTCAACCTGATGCGAAACATCGGCGGGAGCATGGGCATCGCCACCGCGACCACGCTCCTCGCGCGGCGCCAGCAGACCTTCTTCAATGTCCTCGGTGCCCACGCCGACCCCTACAGTCTCGAGACCCGCGCCGTCCTCGAGCAGCTACGCGACGCCTTCCTCGCTCGCGGCTCCGACCTCGTCACGGCCACGCGCCAGGCGCAGGCGGCCCTGGTCGGCCTCGTCCAGCGGCAGGCCGCCATGCTGTCCTTCAACGACGTCTTCCGGGTGCTCGGGGCCCTGTTCGTGGTGATGCTGCCGCTGCTCGTCCTGATGAAGACCCCGCGCACCGGGCGCGGGCCGACCGGGATCCACTGACCTCCTCTGCCGCGGGGGCTCCTCTTTCGATGAGGGCTTCTGTTGTACGATTGGGCGCGCCGCGGCACCCGCCTGGCCACGCGGCACCACCAGGGGAGGTTCCAATGACGCCAGCTCAACGCCTGGACAGCGGTCACCCGAGCGCAGCGCGCGGAACCCTGGTGGCGGTCCACCGTGGCCACCTCGGGGTGGAGAAGGCCCTCGACGAGCTGGCGCGCTCGCACTTTGCCCTTCGGCTGGTGTCCGTGGTGGGCGCGGACTACCACACCCAGTCGAACGTCTACGGCTACTACTCCGCGGGGCGCCGCTTCGAGGCCTGGGGCAGCTTCGGCGCCTTCTGGAGCGGCGTGTGGGCGGCCCTCACCGGCGAGGGCTTCTTCTTCATCCCGCACCTCGGTCCGTTGCTGATGGCGGGTCCGGTCGTGGGCTGGCTGGTGGAGGCGTTGGAGACGGGCGCCATGGTGCACGATCTGAGCCCCCTCGGGGCGGCCCTGGTCGCGAACGGCGTCCCCGAGGATGGCATGCACCAGTTCGAGGTCGCCCTGCGGGGCAACGAGTTCTTGCTGATCGTGTCTGGTCCGCTGCCGGCGATGGAGGAGGCCCGGGCCCTCGTGGAGCCTACCGGGGCCCGAGTGAGCGTCTACCCGGCGTAGACTGAGCCGACCTGCGCGCCAGGGCCTCGCGCTATGAGGGCCCTGGGGCTGGCACTGCCAGCAGAGCCACGACGGGCAAGGTCCAGATCGACATCTCGATCACCTGCCGCGGGTCGAAACCGGCGGCGCGGATTCCTGCCGAGGCGTCGATGGGCCGGCAGTCCACGATGTGGGGGAAGTGCCGGTGAAGCCACTTGTAGGTGTGGGTGAGGACGCTCTCCGGCTTGCCCCGCGGACTGACGGCCATCGAGACGACACCCAGCCGGCCCCCCGGCCGGAGCACGCGGCGCGTCTCCGCGAGGAGCTCGCGGATCACGTCGTCGGGAAGCAGCTCCAGGGTGAAGCTCATGCTCACGGCGTCGAAGCGGGAGTCCGGCCAGGGCAGCGGGGGCGCCGCGCCCACCCGCAGCTCGACGCGATCGCCGAGGCCGGCGTCCTCGAGCCGACGACGGGCCACCATTGCCATGCCCTCGGAGAGATCGATCCCGCTCACGCCGCCAGCGGAGCCCACCGCCCGCGCCAGCGGGACGAGGGCCTGGCCGGTGCCGAAGCCGACCTCCAGGATCTGCTCTCCCTCCGCGGGAGCGAGGAGCTCCAGGCCGCGCTCGCGGCTCGCGTGCTCGCTGGCGTCTGAGATGGCATCGTAGACGCGACTGATGCGGTCGTAGAAGGCCCGGGCCGCCTCGACGTCCTGTCGCTCGGTGCCCATCTAGGATCCCGCCGTCCGCACGACCCGGGCGTGGATCTGCCGGGTCAGGCTCTGCACCTTGACCATACATGCCTCCGGTGATCCAGGGAGTGGACAACCACCTGGCTCAGCTCGGGAGAAGGCTACCATCGGCGGCCAGGCGAGGCATTCTTTTACGTGTCCCGTTCGACGACCGACGTAGAATCGGGGCAAACATGAAGGGTCGACGAGCCAGGAGCACGCGCAGAGTCGACCAGAGGAGGTCCGCGATGCCCCGTCTCACCGTTCTGCTGGCGTCTGCTGTTGCCCTGAGCTTTGCCGGCGTGGCCGCCGCCGAGGACGCCGCGATGCTGGAGAAAGGAAAGACCGTCTTCGAGTCGGCGAAGCCCGCGTGCAAGATGTGTCACAACGAGAAGAAGAACTCCCTGGACAACTACGGCGCCGCCGGGAGCGTCGAGGAAGTCAAGGCATGGGTCCGGACGCCCAAGGAGCAGTTTGCGAAGACGGGCAAGAAGGGCATGATGCCCACCTTCGCCGCGTCCAAGATCTCCGACGAAGACCTGGACGCCCTGGCCGCGTACCTGGTGAGCCTCAAGAAGTAGTCGCCCCGACGGGCCCGGCCTGTGGGGCTCACAGGTGGGACGAGCCGTTCGTGTCAGTCCCGTCGCGCTCCGTGAACTGCTGCTCCAGGATGCGCCGAGCCAGGCCGCCGCCCCCGATCCCGAACGCGATGGCCAGGCCCAGCATCACGGCTCCGAAGGTGATGGCGAAGGCGGTGAGCACGACCGCCTTCGCCACCCCGATCTGCTCGAGGGCCATCGCGACGCTGAGGATCATCACGAGCACGCGCACCGCGTTGCCGAGCAGGCGTGCCGAGGGCAGCCGCGCATTGAACGCCGCGAGCAGCGTGGCGCGCCAGAGGAAGTTCGACGCCACGAAGCCCACGACGACGATCACGACTGCGACCAGCAGGTTGGGGACGAAGTGGAGAAACCTCGCCACCAGGCCCTCCACCCCCTTGAAGCCCAGGGCGTCCAGACCGGAGAGCAGGAAGCCCAGGAACACGAGCCAGAACACCAGTCGACCCGCGACGCGGTCCGCGGGGGGAAGCTCCGCGTTCTTGAGCACCTCCCCGGCGCCCGAGCGGTCGGCGAGGGCGTTGAGGTGTAGCCAGCCCAGCACCTTGCGGGTCAGGAACCCGAAGACGAAGGCCAGCAGCCAGCCGATGACGAAGATCGTGAGGGTGACCAGGATCCGCGGGAGAAAACGCGCGAACCCGGTCTGGTAGTTCTCCCAGGCCTGGCGAAGGGCCTCCGCGATCGTCTCAGCCATGCGTCACCTCCCGCCTTCCTTGTTCCACAGCCCCAGCAGGTGGGGCTTGGCCTCTTCGAACGACTCGCCGAGAGCCTCCAGCGCCCGCTCGGTCGCGTCCACCCCCACCTCTTCCGCCCGGGCGTGGAACGCGGCGAGGCGGCCGAGGTACAGGGGCACCAGGGCCTGCAGCAGGTGCTGGCGGTGCATCACCCCGCGGTAGTGGGCGGCGGCGAACTCCATGACCGTGGCCACCCAGAGCCTGTCGGGATACGTGATCACTCCCTCGGCCCGGGACAGTGCGTGCAGCGCCTCCAGCGTCTCGGGGCTGAGGACCTGCTCCAACAGGGGGCCAAGATCCGTCACGCCAGTTCGAAAGGCCTCGATGAGCGAAGCGCGCTCGACGGGCGGTGCCGGGCCGGCGACCGCCGGCGCCTCCCCCAGCAGGGGCACCGCCTCCGAGCCCGTGCGGCCGGCCCAGAAGGCCTCGTGCATCTCCAGGCAGGAGAACAGCGACCCTACGACCTGCGGGAACAGCTCCTGGAGGCCGGGGCGCGCGACCCGAGGACCGAGGGTGCGCGGGCCGAGCGCGGCCTCGGCCATGCGGAAGCCGCCGGCCACCGCGGCACAGGACAGCCAGAGGTCGATGCCGTAGCGGGCGAAGTCGCTCTCCCAGACCGCCTCTTCCAGGCAGGATGCGGCGAAGGTGCCCGAGCAGCCGAGATCGGCGGCCATGGGCTCGTGCAGGCGCCGCCCGTAGGCGGCCCGGAACAGTGGTCGCACCAGCTGGCTCACCAGGGGCCCGTCCAGCGGGTGACGGGCGTAGGCCGGCGAGACGAAGTCGACACCATCCCTGAGCACGGGTCCGAGCAGAGCGAAGACGCCGTCGGGGGTGATGCTCGTGATCTCCGGATCCAGGATCGCCACCGCCCGGGCCTGCAGGAGATCGGCGGCCGCGAAGAGCGTGCGCAGGGCGGTCCCCTTGCCGGGCACGCCGTGGTAGGGGGCACTGATGCGGTGCCGGGTGCGCAGGCTGTGCGCGGCCAGCACCGTCTCGGACTCGACCCGGGAGGCCTCGCGGACGATGTCGGGGGTGCCGTCGCTCGAGCCCCCGTCGGAGTTGATCAGCACGGTCCGCTCGCGGGCGAAGTGGTTGCCGAACGCGAAGTGCGCGGCCTGCACCACCGCGCCCACCGTGGCCGCGTTGTTGAGCGTCGGCACGCCCACCATGATGTCGACCTGGCCCACCGCCATCAGCTGCCGGAGCAGATCGTCGGAGAGGATGCTCGGCGGACTCATGGCTGATGCTCAGAGCCAGCGCAGCCTGAACCAGAAGAAGTCATACGGACCAAGGGTGAGGACGTAGGGGGACTCGTTGATTCGGGGGAACAGGCTCCGGCCGAACATCTCGATGGGGATAGCCCCGGCCAGCGCACGCAGGTCCAGCTCGACCGCCTGGGCCGTGCTCGAAAGGTTGTTGACCACCAGGACCTTCTCGTGGTCCAGAGCGCGCACGTAGGCGAGCACGCGGTGGTTGGCGGGGCGGAGAAACTCGATGCCGCCGCGGCTGAAGACGCGCGTCGACTTGCGCCCGCGGATCAGCCGCTTCATCCAGTTGAGCAGCGAGTTCTCCTGGCGTCGTTGCGACTCCACGTTCACAGCCTGGTACCCGTATACCGGGTTCTGGATCAGCGGCTGGTAGAGCCGCTCCGGGTCCGCGGTCGAGAAGCCGGCATTCCAGCCCCCGGTCCATTGCATGGGGGTCCGCACGCCGTTGCGGTCGCCCAGGTAGATGTTGTCGCCCATCCCGATCTCGTCGCCATAGTAGAGGACGGGGGTGCCGGGCAGCGACATCAGGAGCCCGTTCATCAGCTCGATGCGACGGCGGTCGCCCTCCAGCAGCGGCGCCAGGCGATGCCGTATGCCCAGGTTGATGCGGGCCACGGGGTCGCGCGCGTACTGCTCGTACATGTAGTCACGCTCGACGTTGGTGACCATCTCCAGGGTGAGCTCGTCGTGGTTGCGCAGGAAGAGCGCCCACTGGCAGGAGTCGGGGATCGCCGGGGTGCGCTCGAAGATCTCCTCGAGTGGCTTGCGGTCCTCGAGGCGCAGGGCCATGAACATGCGCGGCATGATCGGGAAGTGGAAGGCCATGTGGAACTCGTCGCCCTCGGCGAAGTAGGGCTGCACGTCCTCCGGCCACATGTTGGCCTCAGCCAGCAGCACCCGTCCCGGGAAGTGCTCGTCGAGGCGGCGCCGCAGGAACTTGAGCACCTCGTGGGTCTCGGGCAGGTTCTCGCACGAGGTCCCCTCGCGCTCGATCAGGTAGGGGACGGCATCCACCCTGAAGCCGTCTACGCCCAGCTCCAGCCAGAACCTCATGATGTTCCACATCTCCTCGCGCACCGTGGGGTTGTCGTAGTTGAGGTCCGGCTGGTGGCTGAAGAAGCGGTGCCAGTAGTGGGCCTTGGAGACCGGGTCCCAGGCCCAGTTAGAGCGCTCGGTGTCGCTGAAGATGATGCGCACCCCGTGATAGCGGTCGTCGGTGTCGCTCCAGACGTACCAGTCCCGGCGAGGGCTGTCGGGATTGTTGCGCGCCTCCACGAACCAGGGGTGCGCGTCGGACGTGTGGTTGACTACGAGCTCGGTGAGGACCTTCAGCCCGCGGGCGTGGGCGGTGTCCAGAAAGGCTCGGAAGTCGTCCAGACTGCCGTAGCTGGGATGGATGCCGTAATAGTCCGAGATGTCGTAGCCGTCGTCCCGGAAGGGGGAGGGGTACATGGGGAGCACCCAGATGCAGTCCACACCCAGATCCTGCAGGTGGTCGAGGCGGCCCGTCAGGCCGGAGAAGTCGCCGATGCCGTCGCCGTTGGCGTCGGAGTAGGCCTTGACCGGCAGCTCGTAGAAGATCGCGTCCTTGTACCAGAGGTCGTCGGAGCCCATTGGTCGGCTCGCTATTCTGACCGCAAACGGCCGGCAGGGGGCAACCCGGGCTCCGGGTCTCTCCAGCGCCGGCAGCGCCGAGCCGCACGTGCTCGCCCAATGACGAGAGTGGTACTCTCCTCCTCAGCCTCGGGCAGGAGGAGCACCATGAACGGCAAGAGGGTCTTCTACACCCTCCTCGTCTTCGTACCGGTGACCTTCTGGCTCGGGCTCGCCCACGCCTCGCCGACCGCCGTCTTCGTGGTCTCCTGTCTCGCGATCCTGCCGCTGGCTGGCCTCATGGGCGAGGCCACCGAGCACCTCGCGCACCACGCTGGGCCTGGAGTGGGCGGGCTCCTCAACGCGACGTTCGGCAACGCGGCCGAGCTCATCATCGGGTTCATGGCCCTTCGTGCGGGGGAAGCGACGATCGTGAAGGCCTCGCTCACCGGGTCGATCATTGGCAACATGCTGATGGTCCTCGGTCTCGCCATGCTGCTCGGGGGGTGGAAGCACAAGGAGCTGCGCTTCAATCAGATGACGGCGGAAACGGGCAGCAGCATGATGCTCCTGGCGGTGGTCGCCTTCGTCATCCCCGCGATCTACGCAACGGTCACCCATCATCGCGAGCCCGAGCACATCGAGTCGATCAGCCTCGACATCTCCGTCATCCTGATCCTGACATACGTCGCGAGCCTCGTCTTCCAGTTCAAGACCCACCAGCGGTTCTTCCTGCCGGAGGAGGATGCAGGGGGAAGGGCGGGGGCGACGCGTCCGTGGACGATCGCCCGGAGCACGCTGGTGCTCGCCACCGCCGCGGTGCTGACGGGGTTCGTCAGCGAGCTCCTTGTTCACGCGGTGGACGCCGCAGGGACGGCGCTGGGGCTGGGCAAGGTCTTCATGGGCGTGGTCGTGGTGGCGGTGATCGGCAACGCGGCCGAGCACTCGACCGCGGTGCTCGCCGCGATGAAGGGCAGAATGGATCTCGCCCTGGGCATCGCCATGGGCTCGTCGATGCAGATCGCCCTCTTCGTGGCGCCGGTCCTCGTCATCGCCGGCCACGCCACGGGCCGGCCGCTCGGGCTCGAGTTCACGATCCTCGAGGTAGCAGCGGTGATGCTCTCCGTCCTCGCGGTGGGACAGCTCGTGCAGGATGGGCGCACAAACTGGTTCGAGGGCGCGCAGCTCCTTGCCGTGTACGCCATCCTTGCGGTGGCGTTCTACTTCGTCTGAGTGACCGGGTCCCGGCGCACGCCCGGACGACCGGGCCTTTCGCGCGCCCCCGACAGCCGGGTCGCCGGAGCGGCTTGGTGTCGGTCCGTCGCGTTTGCTAGATTGAATAGAACGGTGTGACGCCTCATCCGACAGCCCGCATTCACCGGGGACTGCTCGTCCTCGCGGTCCTCGCCGGGCCCATCCTCGGTGTGGTGGCCCATCGGCAGGCGCGAGAGATCGAGAGCGACCGGGCCCTGGCGGGCCTCGAGCGCCAGGTCTCCGCCACCGCCTTCGCAGTTGAAGACGCGTTCGCCGCCAACCTCGAAGTGCTGTACGCCTTCAGGTCGCTCTTCGAATCCGGCGTGCCAGTACCACAGGAGCGGTTCACGAGGGTGGCGATGCCCATACTGGCCCGCCGTCGGTGTCTCCAGGCGCTCGAGTGGATCCCTCGGGTCGGCCACTCGTCCCGAGCGGCCTACGAGCAGAGCGACAGCGGTCTCGGCAACGACTCGATCACCGAGCGGGCAGCGTCCGGTGGGTTGATGGCGGCGGGGGAGCGCGAGTGGTACTACCCGGTGACCTTCGTCGTGCCCGTCGAGGGCAACGAGAGTGCTGTCGGCTTCGATCTCGGCTCCGACAGGCATCTCCGGGAAGCCATGGACCGGGCCGTCGCGACCGGTGAGATCTCGCTGACCGACCGGGTCACCCTCGTTCGAGGCACCGCCGCTGCCCATGGTGTCGTCGCGTTCCTCGCGGTGTTCGACGGTGCGTCCGAGATCACCGGGCCTCGCGAGGAGCACCTCAGGGGCTTCGTGCTTGCCGTCTTCCGCCTCGAGGAGCTGATTCAGCAGGCCCGGCTCGGGCCTGACAGCGCGGCTCTCACTGGAATCCAGTTGAAGCTCGTCGATGACGAAGTCGACCGCGAGTCGTTGGTGGCCCAGGATCTGTCTCTCGGCACGATCGAGTTTGGTGGTCAGCGCTGGAATGTCGTAGTCCTTCCGACAGCGGAGCACCTGAACTCGCTCCGGACCAGGGAGCCGCTACTGCTCGGCGTGACCGCGGCCGTCGCGTGGGAGCTCACGGTCGGCCTCGTTCTTCTTCTCGGGAGGCGCTCGCACGATCGACTCGAGCGGCGGCACGCCCGCATGATGCGGAGCATCCTCGAAAGCCTCACCGACGGCGTCATCGTCGCAGACACCGGCGGCAAGATCCTTGCCGCGAACAGCGCGGCCACCGCGATCTCCGGAAAGAGCCCCGAGGACGTTCCCCCGGAGGCATGGTCGGAGACGTACGGTCTGTTCGTGCCGGGCACGGAGACGCACTTTCCTCCCGAGCAGCTGCCGCTCGCGCGCGCCATCCGCGGTGAGGCAAGCGACGGAGTCGAGGCGTTCCTCCGGAATCCTCGAGTGCCTGGCGGGACCTGGGTAGACGTCCGCGGTGCGCCCCTCCTGAGCGGAGACGGGGCCGTTCGCGGAGGGGTGGTTGTATTCCGTGACGTCAGCGCACGGAAGAGGGCGGAAGAGCAACTCCAGCGGCTCTCGAGCGCGATCGAGCAGACCGCGGACTCGGTGCTCATCACCGACCGCCACGGGACCATCGGTTATGTCAACCCGGCCTTCGAGGCGA
Source organism: Acidobacteriota bacterium (assembly GCA_022340545.1). Classification (GTDB taxonomy): domain Bacteria; phylum Acidobacteriota; class Vicinamibacteria; order Fen-336; family Fen-336; genus JAJDNS01. The sequence continues at coordinate 5,606 of JAJDNV010000167.1, read as the reverse complement.
CGACCGGCTATTCGAGAGCCGAAGCCGTCGGACGGAGGCCGAACATTCTCAAGTCGGGGGCGCAGGACCCCGAGTACTACCGCGAGCTGTGGGCGACGATTCTTCGAGGCGAACCGTTCCGGGGGACGACGGTCAATCGCAAGAAGGACGGCGAGCTCTATCATGCCGACCAGACGATCACAGCCATAAAGGATCGAGCGGGGCACATCACCCACTTCGTGTCGGTGCTCAGGGACATGACGGAGCGGCAGAAGCTGCATGCCCAGGAAATGGAGCTCGCGCTGGCGTCGATGGTGCAGCGACGACTGTTTCCGGCGAGACCTTTGGAGCTTCCCGGGTACGACATCGCCGGCGGCGTGTTTCCGGCCGAGTCCACCTGCGGCGACTACTTCGACTTCGTTCCCATGCCGAACGACGCCCTGGCGCTCGTCGTGGCGGACGTGTCGGGGCACGGCCTGGGGCCTGCCCTGGTGATGGCCGAAACTCGGGCCTATCTGCAGCCTTTGGCGCGAACGACCGAGGACCTGAGGTCGATCGCGGACGCCATCAGCGGCTTCCTCGCCGCCGATCTGGAAGACCACATGTTCGTGACCATGCTGCTCGCCAAGCTCGAGCCGGCGAGCGGGCGGTGCAGCTATGTCAACTGCGGACATCCGAGCGGTCACGTCATCAATCGGTCCGGTGAGGGTGCCGCGGAGCTGAAGTCGGGCGGCTTGCCTCTCGGGCTCTTTCCCGAACGCTGGCAGTGCACCGAGCACGAGTTCGTCCTGGGTGAAGGCGAGATGCTGGTGCTGGTGACGGACGGCGTCCTCGAGAGCCGGTCACCTGGGGGGGCCGAGTTCGGCTCCGAGGGATTGCTCCAGGTCCTCAGAGAGCACCACCGGGACCCCGCTCGAGAGATCGTCGAGCGGGTCTGCCGCGCGGTGCGAGGCTTCGTGCACGGGCACAAGCAGCTGGACGACATGACGATCGTTGTCTGCAAGCGGCAGGCCGGGCCCCCGTCTTCCTGAGCAGGGCACGGTGGTCACACCCCGGACGGGTTCTTCTGACGCGGCGAGGACGGCCGTCTGAGGCGAGATCGCGCGAGTCCAGGCGGAGAGGTTGAGGACCGCGGCTGCCGTGCCTCGCGGGCGAGCCCGTGGTCCGCCTGATGGACTCGGTGCTGGACTAGCGGCGATCCGCCGCGCTGCACCAACGCACGGGCACCGTTGACGCGCTCAGTAGTCCAGGGTCAGGATCCGACCCTTCGTGAAGGAGAAGAAGGCAGCCTTGTTGGCGATCTGCACCCCGTCGGCGAGGTCGTCCTTCGTCCTTCCGGCGGCCTTGAGGCAGCCGGGGCAGGCCATCACCGTCACCCCCCGCCTCTGGATCTCTGCAAGCTGGGTCTTCGACGTCGGGAAGTGGGAGTAGGAGACGTCCACGGAGTCCTTCAGGACCGCGTCGATCCCCGTGATGTCGAAGTAGACGAGCACGTCGTGGTCCTCTGACATCATCACCGCCATGCTCAGGGCCATGAGCAGTCGATGGGGATCGTCCTTCCCGTGGCTGATGTGGATGAAGACCCCGTCGGCGTGCTCCTCGGCGCCGAAGGACGGCGCGCTCACCGCCAGGGCCAGGACGCCGGCCAGGGCCAGTGCGAGTCTTGGCTTCATGATTCCTCCTCGAGCCCTCTCTTATACTCCAGCAGGGGCGGCTGGGGGGCCACCCCTCCAGTGAGAGGCGCGGGCGAGCGCATCGGATCGCGCGGGTCTTCGAAGTGGACCTGTTCTCCGAACGTCGGCCCGCGGTAGTATCCTTGACGCTTGTGCCTCGAGGCGAGCCCTGATGAACATCTTTCTCTATCTCCCCATCGCCGAGGTCAGCGTCAACATCTTCGCGCTGCTCGGCATGGGGCTCACCATCGGGTTTCTCTCCGGGCTGTTCGGCGTCGGTGGCGGCTTCCTCCTCACGCCCGCCCTGATGATGCTGGGGATTCCCCCGACCATTGCCGCGGCCTCGGACTCCAACCAGATCGTGGCGGCGACGACCTCCGCCACGTATGCCCACTGGCGGCTCGGAAACGTCGACGTCAAGATGGGATTCCTGCTGCTCTCCGGAGGCCTGTGCGGAGGGTCGCTCGGCGTGGAGATCATCAAGCTCCTGCGGCAGATCGGCAACGCCGACTTCCTCATCAAGATCTGCTATGTGGTGATGCTGGGTATCGTCGGCTTCTACATGTTCCAGGAAAGCCTGCGAAGCCTCCGCCGGCCAGCGATCGGACCCTCGGATCTCGGAGCTGAGCAACCCGAATCGGCTCCTGGAGTCCTGCTGGCCCTCCCCTGGAAGACCCACTTCGCGATGTCGGGCGTGACCATCTCCGTATTGGTGCCAATCATGATCGGGTTCCTGGTTGGCATGCTTGCCGCCGTCATGGGAGTGGGCGGCGGATTCATCATGGTTCCAGCCCTGGTCTACATCCTTCGCATGCCGGTGCACGTGGTCATCGGCACGAACCTGTTCCAGGAGATCTTTCTCTGCATGAGCATCACATTCATGCAGGCGGAGCTCAATCACACCGTCGACTTCGTCCTCGCCCTGGTCCTCTTGTTCGGCTCGACCCTCGGCGCGCAGTTGGGCGCGAGGGTGAGCGGACGTTTGAGGGCCGATCAGCTGAAGATCCTCCTGGCCTGCATCATCCTCCTGACGATGCTGGACATCGCGGTCGACCTGCTGAGGAGCCCGAGTGTTCTTCTCTCTCTCAAGGCAGCCGTATGAGAGGGCCGGGCCCGCGCCGACCGACAGCGCGCGTGTTGGCAGTGGCGCTTGTTCTGTGTGCCGCCGCCGCGACTGGTGGACCGGTGGCGGGGGCGCCCCGGGCGCAGCTCACGATCTCCCCGGAGCGTATCCCGGTGACATCCTTCTACCACGGCTCGACTCTGACCGCCGACGTCGTCGTGCCCTCCGGGAGCGAAATCGCCCTCAAGCTCGAAGGGGGAAGGAGCAGGGTCACCTTCAACAGAAAGGGACGTGTCTTCCTCTTGTGGATGAATGTCGGAGACGTGACCATAGACAACGCTCCCCACGCCTACATCCTCTACACGTCCACGGAGCTTTCGGAGCTCGCGTCTGGCGAGACGCTTCAACGGTGGGGACTCGGACTGGATGCTGTCGCGCCACAGATCGAGACCCGGGGAGAGGGCATCGATCGCGAGACAATGCTGCTCGAGTTCTTCAACTACAAGGAAAAGAGCGGACTCTACCGCCTGTCGTACGGCTCTCTGCGGCCGGACCTCCGCGACGACGGGCACGACCAGTACTCGGTCAGCATCCCCCTTCCTTCGACGATCCCGGTCGGGAGATACCTGGTGGGTCTGTACGTGTTCCGTGACGGACGGATTGTCCAGAGGGCGAGCGAGGCCGTGACGATCGAGAAGACCGGGTTCCCGCTGTTCGTGTCCCGGCTGGCTCGGGAGCACGAAGCAGAATACGGGTTGCTGGCCATCGTCGTCGCCGTGATGGCCGGCTTCTTCATCGGGCTCGTCTTCAGCCGCGTGGGCAGGAGGCGGCCGAGGTAGCCGCTCGAGGAGAGACCCGGCCTATGGGTCCGCGACGGGACCCGATGGCTGCCGTTCGACAGACTCTTCGGCCTCGGCGAACGCTGCCACCCAGCGCGACACGCTGTCGGCATGCGCCATGCGCATGTCGAGTCGGGCGCAGAAGCGCAGCAGGCGGCCGACCGCGGCCAGGGTGGCCTGGCTCGCCGGGACATCCAGGCCGTGCTGCCAGGCGTTCAGCAAATCGCCGCGCTCGGACACGGCAAAGTGGTGCACCCTGAGGACGTCCGCCATGAAGCGAACCCGGAGGATGCGCTGCGGCTCGGGAGCGCCGCCTCCCTTGAGGCGGAAGCTGATGTGGTTCGAGTTGGGGTCGGGGCCGACGTGGGCGTCGACGATGGCGAAGTGGTACGCCTGTCGGGAGTTCAAGTTCATGTACGACGAGGTCACGCACACGTAGCTCGGAGCGCCGAGTTCGCGCGCGCCGACGCCTTCGAAGGCCGTGGTACGGAAGACCGCCCCGAACGACCCTCCGGCCTCGCCCCCGTGCCGTTCCACGTCGAAGCGGTCGTCGGACAGCCCCTTCCAGACCGCAGCGAAGGGGATCGAGACGACCTGGTCCACCGTCACCTTCCGGGCATCCTCCAACCCGGGGGCGAGCCCGCCCCCGAGATCAATCAGGCTGATCGGGAAGCGCAGCGCGGGCTCGAGGACCTTCACCCCACCGCGCTTCGCGCGAGCGAGGTCGTCTCCAATGTCGAACATCGACTGGATCGCCATCTCGTGTGAGAAGCGAACGACGTCGTGAAGCGATCGGCAGGTCCAGGTCGCCATGAGAACGCCGCCGGAGAGGGTGGTCAGTCGCTCGGCCAGCCCCTCGGGCAGCCCTCCGGCCCGGTCTCCGGCGCGCAGGGAGACGGTCTGCCCGCGGAGCCTGGGCCAGATCACCCCGTCGAAGACCTTGCGGTCGGCGACGTCGAGGCTGACGAGCTGGCCGGGCTCGAGCCGCTCGAGGGCTCCCGCGAGGCCAAAGAGGCTGGGGACGCGAAACTCGCGCAGGACCGAGGCCATGTGGCTCGTCACGCTCCCACGCTCGACGATCACCCCGCAGACCCGGGGCAGGACGCGAACGGCGTCCGACATGGGCTGAGGGAGCACGAGCAGAGACCCCTGGGGAGTCTCGTCGAGCTCGTCGGGAGACCGGACCCTCCATGCGGCTCCCACGGCCCGTCCGACCGACACCGGCTGCCCGCCTTCGAGAAGGACGACGGCGTCGCCGGGGGCCGGGTCGGCCGAGGCCCGGGTCGTCTCGGTGCGCAGGGGCCGGGCCTGGAGAAGCAGCACGCTCCCGCTGGCGTCGAGCGCCCACTCGATGTCCAGGGCGCTTCCGAAGTAGCTGTCGGCCTCGAGCGCCGCGTCGGTCAGGGCGACGATCTGCGGATCAGTCAGGGAGGGGACCGACCGTTCCGTCTCGGGGAGGGGGACGGCGTCTATCCCGCCCCGAGAGTCGGCGACGAGCCGCGTGGCCTTGGGCGTGACTCGCCGCTCCAGCACGTGGTGTGGCCGGTGCCGTGACACGGTCCACTGGTCCGCGTCGGCCGACCCCCCGGAGACGTCTCGTCCGATGCCCCAGGCGGAGGAGAGCAGGAGAACCGACTCCCGTGGACGATCGGGCCGCCGGGTGTACATCACCCCGGAGGCGAGGGGCTTCACCATGCTCTGGACGAGGACGGCCATGGGAACGTCCACCTCCGCGATGCCGGCGGCCCTTCGGTAGAAGATCGCCCGGGGCAGATACCGGCTGCCCACGACGCGCTTCCACGCCGCGGGGACCTCGTCCGGGGGGACGTTGAGGACGCTCTCGAACTGCCCGGCGAAAGACATCGTGCTGTCTTCGCCCACCGCGCTGCTACGCACCGCCAACCCGTCTCCTCCGACGGCCAGCCCCGTGGCCGCCTCGCGGATCGCCCGCTCGACCGAAGGAGGAATCGGCGTCTCGTCGATGCAGGCCCTGGCCTGGCGACTCCGTGAGCCCAGATCCTTGGGGTCGTCCATCCGGGCCGGGGCGAGGAT
>JAJDNV010000143.1 GCA_022340545.1 Acidobacteriota bacterium | reverse complement strand
TGAAGATCGGGCGCAGCACCCGGAACGCCCGGAAGAGGACAAGCGCGAAGGCGGTGATCGAGACGAGGGTGAGGAGCGTCATCGCGGGCGAGAGCCAGATCAGGATGCAGAACGAGAGGGCCGCCGTCAGCAGTCCCCCGCTCAGCTCCACGAGGCCCGTGCCGATCAGGTTCCGCACGCCCTCGACGTCGGTCATGATGCGCGACACGAGCTCGCCCGTCTTCGTGCCGTCGTGGAACGCCACGGGGAGCCGGCCCACGTGGGCCTGCACCTTGATCCGCATCTCCGCGATCAGCTGCTGCGCCGCCTTGGACAGAAGCTGGACGAGGCCGTAGGAGGTGAGGCCCTGGACGAAGGTCGCGCCCAGCACCGCGCCCACGAGGGGCAGCAGGAGGTCCACCTGCCGGTTGCCGATCACGTCGTCGATCAGGAACTTGGTGGAGCCCGGCAGCACGAGGCCGGACACGCGGTTCATCGCCATGAGGACGAAGCCGAGGGCGAGGAGGCCGCGGCGGGGCCGAACCAGGTCCCAGATCTCGGGCAGGAGCGCCCACAGTCGCTCCGGCTTGGTCCCCCGCGCGGCTCGTCTGGACAGCCGGGTGGCGACGCGTGTGGTTTGCCTCACCGGGGCATTCTAGCGTGGGCCCCCGCGGGGGGCCGGTCCAGGCGCGGTCTCAGCCTCGCGCGCGGGAGCGTCGCGCGGCCCGTGGAGCCCGTCGGCGTTCCGCCTTCCGGGCGGCTCGAAGCTTGCCGACGATTTGCCCGAGGTCCCCGACACGGCCGCAGGCGAGGCAGGCCACCATGGGACGGTCGAGGCGGTGCAGAAACTTCCGGCCGCAGCGGCAGCTCACGAGAAGGGCGACAAAGTGACGCGTCGGCCGATGGCGCAGGATCCTCATCTCTCCCCGCGTCTACGCAAGGCGCATACCGGGGTCTACGCACTGACCACAAGGGAGTTAGCCCTGCCGTGTCCGATTCCGTGCCGCCGAGGGCTGTCCGGGCTCCGCGTCCCGGCCGCCGGTTGGCCCGCTTCCTGCTTGAGTGACGATCGCCATGTTTTCTCTCCTCGAAGCCCGTTTCATCGCCCCGGACGTCAAGCTCTTCCGGATCCAGGCCCCCCGCGTCGCTCGCAAACGCAAGGCCGGCCAGTTCGTCATCCTGCGCGTGCACGAGACTGGCGAGCGGATCCCGATCACCATCGCCGACTCGGACGCCGAGCGTGGCGACATCACGATCGTCGTCCAGGGCATCGGCAAGACCACGAAGCTGCTGAACTCCCTCGAGGCCGGCGACTCGATCCTCGACGTCGTGGGGCCGCTGGGGAAGCCCTCCGAGGTCGAGGACTTCGGCACCGCGGTCGTCATCGGAGGCGGGGTCGGCGCCGCCATCGCCTACCCCACCGCCGTCGCCCTCAAGAAGGCCGGCAACCGCGTGGTCTCGATCCTCGGGGGCCGCACCCGCGACCTGGTCATCCTCGAGGACGAGATCCGCGCGGCGAGCGACGTCGTGCACGTCACGACCGACGACGGCAGCTACGGCGAGAAGGGTCTCGTCACCGACGCCCTGCAGAAGATGATCGACGCCGGGGAGAAGATCGACTACGTGCTGGCCATCGGTCCCATCCCGATGATGCGGGCGGTGGCCGAGACCACCCGTCCGCACGGCATCAAGACGGTCGTCAGCCTGAACTCGATCATGATCGACGGGACCGGGATGTGCGGGGGGTGCCGGGTGAGCATCGACGGAAAGAGCCAGTTCGCCTGCGTCGACGGCCCGGAGTTCGACGCGCACCGTGTCGATTTCGACGTTCTCCGCAACCGCAACGCCATGTATCGCGAGGCCGAGACCCAGGCGCTGAATCGGTTCCTCGCCGACCCCGAGAGCGAGTTGGCCCGCGTACCCGGACACCGCTGCCGCCTCGAGGATGCCGAGGTGGAGGGATGAGCAGGAACCCCATCAAGCCGAAGGAGCGCGTCAAGATCCCCCGCCAGAAGATGCCGGAGCAGGACCCCGCCGAGCGCGCCCACAACTTCCAGGAGGTCAACCTTGGCCTTCCCGAGTCCCTCGCCCACACCGAGGCCATGCGGTGTCTGGAGTGCAAGAAGCCCGTGTGCGCCCACGGGTGCCCGGTCGGGGTCAAGGTCCGAGAGTTCGTGGACCTCGTCCTCAGCCAGGACTACAAGGCGGCGGCGGCCAAGATGCGGGAGGACAACGTGCTCCCGGCCATCACCGGTCGCGTCTGCCCGCAAGAGGACCAGTGCGAGGGCACCTGCGTCCTGGGCAAGAAGTTCGAGCCCCTCGCCATCGGCTACCTCGAGCGGTTCATCGCCGACTGGGAGGCCGAGTCGGGCGAGCTGGGCCTGCCGCCGCGAGCGCCGGCCACCGGAAAGAAGGTGGCCTGCGTGGGCAGCGGCCCCGCCGCCCTCACCGCCGCCGGCGACCTCGTCCAGAAGGGGCACGACGTCACCGTCTTCGAGGCCCTTCACGAGATCGGCGGGGTTCTCGTCTACGGAATTCCCGAGTTCCGGCTTCCCAAGGCCATCGTCCGCCGCGATGTCGACAACATGCGCAAGATGGGCGTGAAGTTCGAGACCGACGTCGTCGTCGGCCAGACCGTGACGATCGACGAGCTCATGGACGACGAGGGCTTCGACGCCGTCTTCGTGGCCACCGGCGCGGGACTTCCCCGCTTCCTCGGCGTCCCGGGCGAGAACCTGAACGGCGTCTACTCGGCCAACGAGTTCCTCTCGCGTGTCAACCTCATGAAGGCCTACCGCTTCCCCGAGTACGACCAGCCGATCTACGACTGCAAGGGCAGGACGGTGGCGGTCGTCGGTGGCGGAAACACCGCCCTCGACGCGATCCGGACCGCACTTCGGCTAGGGGCAACGAAGACGTTCATGATCTACCGCCGCTCCGAGAAGGAGATGCCGGGGCGGGCGGAGGAGATCCACCACGCCCGCGACGAGGGGGTGGAGATCCAGACCCTGACCCACCCGGTTGAGTTCCTGGGGAACGACAAGGGCTGGCTGACCGGGGCCCGCTGCATCCGCATGGAGCTCGGGGAGCCCGACGACTCCGGGCGTCGGCGCCCGGTCCCGATCGAGGGCTCGGACTTCCACATCCCCCTCGACGTGGTCATCATCGCGGTGGGGACCGGTCCGAACCCTCTGGTGCAGTCGACGACCCCCGACCTCGCCACGAACAAGTGGGGCTACATCGAGGCCGACCCGAAGACCCTGCGAACGTCCAAGCATGGCGTCTTCGCCGGCGGCGACATCGTCACCGGCGCCGCCACCGTCATCCTGGCCATGGGGGCGGGCCGGACCGCCGCCGCCTCCATCCACGAGTACCTCACGACCGGGGTCTGGGAGCTTCCCGAGCCCGAGGCCCCCTCCGAGGACGCCGCGGCCGGCGCCTGACAAAGGTCGGCTCCGCACCGTCACTGGGTCCGGATCCAGTCGAGTGACACACACTCACTGCGTCCGGAGGCCGTCCAGATCAGCTCAAGACGAGCCCATCGAGGGTCACGAAGGCGTACTCCCTCGTAGCTGGGCACGGGCTCCAGAGGCGGAAATCTCTGTAAATCCGGGAGCCTAGGGAATTTCAATCTTGTGCTTGAATCTGCTGTTTGATACACTGCGTGGCCGTGACCCTGCGGAGGCGGCAATGAACCCAGACCTGGGCCTCATCAGAGACGCCCACAGCGACAAGGGAGAGCAGACACGACGGTTGCTCATCGACGCCGCGACGACGCTGTTCGCCGAGCGTGGCTTTCGCAGCACCCCCATCCGCGACATCGCGCGGATGGCCGGAGCCAATGTGGCGTCCATCAACTACCACTTCGGCAGCAAGGAGAACCTCTACCGCGCGGCGTTCCACCAGCTGGCCGCTCGCTTCGATGGCACCGAGCTTCAGGCCGTGCGCGACGCCGTCGAGAACAGCACCGGCACGCCTCAGATCGAGGACGTGCTCGAGGCCTACGCGCTGGCCTGGGGCCGGCCCGCGACCCAG
>JAJDNV010000139.1 GCA_022340545.1 Acidobacteriota bacterium | reverse complement strand
AGGACGATCTCCCCCCGGATCGCCTTGCGGGCCGCCAGCCCCTTCCGGATCTCGAGAATCCGGCCCCGGGCGTACTCCTCGTGGCTCTTCGTGGCCTCGCGACACAGGAAGGCCTCACGGTCGCCCCACACCTCGGCCATCGCCGCGAGGGCGTCGAGAACCCGAACGGGGGACTCGTAGACCACGAGCGTCTGCTGGACCTCGGCGAGAGCCTCGAGCGCCTTTCGGCGTGGCCCGGCGCGCGCGGGGAGGAAGCCTACGAAGAGAAAGCGGTCCGTCGGCAGGCCGGAGACTGACAGCGCGGTGGTCGCCGCGCTCGGCCCCGGGACGGGCACCACCGGGAGTCCCTCGGCGCGGGCATCCCGGACGAGCCGGTAGCCGGGATCCGAGATCCCGGGTGTGCCGGCGTCCGACACGAGGGCCACACGGCGTCCCCCGCGCAGAGCGGCCAGGATCCGGCCCCCCTTCCACCGCTCGTTGTGCTCGAAGTAGGACGTCATGGGGGTCGAGATCCCGTGGGCGCGGAGCAGGGCTCCGGTACGGCGCGTGTCCTCACAGGCGACGAGGTCGACCTCGCTGAGGACGCGGATCGCCCGCAGGGTCAGGTCCTCGAGGTTGCCGATGGGGGTCGCCACCACGTGCAGGGTGCCGGGTCCCGTGGGGTCACCGGCCAAGGCCGCCCCGATCCCAGACGAACCACCGCATTGCGATGCTCAGCGGCATAGTGCGCTGATTATCAGGGTATTGCGCCCGCCCTGAAAGGAGGGGGACCCCTGCGTAGGGAGGCCTTCGCGTCCCCCGAGCCCCCTACGTGGGGAGCGTTGGGGAGGGTGGTTCCGGTGCGACTGGCCATCAGGCCCAGCTCCGCCCGAGTGTTCCTTTAACTCCTTGAGTATCTGGACATTGCTTGACACCTCCGCTGCGGCTGGCTAGCATCATGGGTCGGAGTCAAGGGTGGAGTGTCGCCCTTGCGCATCCGTACGAGCAAGCCCGTTCCTCATAGCAGGGAAATCCGCGGCAGTCAGGGGGTGTAGACAGTTTGGCCGAAATCAAGGTCCAGGAGGGTGAGTCCATCGAGAACGCCCTCCGCCGCTTCAAGCGCAAGGTTCAGCAGGAAGACATCATCAAGGACATCAAGAAGCACAGCTTCTACCTGAAGCCCGGTGATCGCCGTCGGGCCAAGCAGGCCCTGGCGCGGAAGCGGAATCGCAAGAAGCTTCGTCGCGAGAGCGACTAGGGGTCCCCTGGCCAGAGCAGACGGTCCCGCCGAGGAGCAGCTCTTCTATGGTGACAGAACACTTCAAGAACGCGCTGAAGCGGTCCAAGGAGAGCAAGGCGAAGCGAGCGGTGGCTCGCGCCTCCGGGGGCAAGCGGCCGGTTCGTTCACGGCCTCCGGAGGCGCCCGAGCCTGCGTTGACTTGCCCGGAGCGTGCGTGGTAGCGTAGCGTTCACTTTTTCGCAACTGACTTACCTACACGGAGAAAGCCGCCATGAAGATCGTCGAGCGCCAGGTAGATGATGTGGTGATCCTGGATCTTCACGGGAAGATCCTGATCGGTGAGGGGGACGACGCGCTCCGGGAGGCCGTGACGAAGCTGGCCGATTCCGGAAAGACGAAGATCCTCCTGAACCTGGCAGAGGTGCCGTACGTGGACTCCGCCGGGCTCGGCGAGATCGTCCGCACATATACAACGGTGAGCCGCAAGGGCGGCAAGCTGAAGCTGCTGAACCTCACCAAGAAGATCGAGGACCTCCTCTCGATCACCAAGCTCCTGACCGTGTTCGAGACGTACGAGTCGGAAGCCGAGGCCATCAACAGCTACAAATCCTGACCGCGACCACCCGGGGACGGGCGGACCGCCTGAGGTCCGCCCGCGCCGTCGGCGCGCCCCGGAACGGGGGCCGATGACCCTGCCCCGAGCGCTCCTCGTCTCGCTCCGGCCCCACCAGTGGACCAAGAACCTTCTGGTGGTTCCGGCCGCGCTGGCCTTCTCCAAGCACCTCTTCGAGGTGGATGCCGTGCTCCGGGTGGGTCTGGCCCTGGTCGTGTTCTGTGCGCTCTCCGGGGCCGTCTACCTGGTCAATGACCTGACCGACCTCGAGCGGGACCGCCTGCACCCGCGCAAGCGCCTCCGTCCGCTGGCCAGCGGCGAGCTGCCGGTGCCGGTGGCGCGCGTGGCCGCGACCCTGCTCTTCGTCGGCGGCCTCGCGGGGTCGCTGGCGCTCGGTCCCTTCTTCACCGCCGCCACGCTCGCCTACGTCGTCCTGAACCTCGCGTACTCGTTCGGTCTCAAGAACGTCGTCATCCTCGACGTGCTCGCCGTCTCCCTGGGATTCGTCCTCCGCGCGGTCGCCGGGGCCCTCGCCATCGACGTGCACTTCAGCAGCTGGCTCCTGGTGTGCACGATCCTGCTCGCGCTCTTCCTCTCGCTGGCCAAGCGCCGGCACGAGCTGGTCCTGCTCGACGCCTCGGCCGGCGACCACCGCCGTATCCTCGCCGAGTACAGCCCCTATCTCCTCGACCAGATGATCGCGGTGGTCACCGCCTCCTGTCTCACCGCCTACGTGTTCTACACGCTGGCACCGGAGACGGTGGAGAAGTACCAGACGGAGCGGCTGGCCCTCACCATCCCCTTCGTGATCTACGGCATCTTCCGCTATCTTTATCTCGTTCACCGTCGCGAGGAAGGAGGCAGCCCCAGCGACGTCCTGCTCACCGATCGCCCCCTGGCGGCAGCGGTGGCGCTCTGGGCGGTGGTGATCGTCGCCATCATCTACAGTGCCCCCGGGCTCCCGGTGCCCCGGGGACAGTAGAGAGGTTCATGAGCTTCGAGATCAAGGCGGACGGGGTCGACGTCGAGCGGATCCACCGCGCGATCCTCGAGCAGATCGAGGCGAAGAAGGGCGACCTCTACAGTGAGGAAGAGCTCCAGGCCCTCGCGGAGCGAGGTCTCGAGGCCGTCCTGCGGGCGGGGGAGCTCCGGGGAGAGCTCCTGGGGGAGTTCCAGGCGCGAGACGGTCAGTGGAACTACTCGTTCGACACCGAGACCGTCTACCGCTCCAGCCGGGGCGTCGTGGGGCAGGCCCTGGAGGCGATCCGGCGTGTGCTCCACCCGGTCCAGAAGCTCTTCTGGAACCCCAACCCGATGATCTCCGCCCTTTCGAGGCAGTCCGACCTGAACCGCTACTACGTCCACCTCCTCCACAATCTCGTCTTGGAGCTTTCGCGGCTCAACCTCGAGCTGCAGGAGATCCGCAACCGCAATCTCCAGCTGGCCGGGCGAGTCGAGTTGCTGACACGGAGAGAGAAGACCCTCGAAGAGATGGTGGGCACGGATCGGCTGCGGAGCGGAGCGGAGGCGGAATCCGACCGGAGACGGGGATGACCCGATCCCCACGCCCCCGGCGGGTGCATCAACTGCTCGCCGCCCTCTCCTACGGCGACGCCATCAGCAACGAAGCCCTCGCCATCCAGGGCCACCTGAGCGCGGCCGGCTTCGACTCCGACATCTTTGCGGAGAAGGTCCACCCTCGGATGGCGCACCTCGCACGGCCGCTCTGGGAGTACCGGGACGCGTCCTCCCCGCAGACCATCTGCCTCCTTCATCTCTCGATCGGGTCCGCCGCCGGTCGGCTCGCCTTCCACTCGTCGGACCCGCTAGTGGCCATCTATCACAACATCACCCCGGCCTCGTTCTTTCTCGGCTTCCACCCGCACCTCGCCGGGTTGTGCCACCACGGCCGTCGCGAGGTGGCTGCATTCGCGTCCCGGGCCGAGCTCGGCCTCGGCGACAGCGAGTACAACCGTCGTGAGCTGGAGACGGCCGGGTTCCGACGCACCGCGGTTCTGCCCATCGTCCTCGATCTCTCGCTCTACGACCGGCCGCCCTCGCCGGTCGTGCGTCGGCTCTACGAGGACGACCGCACGAACATCCTCTTCGTCGGGCGCATCATCCCCAACAAGAGGATCGAGGACCTCGTGCGGGTCTTCGCCGCTTATCAGCGCTGGGTGGAGCCCCGCAGCCGCCTTCTCCTGGTCGGGGACCACCGGGGCTTCGAGCGGTACTTCGACCGGCTGCGAGAGCTGGTGAGCGAGCTGCGTCTCGACGAGGTCGTCTTCACCGGCCAGGTGGACGACGACGAGCTGTACGCCTACTACCGCGTGGCCGATCTGTTCCTCTGCCTCTCCGAGCACGAGGGCTTCTGCGTTCCCCTGCAGGAGGCCATGCACTTCGGCGTGCCGGTGGTCGCGTTCGATGCGGGCGCGGTCCGGGAGACGCTCCATGGGGGCGGGGTTCTGCTGAGCGACAAGCGGCCGGCGGAGGTCGCCGAGCTCCTGGGCCGGCTCCGCCGGGACGAGGGGCTGCGCCGCGAGGTGCTTGCCACCCAGGAGCGGGCGATGAGCGAGGTGCGGGCCACCGACTTCGGTTCCCTTCTCCTCGACCGTCTGCGGCCCGTGCTCGAAGGAGAGCCGGGGGAGGCGTAGACGGGTCATGAGGATCGACCAGTGGGTCCCGACCCTTCACCGGGGAGACGCGATCGGGGACTCGGCCCGGCTCATGAGAGACGCCTTCCGGGCCTGGGGGTACACCGCCGACGTGTACGCGCTCGAGCTGGACCCCGATCTCGAAGGTGACGGCCGTCGCTTCACGGAGTGGACCGCGGGCTCGGCGGCTGACGTGGTGATCCTCCACTACGCGCTGCCCTCGCCCCTCACCGCCGCCCTCCGCGAGCACCGGGGCCGCCGCGTCCTCCTGCACCACAACATCACGCCTCCGGAGTACTTCGTGGGCTGGGACCCCGAGATGGTGCGCATCTGCACCCTCGGGCGCGAGGAGCTCGGCACCCTGGCTCTCCACGTGGATCTGGGCCTCGCGGACAGCGAGTTCAACCGGCTCGAGCTCGAGGCCCTCGGCTTCCGTCGCACCGGAGTCCTGCCCATCTACCTGGACTTCCGCCGGTATCGGGAGAGGCCTGCTCCCGTGCTGCGGCGGATGCTCGAGGACGGCCTCACCAACCTGCTCTTCGTGGGACGACTCGCCCCGAACAAGCGGCCGGAGGATCTCATCCGCCTCGCCAGCTACTGGAAGCACTTCATTTCGCCCGACGTGCGGCTCGTCCTCGTGGGCAAGAGTCCGCGTCGCCGGGCCTACTTCGATGCGCTGCAGGCCCTCGCCTACGAGGAGGGTTTCACCCCGTGGGAGGTGGTCTTCCTCGGCCACGTGTCCCACGATGACCTGCTCGCCTGCTACGCCGCGGCCGGGGTCTTCGTCTCGATGAGCGAGCACGAGGGGTTCGGAGTACCCCTGGTCGAGTCCATGCTGATGCGGGTCCCCGTGCTCGCCTACTCGGCGACTGCGGTCCCCCACACCCTCGGGGGTGCGGGGGTCCAGTTCACGGAGAAGTCCCTGCCCGAGGTGGCCGAGGTCGGCCACTCCCTGGTCCGCGACGACTCCCTGAGAGCAACGGTGCTTGCCGGCCAGGACCGCCGGCTCGACGCGTTCACCCCCGACGCCGTCGAGAGGACGCTGCGCTCCTACGTGGATTCGCTGTGAGCGACACCCGACCCGACGTCGCCTTCGTCGTGCAGCGCTACGGTCCTGACGTCACCGGTGGCTCGGAGGCCCTGGCCCGGGCGGTGGCGGAGCACCTCACCGACACGCACCGGGTCACCGTCTTCACGACCTGCGCGCGCGACTACGTGACCTGGCGCAACGAGCTTCCGGAGGGGCAGGAGGTGCGGGAGGGAGTCACGATCCGGCGCTTCCCGGTCGAGGAAGAGCGGGACCTCGAGGCCTTCAACGCCTTCTCGGACACGCTCCACGACCGACCCCACACCGACGAGGACGAGGCCGAGTGGCTGCGCCGCCAGGGGCCGTTCGTGCCCCGCCTGGTCGACGCACTGGGGAAGGAGGCCTCCCGCTTCGCGGCGGTGGTGTTCTTCACGTATCTCTACTATCCGACCTGCCGGGGCCTCGAGGTGGCGTCGGATCGAGCGGTCCTCGTCCCCACCGCCCACGATGAACCCCCGCTGCGCCTCAGGCTCTATCGCGAAGTCTTTGCACGCCCGCGAGCATTCGTCTTCCTGACCCCGGCCGAAGAGCGGCTGGTGCGCGGGCGCTTCGACCTCGGGACGAGGCCGGCGCTGGTCGCGGGCATGGGTGTGGACGTGCCCACGAGCCCCGACGTCGGAGGCTTTCGCGGCCGTCACGGGCTCACCGACCCCTACGTCCTCTACGCGGGGCGCATCGATGCGGGCAAGGGCTGCGCGGAGATGCTGGCCTACTTCGAGCGCTATCGGCAGGTCCACGCCGCCGATGCCCCCGTGAGTCTCGTCCTGATCGGCCGGATGGCACTGCCCGAGCTCGGGCAGGCCGGCGTCCGCTACCTGGGCTATCTCTCAGAGGAGGAAAAGGCGGCGGCCATCGCCGGTGCCGAGGCGGTCGTCTGCCCCAGCCCCTACGAGAGCCTCTCCATCGTCCTCCTCGAGGCGATGGCACTGGGAGTCCCCGGCCTGGTGAACGCGCGCTCCGAGGTGCTCAAGGATCATTGCCTCCGCTCGAACGCCGGCCTCTTCTACGACGACGCGGACGAGTTCGCAGAGGCCCTGGCCCTGCTGGTCGGCCGGCCGGTCTTGCGTGAGGCCCTCGGGGCCAACGGACGTCTCTACGTGCGCGACAGCTACCGCTGGGAGGTCGTCCTCGAGCGCTGGCGGACGGTCCTGGCCTCGATCACGGCCAGCCCCGATCAGCGCGGCTTGCGGCCCAGCTGAAGCACGGCCTCGGCCACCGCGTTTCCCTTCAGGACACCGGCGGCTCGCGCGATCTGCTGCACCGCGGCCTCCACCGCCTCCGTTCCCGCCCCTTGCTCGATCTCGGTGCGAGCGTGCTGGAAATGACGCTGGACGACGCTCTCCCCCGCTGGCCCGAGTAGGGCCACGCACTCGTCCCGCACCCGACTGAGCTGGGTGAGCAGCGGCGGGGCTTCCCCCCCCGCGGAGGGACGGGCCACGTGCGCCGAGGAGGGTGCGGTCTCCGGTGCCGAGGCCCCGGCCGCCGGATCCCTCATCCGTATGAGGCCGGTGGCAACCAGACCGTAGAGCAGCTTGGCCGCCTCGAAGACCTCGAGCTTGTTCGCGGAGGCGACGGCCCGAAGGCTACGCTGGCCGTCGATCTTGGACAGCAGCAGCCACTCCATGGTGTTCAGGTTGATCTGCCTCTCACGGTTGTCGAGAATCACGAACTCGGGGACGTGGTCCGGGGAGGGGATCCTCTTGTTGAGCACCCTCCACTCGTCGAGCCGACGGGCCGCCTCCATGAGGAGGCTCGTGTTGCTCTTCTGGATCGTCGGGCGAGGGTGCTCGGCCCCCGCGTCGAATCGGAACTCGCCCTGTTTCCAGATTGCGAGCTCGTAGACCGCCTCCTCGCCCGAGAGCTCGCCCAGCTCCGCGTGAACGATCTTTCCGTCCTTGAGGAAGATCCGCCCCTCGAAGTCGCCGTTGGTCAGGTGGAAGACCCCGCTCTTCCCGCTCACGCTGACGAGCTGGATGATGTCGGGGAGGTGAAGCTCGGCGAGAGAGCCCTGGAAGGCCATGGGTCGAAGGGGTGGCCTTAGCCGCTAAGTGCCTTGTCTACCGCCAATTAGGAGATTCGAGGCTAGCAGCCACGGTCTGGGTTGTCAAGCCGCGGGCCTTCAGGCGGGCGACGTCTTGGCTGCGCTGGCCTCCTCGCGGGCCCCGTTGCGGCGCTCCCGGTCGCGAGGCAGCAGGATACTGTGTCGCTTGATCATCTCGTTGAGCGTCGTGGGCTTGAGGCCCAGGAGCCGCGCCGCGTCCTTCTGCACTCCGCCGGTGGTCTCGAGGGTGGACTCGATGAGCCGCCGCTCGAAGTGGGCGATCACCTCCCGCAGGTTGATGCCCTCGGGGGGAACCGCCACCTGGGGGATATGAAAGCTGGGGCTGCTGCGCACATGCTCGGGCACCAGCTCCTTGCCGATCAAGGGCCCGGTGGTCAGGACGACTCCACGCTCGATCACGTTCTCGAGCTCGCGGACGTTTCCCGGCCAGTCATAGTCAAGCAGGGTCTGCAGCACCTCCGGGGCGACGCCCTCGACCTGCTTTTCGTTCTCTTGGGCGTACTTGTCCGTGAAGTGCTGCACGAGCGCGGGGATGTCCTCTTTGCGTTGCCGCAGGGGAGGGAGAGGGACGGCGATCACGTTCAACCGGTAGTACAGATCCTCCCGGAACCGTCCCTCGTCGACGGCCCGGCGGAGGTCCACGTTCGTCGCGGCCACGACCCGGACGTCGACCTTGATCGTCTCGACGCCACCCAGCCGCATGAACTCCCGCTCCTGCATGACACGCAGCAGCTTGGACTGGGTCTCGAGGGGGACGTTCCCGATCTCGTCGAAGAAGAGTGTGCCTTTGTCCGCGAGCTCGAAGAGGCCCTTCTTCGCGTAGACCGCACCGGTGAAGGCACCCTTGACGTGCCCGAACAGGTTGGACTCGAGGAGGTCGTGAGGAAGGCTTCCCGAGTTCACCACGACGAACGGCTTGTCCTTGCGGGGGGAGTTCGCGTGGATTGCCTTGGCCGCGAGCTCCTTGCCGGTGCCGCTCTCCCCGACGACGAGGATGGTGGAACGCGAGGGTGCGGCCTGCGCGATGAGCTGGAAGACCTGGAGCATGCGCGGACTCTTGCCCACGATCTCCATGAACCGCCCCTGATCCCGGAGCGCGGAGCGAAGCTGCCGGTTCTCGTCCTCCAGGCGCCGGTGGTTGAGGGCGTTGGCCAGCGCGTGGAGCAGCTCCTCGTGCTTGAAGGGCTTGGCGACGTAGTCGTAGGCGCCCCTCCGCATGGCGGCGATCGCCGTCTCCACCGAGGCGAAGGCGGTGATCATCAACACCACGAGCTCTGGGTCGATCTTCTTCAGCTCTTCGAGGACGGTCATCCCGTCCATCTCGGGCAGCATCATGTCGACGAGGGCGGCGGAGTAGGAGCCCTTGCGGGCAAGCTCAAGGCCCTCGTGGCCGTTCGGGGCGAGAGACGCCTCGTATCCGGCCTGTGTGAGCAGGCTCCCGAGCACGTCGCGCATCACCTCCTCGTCGTCGACGACGAGGACCGACTCCTTCTTCATCTCAACCCTGTTGCGCAGCCTCGGACACGACGAGAGCAGGCAGTGCGACCTGGAACTGTGTGCCCTGGCCCGGGGTGCTCTCCACGAAGATGGCACCCCCGATCTCCTGGACGATGCCGTAGGAGACGCTGAGCCCGAGCCCGGTGCCCCGGCCGATCCCCTTGGTCGTGAAGAAGGGATCGTAGATGCGGCGGACGTGCTCGCGACGGATCCCGTGCCCGGTGTCCTTCACCTCGACTACGACGGTGTCGGTGTCGGCGTAGGTGACCAGCGTCAGCCATCCTCCGCGAGGCATGGCGTCGCGGGCGTTCAGGATCAGGTTGAAGAACACCTGCTGAATGCGGTTCTCGTTCCCTCGGACTGGAGGGAGGTCGCTCGCGAGCTCGCGGCGCACGCGGATGCGTGACCCGGACAGCTGATGCTCGACGAGCGAGAGGACGTCGACGAGGGCCTTGTTGACGTCCACCTGCTCCGGCCCGGTTCCGCTGGATCGGGAGAAGTTCAGCAGGCTGTTGATGATCTTGGCGGCGCGGAAACTCTGCTTCTCGATCTTGTCCAGCAGCTGGCCCCGGGCCTCCGGCTCGTTCATCTGTCCCCGCAGAAGCTGGGTGTAGGACGAGATCCCGGCCAGGGGCGTATTCACCTCGTGGGCGACCCCGGCCGCGAGGAGGCCTACCGAGGCCATCTTCTCGGTGTGCTGGAGCTGCTCCTCGAGGCGGGCCCGAGCGGTGACGTCGTCGAGGATGAGGATCGTGCCGCAGCGCTCGGCCGGTCCCTCCTGGAAAGGCGCGATCGAGATGTTGACCATCAGGCTTCGGCCGTCCGTGGCCTGAAGATGCAGCTTGTAGATGTGGCCGATCTCGCCCTGGTCGCCCAGACCCAGCGTTCCCTGCAGCGCCTTCATGAACGTGTCGGGAAGAACCTCGCCGAGCGGCCGGCCCAGCACTTCCTCGCGCTTGCGCCCGTACAGCGATTCCATCGCCCGGTTCCAGCTCTTGATCTCGCCGTCGAGGCCAAGAACCACGATTCCCGAATCGAGGCTCTCGAGGATGTTCTCGCTGTAATCCTTGAGCTCGCGCAGCTCCTCGGCCTTCGAGCGGAGGCTTCGGTACAGACGGCCGTTCATGATGGCGGTGGCCGCATGGGCGGCCACGGTCTTCAGCGTATCCACCTCTTCGCTGTTGAGCGGGTCCAGCCCGTCCTTGCGACCCACCCCCAGCACGCCGATCACGTCGCCCTTGACGCGGCAGGGGAACAGCCACCCCAGGCCCAGCCGCGCCAGCGTGGGGTGGTCGTCCGGTCTCGACTCGACATCCACAGCTTCGCCGGCCTGCAGCCTCGAGATCAGGCCCTGGTCGGCCAGACGGGCCTCGGCGGTGCGGGGGACGCCGCGGGCACGGAAGGGCACAAAGCCGCCGTCAGGTGCGGGGAGGAAGAGTGCCATCTCCCGCAGGCCGAGGGCGGCGGCCACACCCTGGAGCAGCCGGTCGCTGGTCCGCTCGAGGTCGAGGTCCGCGTTCAGGTCCTCGGAGAGCCGCACCAGGGCCTTGCGCGAGCTGTAGCGCTCCCGGTAGAAGAGACGCTCGAGGGCTTCCTGGAGGCGGCTCTTGACCGGCGTGAACAGCAGCACCGCGACCAGGGCGCTGAGCAACGCGATGACGGCGTTGTGCGGCTCCTCCCAGAGCACGTTGGAGAGCTCGACGGTCAGCAGCGCTCCTCCCACGAGGATGGCCACCGCGATGACGAAGCCGAGCGCCCGCCGGACGATCAGCTCCACATCCATCAGCCGGTGCTTGACCACCGCGTAGGCGAGCGAGAGCGGGATGAGCGCGAGGGGCACATAGCCGGCGAGCTCCATGGCCATCCCCGGGTCGCGGCCCAGCGCAAAGGGCAGGGCGTAGAAGGCGAGAAAGGGGACCGCGCCCCCCCCGGTGCCCCAGACCAGCCACTTGATCTGCCGGCGTGCGGTCAAGCTTCGTGTGCGGCGGTAGGCGTCGACCAGCACTGCGAAGGCCATGGCGAAGAAGGCGGCAAAGTAGAGGGGCTGGATGCGGTCGATGGCCCCGACGATGCTCCAGAGCGCGCCCGTCTCCTCCCCGCTCATGCCCAGCGCGTGACTCATCGCCGCCGCCCCGGCGAGCACCAGGGCCGGCATGTAGATCGCCGGCACCAGCCACAGGCGCTGGGCGCGGAGACGGCGCTCCGGGAAGATCAGGCAGAAGTGAAGGAAGACCACCGGCAGGAAGAGCCGCGCCAGGAAGTCGGCCCAGAACAGCGTCCAGTCGGGCAACGTGAGCTTCCCGCTGTAGGAGATCGAGTACGCGAGGAAGAACAGCACGCAGACGGAGTAGAAATGCAGCGACACGCGGTCTGCGGGCCGACGGAGCATCACCACCGTGCCGACGATCAGGCTGAAGAACCCGACGAGGGACAGGTAGTAGAAAGCGGCCACATTCCCGGGGGGGAGGGGCCTGACCGTGACGTCGAGCGTCCGTCTCTCGTCAGCCCGCAGGAGCGAGTAGGTGATCTGCTCCCCGGACCGACGGGTGGCCAGCGTGGCCTCGAGATCCGAGCGGCTGAGCGCCTCCTGGCCGTCCACGGCGAGCAGGATGTCCCCCGCTCGCACACCGGCCTCGGAGCCGGGTCCCCCGGGATCGATCCGGCTCGCCACGAGCCCCTGCGGCGCCGCTTCCCAGAAGACGCCATCGTCCATCAGGCTCCAGGTCGCCTTGAGGACGATGTTGTAGACGCCGAGGGAGGCCAGGGCGAGCCCCAGACCGACAACGAGAGCGTTTTTGAAACGCCGCTGGATCATGGCCTGGCCCTGGGCGCGGACACGCGTTCCGACCCGCAAAAACTGGGAAGCAAGCGACGTGCCGGAAAGGGTCCACCCGCCCTTGCCGGAAACCCCTTCTCTACAGTCGTTTTGCCCGACCCCACCTTCGTTGAATCCAGCTGCTCGGAGTCAGAACCAAGCGTTTGGATCGACCGGCGCGGCCAAAAAATGAGGCTCGATTCGAGCCTCAAGCCGTCCGCTCAACGTCCTGGCTCCCGACCCGATCCTCAGAACCGGACGGAGATTCCCCCCACCACCCGCGTCGGCGGCTCTTCGACCGCCAGCTCGTCGAGCAAGCCTCCCTCGGATGCCTCGTAGAAGAGGTTGCTGACGGCCACCAGCAAGTTCCAGTCGGCCCGGGTGAGCGGCTGGAGGAACGGCAGCCCCTGGGTGACCTGCAGGTCGAAGCGCGTCGTGGTGGCCGATCCCTCGAACGGACGGCTGGCCCCCTCCGTCTCTTCGGAGAGGGCATTCACGCGGTAGAGCGCCGCCACCCGGGTGTCGGTCCAGCCGATGAACGTCTCGAGCCGGGCCACCAGGTCGTGGAAGTCGGCCTCTGTGAACGTGAGCGCGGCCACCCGCGTCCCGAACGCGGGGCCGCCCGGCCTCGAGCCGCGTCCGAACGAGTAGGTCACCGACCCGGTGAACGCGGATCCAAAACCCCGCCGAACCGTGAACCCGAGCCCCTGGACGCCGACCGTCCCCGCGTTGCGAACCCGCAAGGCACTCCCGTTCTCGAAGGTCGTCCACAGCTGGTCGCGTGTCTGCTCGCGGAACGCAAAGGCGCCCACATGCCCCCCGGACCGGAAGGAGTGATCCACACCGACCTCGAAACGCAGCGAACGCGACGGGCGGAGCCCCTCGCTGAGGCGGGCCCAGGTGATGGCAGGCGATGCAGAGACCGACGAAAGGGTCAGCAGATCGCCGCCTGGGGCCAGGGTTCGTGTCGCCATCGAGCCCCGAACCAGCGTTGCCGCGTCGCCCCGCAGCTCCACCTCCACGATGGCGTCCGCGTGGTGCGCGTCCGACAAGAACCCGATATACGTGTACCGCGTCCCCAACGTGGTCGTGAACCTCTCTCCGACCCGCCATCGATCCTTGATGAAGAACGCTCCCACCGGGCGATCGCCCTCGGGACTGGACGCGGGAAGGAGGGCACGGAGGTACCCCGCGCCATAGCCCGCGCCCGTCTGGATCTCGTGGCCTCCGCCGGGCTCCAGGACGAACTCCGCCGCGGTGCGCCATGTCCGGCCCCCGCTCTCGGCGAGGAGCCCGCCCACGCTCCAACGGACCCCGTCCGCCAGCCGGCCCTGCAGCTGGAGAGTGCCCATGCCGGTCGGCAGCTGGCCCGGCTCGTAGTCCGGCGCATCCGCGCGGTTCGACAGCGCCATGAGCTCCACACGTCCCTCGAGCGGACCGACTGACCGGAACTGCGGCTGGCTCGAGGCGGCCAGCCGGCGCATTTCGGTATCCTCGGGCAGGGCCACGTCGTGCTCGGCCGTCTCCAGCACCGAGCGCCGCTTGTGGCGCATCAGCCAGTGCCACTCGCTGAGGTCGACTTCGCCCGTCTCGTCGTCTTCTTCCGTGTCCGGCGTCTTCGCGGCCGCCTCGCCGACCGGCGTGAGGCTCAGGGTGAAGAGCGAATCACGGTCCGGAAGGACGGTCACGCGCGCGGCGGCCGAGGGCAGGTGACCGGTTCCGAGCGCCCGCAGGGTGTACGAGCCGGCCGGGAGGGAGGGCAGGATGAACTGGCCGTCGCTGTCGGCGAGCGTCATCAGGCTGCCGCCACTGATGCCCTTGCCGAAGACGGAGATGACCGCGCCGGCGACCGGGGCTCCCCGTGTGCTCTCGACCCAGCCCACGAGCCCCCCACCGTCCTCCGCGCACAGGGCCGGGCTGGACAGAGAGGCCAGAACCACGACCGGTACGAAGCGCCGGCAGAAAACCAACATTCAGTCCTCTGGAGAGACCAATCCCCTTGGCACTATGGACCGTAACAGGGGCGGGGACCGCCTGTCAATAAGACGCGGGGGCCTCTCCTCATGCGGTTGGGGGCGCCCCTATGCTATAAGCTCACGTTTCGGGGAAGCCCATGCCGAGCACCTACGATGTGACCGTGCCCCTAGCCCCTGGACTCCCGGTCTATCCGGGCGACCCGCCCTTCGAGATCGAGCCGATGCCCCAGCCCGAATCCGCCCCGTTCAAGCTGTCGCGCATGAGCATGGCGACCCACACCGGCACCCATGTCGACGCCCCCGCCCACTTCCTCCCCGGGGGGGCCACCGTCGACTCCCTTCCCCCCGAGATCCTCATTGGGAAGGCCCGGGTCGTGGAGATCCTCGCCCGTGAGCGGATCGAGCGTTCCGATCTGGAGGCACAGGATCTCCGGGACGACCTTCGGGTGCTGCTCAAGACCCGCATGTCCGGACAGATGCTGAAGCCGGGCTTCCAGGAGGACCACCTCCACCTCTCGGGCGACGCCGCCGCCTATCTTGCCCAGGCCGGGCTCAAGCTCGTCGGCTTCGACTACCTCTCGGTGGACCGCTTCGGAGCGGCGGATTTCCCCGCGCACCGGGCCCTTCTGGGGGCGGGCGTGGTGATCGTCGAGGGGCTCGATCTTTCCGAGGTGGAGCCGGCTGAGTACGATATGAGCTGCCTGCCCCTCCGGGTGGCGGGGGGTGACGGCGCGCCGGCCCGGGTCATCCTCAGGTCGCGTGACTGACGCGAGAAACTTCCGTAGGTCCTCAGTTCAAGGAGTAGGCATGACCACCATTGATTCCGTTTTCGCGAGAGAGATTCTGGACAGCCGGGGCAATCCGACGGTCGAGGCCGAAGTCGTCCTCGAAGGCGGGGCCATGGGCCGTGCGGCGGTGCCGTCCGGCGCCTCGACCGGGGAGCGCGAGGCGGTCGAGCTCCGCGACGGCATCAAGAAGCGCTATCTGGGGAAGGGTGTTCTGAAGGCTGTCGCTGCGGTCAACGATCTTCTCTCCGCCGAGGTGATGGGCGAGGACGCGCTCGACCAGGCGCTGATCGATCAGCTCATGATCGACCTCGATGGCACCCCGAACAAGAAGAAGCTCGGGGCCAACTCCATCCTCGCGGTCTCGATGGCCGTGGCCAAGGCCGCGGCGGAGGCGACGGGGCTGCCGCTCTATCGGTATATCGGGGGCGTGAACGCACGTACCCTGCCGGTGCCCTGCATGAACGTGATCAACGGAGGTGCCCACGCCGACAACAAGCTGGATCCCCAGGAGTTCATGATCGTCCCGCATGGCTTCACGAACTTCGCCGACGCCATCCGCGCCGGGGCCGAGACCTTCCACCACCTCAAGGCGGTGCTGAAGAAGAAGGGCTACTCGACCGCGGTCGGCGACGAGGGCGGCTTCGCGCCCAACCTGAAGTCGAGCGAGGAAGCCCTCAGCACGATCGTGGACGCCATCCGGGCCGCCGGCTACAAGCCGAAGACCCAGGTCGGCATCGCCCTCGACCCGGCGGCCAGCGAGTTCCAGGAAGGCCGCAAGTACGTGTTTCGAAAGTCCGGCGAGGGTACCAAGACCTCTGATCAGATGATCGCGATGTACGAGAAGTGGGTGAAGACCTACCCGATCCTGTCGATCGAGGACGGCCTCGGGGAGAAGGACTGGAAGGGTTGGGCCGATCTCACGAAGGCGCTCGGCTCGAAGATCCAGCTCGTCGGCGACGACATCTTCGTCACCAACCCGACGATCCTGGCCGAGGGGATCGAGAAAGGGATCGGGAACTCGATCCTGATCAAGGTGAACCAGATCGGCAGCCTGACGGAGACGCTCGACTGCATGGCACTTGCCGCTCGTAACGGCTACACCTGCATGGTGAGCCACCGTAGCGGCGAGACCGAGGATGCGACGATCGCCGACCTCGCGGTGGCGACCGGGGCCGGCCAGATCAAGACCGGCTCCGCATCCCGGAGCGACCGCATGGCGAAGTACAACCAGCTGCTGCGGATCGAAGAGGAGCTGGGCCCGATGGCCCGCTTTGCCGGCAGGGCCGCGTTCAATCCCCGAGGGTGAGCAGTCGCCCCGGAAGCGGGAGGGCCCGGCGTCCCGCTTCAGTCCTCGTCGTGGTCGACGGTGATCTTCAGGGAGCGGAGGAACTTCTTGTCGAGGGGGGTCATTCGGAGCGAGGCGGGTTCCGACTTCTCCACTCTCACGTCGAACCCGGGCGAGGTCTCGCCCTCTCCGGCCTTCTCGGTGCGGGAGAAGCCGAGCGTCGCTTCCAGCACGAGAGAGACCTCATAGCCCTCCGAGCGGATGCGATTCAGACAGTGGCTGATCTGCGGCGACTCGGACAGAACCCGCTGCAGGGTTGCGCTCACCTCCTGCGCCAGCCGCGTGACGTCGTCGCCTTCCGTTTTGTGCATCCGAGGAACCCCTGGTGCAAGGATTATGAGAAGGCCCGGCGAAGTGTGTCAAGCGCGACTCTCACCCGGCGAAAAACGGTGAGCCGGCCGTGAGCGGGACGCGCCGGCCGCCCGCTGGGGACTCCGACCCTGCCCCCCGCCTGACCGGGTCCGATCTCCCTCGTGAGCGGCTCTACGGGCCCGACGACCTGACGTCTCCGCCGGGTGAGCCGGGCCAGTACCCCTACACCCGGGGCCTTCACGCCAGCGGCTACCGCAGCAAGCTCTGGACGATGCGGCAGTACGCTGGCTTCGGCACCGCTGCCGAGTCGAACCGGCGGTACCGCTACCTCCTCGACCAGGGTACGACCGGTCTCTCGGTGGCGTTCGACCTGCCCACGCAGATCGGCTACGACTCCGACGATCCCCATTCCCACGGGGAGGTGGGCCGGGTCGGCGTGGCCGTCGACAGCCTCGAGGACATGGAGGTTCTGTTCGAGGGAATCCCCCTCGACCGCGTCTCGACCTCGATGACCATCAACGCCACCGCCGCCATCCTGCTGGCCTTGTACGTCGCGGTGGCCCGGCGTCGTGGAATCGCCGAGGACTCGCTCGCAGGGACGATCCAGAACGACATTCTCAAGGAGTACGTCGCCCGCGGAACCTGGATCTTCCCACCCGACCCGTCCTTGCGCCTCGTGACCGATGTCTTCGCCTACTGTGCGAGCCGGGTGCCGAAGTGGAACCCGATCTCGATCTCGGGGTACCACATCCGCGAGGCCGGGGCGACCGCGCCGCAGGAGATCGCCTTTACCTTCGCCAACGCGCTCGAGTACGTGCGGGCGGCTCGGGCCGCGGGGCTCGACCCGAATCGCTTCGGGAAGCGCCTTTCGTTCTTCTTCGCCTGCCACTCGGACCTCGTCGAGGAGGTGGCGAAGTTCCGCTGCGCCCGCCGGCTCTGGGCGCGGCTGATGAAGGAGCGGTTCGGCGTCGCCGATCCCCGCGCCCAGCAGTGTCGCTTCCACGTTCAAACGGGCGGGGTCACCCTCACCGCCCAGCAACCGGACAACAACGTGGTCCGGGTGGCGCTGCAGGCGCTGGCCGCGGTGCTGGGCGGCGCCCAAAGTCTGCACACCAACGCCCGGGACGAGGCCCTCGCCCTCCCCACCGAGGACTCGGCCCGGCTCGCGCTCCGCACACAGCAGATCATCGCCTTCGAGTCCGGGGTGGCCGACACCGTCGACCCCCTTGGAGGCAGCTACGCCGTCGAGGCGGCGACGGGGGCGCTCGAGAAGGAAGCCCTGGAGATCATCGATCGGATCGAGTCGCGGGGCGGCGCCCTCCAGGCCATAGAGCGGGGCGAGACCCAGCGTGAGATCCAGGAGTCGGCCTACCGGTTCCAGCGTCAGGTCGAGCGTGGGGCGCGCGTCATAGTGGGCGTCAACCGGTTCCAGGAAGCGAGCGAGACCCCGCCCGGTGACATCCTGCGCATCGACCCCGACCTCGAGCGGGCCCAGGTCGGTCGGGTCCGCTCTTTGCGCGAAAGACGGGACCCCGGCCGATGGCGGGAGGCCATGAACGCGCTTGAGCGGGGCGCACGATCCAACGAGAATCTGGTGCCGATGATCATCGACGCGGTGCTGGCCTGGGCCACGGTGGGGGAGATCGCGGGCCGCCTGCGCACCGTCTTTGGCGAGCACCAGGAGACGCTCGTCCTGTGAGCGTCCGCGGGTGCTGAGGCGAGCGCTCTTTCGCCTGCGCGTCGAAGAGGCGATCGCCCTCGTCTTCCTCCTGCCCACCACCTGGCTCACGCTGGCGGCCTACGTCTACGCCCGGGAGGCGGGGGCTCTCGGCGCCCGGTATCCCGGTGGGGTAGTGCGTCTCGGGGTGGCGGTCGTGGTCCTCGTGGCCCTCGCCCTGGCCCAGCGCCGCTGGCCGGACTCCGGCACCGTCAGGGGATTCCGGGAGACGCTGCCCTTCCTGGCGTGCGTCCTGATCTACACCAATCTCCACGACACGATTGGCTTCGTGAACCCCAACGACATCCACCACTGGTTGGCGGCCTTCGACGACCAGTTGTTCGGCGTCCAGCCCTGCGTCTGGGCGGAGCGGTTCATCACCCCGTTGCGGACCGAGGTGATGCAGTTCCTGTATCTCAACTTCTTCTGGATTGCCCCCTCTACGAGCATCGTCCTTCTGGCGCAGCGCCGGTGGCCGCAGTTCCGGGCCGCGACGCTCGGCGTCGTGATCTGCTTCTACATCGGCTACGCGCTCTACGTGGTCTTCCCGGCGGCCCCGCCGCGACTCGTCCTGGTCTACGAGTTCACGAAGAACCTCCGCGGCTACCCGGTGGGATTCTCGAACCTGTCGGCCCAGGCCTTCTCGCTTCTTCCCGTCGACAGCCGCGCCGCCTTCCCGTCCCTGCACGCCGCGGTGTCCACCGTGGCCCTCATCTACGCCTGGCGCTTCTTTCGCCCGTGGTTCTGGATCCTCCTCCCGTTCGTCCTGGGCCTGTGGGTTTCGACCGTCTACCTGCGTCACCACTACGTCGTCGATCTGATCGCAGGCTGGCTCCTCGCACCCCTCGCCCTCTGGGTCGCGCCGCGGCTGGACGCGTGGTGGTCCCGGCGGCAGCGCGCCCTCGGGCACCCGCCCGCCCGGGGGGCGCCCGAGTGACCAGCGAAGGCGACACCCTGCGGAGCCCGGCCGCTCGACTCGTGCTCTTCGTCGCCCTCGCGCTGCTGACCCGCGCGCCCTTCCTGACGATCCCCATCCTCGACCTCGACGAGGCCGCGGCCCTCGTGGGATCCCGGGTGCTGCTCGACAACGGGACGCTCTACGTCGACTTCGTCGACAATCGGCCGCCGCTCCTGTACCACCTGTACGCCCTCGGTCAGACCCTCTTTGGCCAGGGGATGCTGGCGGTCCGACTGCTGGCCGCGCTCTGCGTGCTGCCTCTCACCGCGTTTGCGGCCAGCGCGTTCTACCGCCACGATCGGCGGGGGCTCGTGGCCGGCGTCCTCTACCTGGTCTACGGGGCGGCGTTCCTCGCCCACGACATGCATTCGGTGTCGGCGGAGTTGCTCATGCTGCTCCCGCTCTCCTGGGCGGTGGCGCTGCTGCCCGGGGAGGGAGAGGCTCGCCAGCCCGGTCGCGTCTTCACGGCGGGTCTTCTCATCGGTCTCGCCGTGCTCGTGCGACAGCAGGCGGCGTTCTGGCTTCCCGCCTTCGTGGTGGCATTCTGGCTCGCGGAGCGCGAGGGGCGAACGGGGCGTCGTACGCGCCAGGGGCTGATGCTCCTTGCGGGCATCCTGCTGCCGCTGGCTGGCGTCCTGGCCGTCTCCTGGTCCGGAGGCGCGACGAGGGAGCTCATCTACTGGACCCTCACCCACAACCTCGGCTACGCGGCGGATCCGATCCCCCTGTCGGAAGCTCTCGAGCGGGCCGCGACCTACCTGATCCCATTTCTGATCGTGACCGCGCCGCTCTGGTGGGCGGGCTGGCGCTCGCGGTCGCTGTTCGACACACGCCATCAGCGTGTCCTCGTCACGAGCCTGGTCGTCGTCTCCGTGCCCCCTGCATTCATGGGCTTCCGCTTCTTCCCGCACTACTTCATCCAGCTCTACCTGCCCCTCGCCCTCGCCGCCGCGCCGTGGACCGCCTCCGCGCTGAAGCGGCCCCTCTCGCGGGCGGGTCGTGCGGCGGTGGCCTGGCCGCTGGTTCTACTCGTCGGCTTCACCGTTGCCAACACAGTGCTCTACCGTGGATCGGCGCGCATCTACGAGGAGACCCTCCCGGTGTTCGAGTCGGTGGCGACACGCTTGCGGGAGGACCCGTGCTTCGGAAGGGGGCCCGTGTTCGTCTGGGGCTTTGCGCCCCAGCTCTACGCGGAGGCCGGCCTCCCACCGGCGTCACGCTTCGTCGTTCCCCAGGCCTCGCTCACCGGATATGTCCCCGGTCGCCGGGCGAGGGAGCCCGGAGCCACGGACACGGCCCCCCTCGTGCGAAGCGACCACTGGGACCTGTTGATGATGGACCTCGAGCAACGGCCGCCGGTGTTCGTCCTCGACACGTCTCCCGCCGGACTCCACGGCTGGGACCGCTACCCGATGCGGGACTTCCCGCGCCTGGACCGTTTCGTGAGGTCCGGCTACCGCACGGTCGCCGATGTCGACGGCGTCTGGATCTGGCGCCGGCGGGGCTGCGAGGCCGGCTGAGAATGGATCCCTTGGGCGCCGCCCGTCGACGGCGCCCTCGGGACGACGGGCCGCTGGCCCCGGTGGATCCTTCGGGCGATGTCTATTGACGTCGCCCTCGGGATGACACACGACGGCCAGGGATGCCGTGCGTCACTTCGCGGGCTGGACTGCCACCTTCCAGGCCTGATCGCCCCAGGCCAGCGTGAGGTCGGCGCCCTCCCCCTGCTCGGCGAAGGACATCGTGAAGAGATCGGATGGTTTCACTCCCTCCGCCTTCTTCATTCCCGCCCGCACGACCTCCTTGTCCTTGATGGCCTCCGTGTAGCCGCGGAGGTAGGGCCAGGGCTCCTCCTTCATGTTGTCCGGGGCCCCGTCCCAGATCTTGCCGAGGGGCACACCCAGGTCCTTGTTGAGGATCAACGACCAGGTGCCGGACTCCCCGGCGTGAACGTACACGGAGTACTTCCCGGCCGGGACCTTCGTTTCGCCGATCATCAGGTCGGCTCCGGTGGTGAGGGTGCTCACCTGGTCCTTGCCGGCACGCCAGATCCGGTCCGGGGGCAGCTGCTTCATCAGGTCCCCGACGTCCCGGCCCTTGAGCTCGGGCTGTCCGTAGTCGATGGCGACCTTCTGGCCCCCGATGGTGGCCTCGGCGGCCCCGCGAGAGTCCTGAGCCAGGGCGGCCACGGCCAGGCCGACTGAGACAACCGCCGTCAACACGACAAAACGCGTCTTCATGCTCGATCAGCTCCTTCGGAAAGGGATTCTCGGAAGTCTAACCTGAATGACCGGGGGTCGATGAACAAGTGCGACCGGCCACCAGGCCTAGGCTCGCCCGCGTGTCCTTTCCCTGGGGACACGCGGGTGTCCATGGCCTATCTCAAGCATTCCCCTCCCCCTCCGTGGGGAGGGATAGGGTGGGGGGTCATTGAGTGATTGGGGGACAGGCATGGCCTGAATGAACTCAATCCAGGATTCAGGCCGCTATTAGCTGTCCAGGGCCTTCTTCAGCAGCGTGTTGACGACCCGGGGGTTTGCCTTGCCCCCCGTCTTCTTCATCACCTGGCCCACGAACCAGCCGATCGCCGCCTTCTTTCCCCCGCGGTAGGCCGCGACCTGGTCCGGACTCGCCTCGAGGACCTCGGCCACGGTCGCCTGGAGGGCATCCTCGTCCGAGAGCTGGACGAGCCCTTCCCGCTCGACGATCGC
This sequence comes from Acidobacteriota bacterium, assembly GCA_022340545.1. Lineage (GTDB taxonomy): Bacteria > Acidobacteriota > Vicinamibacteria > Fen-336 > Fen-336 > JAJDNS01. The sequence continues at coordinate 14,193 of JAJDNV010000139.1, read as the reverse complement.
CTGGGGGCCTTCCCCCGAGGTCCACATCTTCTCGAACACGTCCTTGGCGATCTTGCCGCTGATCGTGCCCCCCTCGATCAGCTTCACGAGCCGGCCGAGACTCTCCGGCGTCACTCGACACTCGGCGATGTCGGCGTCGTCCTCCTTGAGCTTGCGGAGGACGTCGTTCATGACCCAGTTGGACGCCGCCTTCGCATCGCCGGTCTCCCGTGCGACCGACTCGAAGTAGTCGGCCACCGCACGGGACTGGGTCAGGACGCCGGCGTCGTAGTCCGGCAGGCCGTGCTCCTCCGTGAACCGGCGACGCCGCTCGGGGGGGAGCTCCGGCAGGGAGTGCTGCACCTCCTCCGTCCACTCGGCGGTGACTCGCAGCGGGGGCAGGTCCGGCTCGGGGAAGTAGCGGTAGTCGTGGGCCTCTTCCTTGGAGCGCATCGAAGCCGTCTCGCCCCGGTCCGCGTTCCACAGCCGCGTCTCCTGCACCACCTCGCCGCCGGATTCGATCACCGCGACCTGCCGAGCGATCTCGTGCTCGAGGGCGCGGGCCACGTGGCGAAACGAGTTGAGGTTCTTGATCTCGGTGCGGGTGCCGTAGGCCTCGGCCCCGCGGCGCCGGACCGAAACGTTGGCGTCGCAGCGGAGCGAGCCCTCCTCCATGTTGCAGTCGGACGCCTCGATGTAGAGCAGGATGGCCTTGAGCGCGGACAGGTACTCGAAGGCGTCCTCGGGCCCGCGAAGGTCGGGATGGGTGACCATCTCGATGAGCGGCACCCCGCCGCGGTTGAAGTCCACCCCGCTTTTCTCGGCGGACCAGGGGAAGCCCTCGTGCAGCAGCTTCCCCGCGTCCTCCTCCATGTGGATGCGCTGCAGGCGGACGCGGCGGGTGCCCCCGCCCTCGCCGGGGATCTCGACCCACCCCTCGAGGGCCAGCGGCTTCTCGTACTGCGAGATCTGGTAGCCCTTGGGGAGGTCCGGGTAGAAGTAGTTCTTCCGGGCCCAGATCGACTCCTCCTGCACCGTGCAGTGGGTGGCGAGGGCGGCCCGCATCGCCAGGCTCACCGCCTCGCGGGAGAGCACGGGCAGGGCCCCCGGCAGGCCGAGGCAGACCGGGCAGACGTTCGTGTTGGGCGGGTCGCCGAACCGGTTGGGGCACGAGCAGAAGAGCTTCGTGCGGGTCAGGAGCTGGGCGTGGACCTCGAGCCCGATGACCGGCTCGTACTCGGCGAGGAGGCCCGAGAAGGACTGCTCGGCGACCGTCATGGAGCCGCCAGTCTAGCACCGGGCCGTCCGGGGGGGCGGACCACGGCGACCGACTTGACAGCCCGCGGCCGGACCGCTACCAACGAACCATGCGGCGACGACCGGGCCCCCCGACGAGCGAGTTCGAGCAATTCCAGGCCTCGGCCCTCTTCTGCGGCCGCTGCCAGACGGCTCGGCCCGTCCGCGAGCGCCTTCTGCTGGTGCTGCCCGACGGCGAGCTCCACGAATACCTGTGCACCGTCTGTGGCTCGTCGGTGGGAACCCGCAAGGCCGAAGCCGAGCCCCCGCCCGTCCTCCTCTCCTGAGCGACTCGGCGTCCATCTGACCGATGCTTTGACTTCCGCGCCGGCGCGGCAGTAACGTCGCTCGCCATGAAGCCCATCGACCTGCGCTCCGACACCGTCACCCGACCCACCCCCGGGATGCGGAAGGCCATGGCCGAGGCCGAGGTGGGAGACGACGTCTTCGGGGAGGACCCGTCCGTCCGGCGGCTCGAGGATCGGGTGGCCGATCTGCTGGGTTTCGAGGCGGCACTGTTCGTCCCGTCCGGAACGATGGGCAACGCCATCGCGATCCGCGTCCTCACCGAGCGCGGGGACGAGGTCCTCGTCGAGCGCCGGAGCCACGTCGTGCGCTACGAGCTGTCGGCGATGAGCGTGCTCTCCGGTGTCATGCCGCGCGCGGTGGAGGCCCCGGACGGGCACCTCACGCCCGCTCAGGTGCGGGAGGCGGTCGCCCCGCCCGCGTACTACAAGTCCGACGTCAGCCTCGTGGTGCTCGAGAACACCCACAACCTCGCCGGGGGCACCGTCCAGGACGTCGCCGAGACCCGGGCGGTGATCGCCGCGGCCCGCGACGCGGGCTTCCGGGTCCACGTGGACGGGGCCCGGATCTGGAACGCGGCCGTCGCCCTGGGGGAGCCCCCTTCGGCCCTGGTGGCCGGCGCGGACACCGTCATGACCTGCCTGTCGAAGGGTCTGGGCTGTCCGGTCGGCTCGCTCGTGGCCTCGTCGCGCGAGCGCATCGAGAGGGCCCGCCGCGTGCGCAAGCTGCTCGGCGGCGGCATGCGTCAGTCGGGGATCCTTGCCGCTGCCGGCCTCTGGGCCCTCGACGAGGCGGTCGACCGGCTCGGTGAAGACCACACTCGGGCCCGCCGGTTGGGGGAGGCCCTGGGCCGGGGCCGGGGCGTGCGCGCCACGCGTCCCCAGACCAACATCGTGGTGGCCACTCTCGAAGATCGCCCCGCGCCCGAGGTGGCGGCCGCGCTGGCCGAGCGGGGAGTCCTCGCCATCGCCATGGATGCCCGGACCCTGCGGCTCGTCACCCACCGGGACGTGGGCGATTCGGACTGCACCCGCGCCGTCGAGGCGATCGAAGCGACCCTGGGTTGAGCCGCACCGCTACCGGGTGGCCCGGCGCTGCGTGGTAGGCTGGGCCGGAATGCGGCAGCGCAGCGAGGTCCTCGCCTTGAGCACGCGGCGTGGCCTCACCGAGATCACGCCGGCGGTTCGCAGCGCCGTGCGCGAGGCCGGAGTCCGGGACGGGCTCTGCACCGTGTTCCTCCGCCACACGTCGGCGAGCCTGGTCATCCAGGAGAACGCCGACCCCTCGGTCCGCCACGACCTCGAGGCCTTCCTCTCCCGGCTCGTCCCCGACGGCCACCCGAGCTTCACCCACGTCGCCGAGGGAGACGACGACATGTCGGCCCACGTGAAGTCCGCCCTCCTCAAGACCTCGGAGCAGATCCCGGTCTCGAAGGGAGAGCTCGCCCTCGGAACCTGGCAGGGGATCTACGTCTGGGAGCACCGAACGGGATCGCACCGTCGGCAGGTGGCCATCCACGTTCTCGGTGAGTGAGGTAGTTGAGGCTCCGCACCCAGCTCGCCCTCGCGTTCCTCCTGCTGGCGGTGGTCCCGCTCCTGGGAGTGACCGTCTACACCTACCAGTCCTCGCTCCACGCGTACCGTCGCGCGGTGATCGCGGAGGCCGAGGCCCTGGCCGCCGACATGTCGGCCCGGGCCGAGATGGTGGAGGACGAGCTCTCGATGCGGATCCAGCGGATGCGTCAGAAACCGCGCCGCGCCGCGGAGGGGCCGTTCGAGACGGCGCGCCGCGAGGCCCTCGCCGTCGCGGAGCAGCAGGAGCTGGGGGCGCTGCTCCGGACGGTCCTCTCCGGGACCGAGCGACGGCAGGGGGCGATCCCATTCGCCCACGACGCTGAAGGACGGCTTTTCACTCCGGACAAGCAGGACGAGGCCGTGCTCGCCGGCCTCGGGGTCGTCCCGGGGCAGCCGATCACCCGCAGCGACGCCGCCGACTGGGTGCTCGTCCTGCGACCCGACGTCGATTCGGGGGTCGTCATCGGGGTCGCTCGTCCCCTCGGACAGCCCCTTCAGGACATCCGGCGCACGACCGCGCGCAACCTCGCTCTTGGCCTCGGGCTCGCCGCCCTCGCCCTCCTCGGAATCATCCCCCTGTCGCAGCGCATGACCCGGCACCTGGGCGCCCTGACCGAGGGCGCGGAGCGGCTGGGACGGGGAGAGCTGGACGTGAAGGTCCCGGTGCCGCATTCGGTGGAGTTCGCACGTCTCGCGGAGACGTTCAACCAGATGGCGCGCGACCTGCGGCGGAACCAGGAGCAGCTGCTCGAGCAGGAGCGCATCCGCAAGGAGCTCGAGATCGGACGACGCATCCAGGAGGAGCTCCTCCCCCGTGCCCCGCTTCGGTCTCCATTCGCCGAGATCGGGGGGATGTCGATCCCGGCCCGCGAGGTGGGCGGCGATTTCTTCAACTACTTCCCCCTCCGCGAGGGCGAGGTGGCGGTGCTGCTCGGCGACGTCTCGGGCAAGGGCGTGGGCGCCGCCCTGCTCATGGCGAGCCTCCAGGCCACGCTGCGGGCCCGCCTCGCCCTCGAGCCGGACCTCGCGAAGCTCGTCGACGACCTGGACCGCGAGATGGGAGACGGCGAGCCGCTCGCGCCGTACGTCACGCTCTTTCTCGCCGTGCTCGAGGGCAACGCGCAGAGGCTTCGCTACGTCAACGCCGGTCACAACACGCAGCTCGTCCGGCGCCGCGACGGCGACGTCGAGCGTCTGGTGTCCTCGGGACGACCGCCGGGGCTCTACCCGGGCGGCGGCTACGCGCAGGAGAGCGTCGTGCTCGGCGAGGGGGACGCGCTCTTCCTCTTCACCGACGGGGTGGTCGAGGCCGAGGACGAGTCGGGGGAGCCGTTCGGCATGGATCGGCTCGAGGCCGTTCTCAGCGTGCACCGGGAGGACGATCTCGACGCGCTCGTCGCCCGTGTCCACGATGCGGTAAGTGCCCACCGGGGGCCGCGCGAGGCCGACGACGACGCGACGCTGCTCGCGCTGAGGGCCCTCGTTCACTCCCCGCCGGGGAACCCGGTGTGAAGCGCGACCTGGCCGCTCTGGCCGACGGCGGGGTCGATCTGGTGGTGGTGGGCGGAGGCATCTACGGGGCAACGGCGGCGTGGGACGCGGCCCAGCGAGGGCTCGCGGTGGGGCTCGTCGAGCGAGAGGATTTCGGGGCCGGCGCCTCCTGGAACAGCCTCAAGACGATTCACGGCGGCATGCGCTACCTGCAGAAGGCGGCCTTCGGTCGCCTGCGGGAATCGGCCCGTGAGCAGCGCACGTTTCTGGCCATCGCCCCCGCCCTCGTTCGTCCCCTCCGCTTCGTCGTGCCCGCCTACGGACACGGGCTGACGGGTCGCGAGGCGCTCGCGATCGCGCTTCGCCTGAACAACTGGCTGACCCGGGGCCTCGACGAGGGCCTCCCCGAGGGGAGCCGCATCCCGCCGGGACGCACGGTCTCGGCCGCCGAGGCGCGCGAGCTCGTCCCCGGTCTCGAGCCCCGACGGCTCGGCGGCGCCGCGGTGTGGAGCGATGCGCAGGCGGCGAGCAGCGAACGGCTCACCCTGGCCTTCGTCCTCGCCGCCGCCGCCGCCGGGGCCCGGGTGGCCAACCATGCGGAGGTGATCGAGACCCTGCGCTCGCGGGGGCGAGTGGTCGGGGTCCTGGTCCGTGATCGTCTGCTCGGGAGCGCGGTCGAGGTGAGAGCCCGTCTGGTCCTGAACGCCGCCGGCCCCGAGGCCGACGATGTCCTGGCCCGGGCCGGCCTGCGGCGGAAGGCCGCCCCCCTCCTGCGCGCGCGCAACCTCGTCCTGGACCGCCCGCCGTCGCTTCCTCACGCGGTCGGAGCGAAAAGCCGCGGGCGGTTCCTCTTCGTCGTCCCCTGGGATGGGCGGACCCTCGTCGGAACCGACTACGAGCCCGCCGAAGCCGCCCCCACCGATCCCCGGTCCTTTCTGGCCGAGGCCGACCGGGCCTTTCCCTGGGCCGGGCTTGGCGACTCGACGGTGACCCTCGTCCACGAGGGCCTGGTGCCCGGGCAAGGGGGTGCGGCTGGGCTCGCCACGCGGCCGCGGCTGATCGATCACGAGGCAGTGGACGGCCTTCCCGGTCTCGTGAGCCTGCAGGGCGTCAAGTACACGACGGCCCGTGCCGTGGCCGAGCGGGCCATCGATCTGGCGCTGCGCCGTCTGGGACGCCCTTTTGTGACGGGCCGCACCGCCGTCACGCCGCTGCCGCAGGCCCGTCCCCTCGAGGGGGATCTCGAGGCCCGCACACGCACGGCGGTGCAGCAGGAGATGGCCCTGACCCTCTCCGATGCCGTTCTCCGGCGGCTGGATCTCGGCACTGCGGGGCCGCCGGCGCCTCGCGACCTGGACGTCGTGTGCCGGACCCTGGCTGGCGAGCTGGGCTGGGACGCGGACCGCGAGCGGAGGGAGCGGGCGGCGCTGGCCGGCGTGTATCCCCGGCTCTAGCGGCTCCTTCCTCAGCATCTGGGGGGCCGGCCAAGGTGTCGCTGCCACCCTGCTAGAATGGTCCCGACACGGCTGCCGGGCGCGCTCCCGGAGAGCCGCACTTGGCACGAATGACGCCTCCGCCCGAGAAACCCGCCCCCACTTCTTCGCCGCCCCGCCCGTCCGTCACCTCGCCCCCTCCGGGACCGCGGGACCGCGTGCTGCGGGCCCTGATGTCGCTCGTCGAGGACCTCACGGTGGCCCGCGAGGAAGACGGGCTCCTGCGATCGACGCTCGAACACGCCGTCGAGGCCCTCGACCTCGCCGGAGGGCTGACCCTCCTGCTCGAGCCCGAAGGCGATCTCGTGGGGGCGGCCGAGCACCATTTCGGCCCCGGCGTCGATTCCGCGAAGAAGCTCGGTGCGGAGGCGCTGGCCCGCGGCGGGCCGGTCGTGCAGGAGCTCTCGCCGGCCGGCCGCCTGGCCGCGACTCCGCTGCGGGCCCGGCAGCAGGATCTCGGGGCCCTCGTCCTGCACGACACCCGGACGGAAGAGCCCCCGCTCGACGAAGATCTGCTCGAGGCCCTCGGCCGCCAGATCGGCAACGGGATCGAGAACGTGCGCCTCTACGCCGAGCTTCGAACCTCCTCGGCGCGGGTCGAGATCCTGCACCGCATCACCGCGGCCGTGACCTCGGGCACCGATCTGCACGCGATCCTTCCCGCCTTCGCCGCCGAGCTCGCCTCGCTCCATTCGTTCGAGCGTCTCGCCTGCGGTTTCGTCAACGATACCGGTGACTACATCGAGATGGTGAGCCACCCCGAGGAGACCTCCTGGGGGCTTGGGGCGGTCCTCCCCGTGGTGGGGAGCGGCCCCGGCTTCGTCGCCTTGAACAACCGCGCGGTCCTGCAGCACGACCTCGTGCACGAGCACCGCTACCTCGAGGACATGCGGCTCCTCGAGGAGGGGCTGCGCGCCTATGTGCTCCTCCCCCTGAGCCGACGCGGACAGGCGATCGGCGTCCTCGCCCTCGGCTCGTCAAAGAGCGGGGCCTTCGATGAACAGACTCTCGCCCGTCTGCAGCCGCTCGCGGACTCCGTGGCCATCGCCTTCGAGAACGTCCGGCTCTTCCAGAAGACCCGCCAGCTGTCGATCACCGACGAGGTCACCCCCCTCCACAACTTCCGCTACTTCCACCAGGCGCTCGACCGCGAGCTGAAGCTCGTCAACCGCTACGGGTCCACGCTGTCGCTCGTCTTCGTCGACCTCGACCGGTTCAAGCCCATCAACGACCAGTATGGACACCTGAGGGGCAGCCGCACCCTGCGCGAGGTCGGCTTCCTCATCCGGGCCGCGGTCCGCGAGACGGACATCCCCGCGCGGTACGGGGGGGACGAGTTCGTGGTCGTCCTGCCACAGACGGATGGCGATTCTGCGCGGGTGCTCGCCGAGAAGCTGCGGAGCCTCATCGAGGAGCACACCTTCCTCCAGGAGGAGGGCATCAACGCGCGGCTCGGCGTCTCGCTCGGTGTGGCCACCTACCCGGAGGAGGCCAAGACCAAGGAGGCCCTGATCCGCCTCGCCGACGCCCGGATGTACGAGGACAAGGGCTCCCGGAAGACGGGCCGGTGATGCGCCTCCTGATGCTGCTTCTGTTCCGCCGCGGGGGCGAGGCGATGCGGTCGTGACCGAGTCGGCGGGGACGCTCCTGTATCGGCGCAACGGCGGTCAGCTGGAGGTTCTCATCGTCCACCCTTCTGGCCGCTACAACCGCGGGGCGCCGTGGAGCATCCCGAAAGGCAAGACCGAGCCCGGGGAGGATTTCGAGACGACGGCCCGCCGCGAGACCGAAGAGGAGACCGGGGTGTCCGCGGGTTCGTTGCACTCCATTGGCAGCGTGGACCTCGCCCGCAGCCGCAAGCGGATCCACGGCTTCGCCGGCCCCGCGCCCGAGGATGCCGAGCCCCGCTGCGCGTCGTGGGAGGTCGACCGGGCGCAGTTCCTGGCCCTGGACCGGGCCCGTCTCCTGCTCCACCCGGCTCAGGCCACCTTCCTCGACCGGTTGCTGGCGACGCTGGACCAGGACTAGGCGTCGCCCCTACTCACGACTTCGGTCACGTGCCACTAGTCCGCTCGGCGGCGGCGATCAGCATGTAGCCGGAGGCGGGCACGAGGGCGTCGAGACGGGTCACCGTCCACACGAACGGGTAGAGGCCGCTCCAGAGCCGGAATGAGCGTTGGTGGCGCGCGAGGTCGGAGCCGGTCACCACCATTCCCTTGGCCGAGGAGCCCTTCCCCAGGCGCTCGACCCCCCAGTTGACGAACGTGTCGACCAGCTCGGAGAAGAAGCGCGAGTACGTCCGGTACGGTCCCATCTCGAACCGGGGGTCGAGGAGCTCGCGCAGCCGGGCCGGCGTGTACCCCGGACGCAGGTGGCCGTGCTTCTCGTCGGTCTGCCCAAGGGCGCGACGCAGCCGACGCAGCGCCGTGCGCTTGAGGTGCGGCGTGTTCACGACGAGGCGTCCTCCCGGCTTCGTCACTCGGGCGAGCTCGGCCACGAAGGCGTCCTCGTCCGGCACGTGCTCCAGCATGTCCACCACCGCCACGCGATCGAAGGTCCCGTCGGCGAAGGGAAGCCGGTCGCCGCGCACGAGGTGGGCCTCCTCTCCCACGAGCGAGCGGATGGAGGCGACTGCGGCCTCCGTGAGGTCGCCCGACGACCACTCGCCGCCGAGCTCGCGCAAAAGGAGGCTCACGACACCGTTGTCCGAGCCGAGGTCGAGGCAGCGCTGCCCTTCGGTCGAGCCCAGCAGAGCCGTCACCTCGGCGAGCTTGCGCTGCTTGAGCACGGACCGGCGGAAGAGAGCCGCCGCCCACTCGCGCGGGGTCGCGGGCTCAGCCACGCCGCTCGACCCTGAGGATGACCGGTGACCCGAACGCCCGGCGCAGGCCCAGTGCTGCGCCCGCTCCCTCGAGCGCGCGCGTGAGTCCGGCGGATCCCGCGGCCCGGTGAAGGGCCATCGGGAACAGGAACTGGGCCTGCCGCCCGGTCGGGACGAAGCCCCGGCCGGCGAAGGCCCTTTCCACGTCGGCGTCGGCGAAGACGGTGAAGGGGCGTGTGTCTCCTTCGACGCCTTTCTTGAGCCCGAACAGCCACCTCGAGATCGCGTTGACGCTTCGGCCGGTCGGGTAGTCGACCACGACCGCGACGCGGGCGAGGCGGGTGAGCTCGGCCACGAGCGCGTCCCAGCGGTGCAGGTGCGGTAGAAGGCGGTAGGACAACGCCACGTCGAACGAGCGGTCCGGCCAGGAGGCGTGAAGGAGATCTCCCGTGGCAAACCGCGCCCGTCCCGTCTCCGTCCACTCGCGCACGCGACGCTCGCAGGAGGGATCACTGCCAAAGACGGTCACGTCGTATCCGCTCTCGACGAGGGGCCCGGTCACCTGTCCGTGTCCACCCCCGACCTCGACGACGCTGGCCCCGGGCCACGGGCGCAGCAGCTCGAGGGTCGCCTCCGCCTGCACCTTCAGGAAGTAGTCACCGACCGGTCCCGCAAAGCGCCGGGCGTAGGCGTCGGAGGAGGTCTCGACGTCCGCGTCCTCACGCGAGGCGGTCACCGGCTTCCTGCGTCAGGCCTGATTGCCCGGCGGGTCTCCGCGGAGCAGGTCCACCAGAGCGTGGACGAGGTCATTGTCCGTGAGGATCCCGACGACCCGATCCCCGGAGACCACCGGCAGTGCCCCGTACTTCGTGTTGTAGAGCGTCTCCGCCGCGTCGACGAGCGGGGTCTCCGCGGTCACGGTGACCGGGTTCTGGATCATGATGCGGGAGATCGGTGTGCCCTCCATCACCCGGTTGAAGCCCTCTTCAGATTCGGTCAGCATCGACGGCTCCGCCCGCTTGAGGTCGCCCTCGGTCACGAGCCCGACGAGCGTCCCGCCTACCGTCACCGGGAGTCGTCGCACTCCCCGCAGGCGCATCGTCTCGAGCGCTTGCATGAGATTGTCTTCCGGGCTCAGGGTCATCGGGTCCGACGTCATGTAGTCGGAGACTTGCGGCACTCGGGCATGCATATGGAGATGGTACACCGAGGCCGGACCGCGAGGTCCGTCACGGCGGGATGGCGGGTCCGGGTGTCTCCGGCACGGGCTCCGCGGGTTCGATGGGGGTCGGGGAAGGCGGATCCGCCCCGAGACCGACCAGGTCCCGGTCGAGATAGCCCGACTGTTCCATCAACGCGAGAACCCGCCCCCGGGCGCGCTCAAACCACCGCGGGTTTGTCCGCGGGTTGATACGCCGCGGGTTCGGGATCATGGCCGCGAGCCCGGCCGCCTCCGCCGGCGTCAAGGAGGCCGCCGACTTGTCGTACCAGTGCCGGGCCGCCGCCTCGCAACCGTAGACGCCGTCGCCCCACTCGATCACGTTGAGGTACAGGGTCAGGATCCGGAACTTGGTGAGGTCCTCCTCGAGCCAGCTCGTGACCACGAGCTCGCGGGCCTTGCGGACCGGGGTCCGGCTCGTGCCGAAGAACAGATTCTTGGCGAGCTGCTGGGTGAGGGTGCTGCCCCCGCGCCACAGCCGTCGCCTCTTCACGTTGTCCTCGACCGAGTCCCGCAGCGCGGTCCAGTCGATCCCCCCGTGTCCGAAGAAACGCTGGTCTTCTGACGCGAGCACCGCGTGGAGGAGATGACGCGAGACCCGTGAGAGCGGGACCCAGGTCTGAGACCGCCGCGCCTGCTCGCCCTTCCGCTCGGCCTCCCGTTCGCGCTGGCGCATCAAGGCCGTCTTCCCGGGTCTCGTCGTGGCCAGGGCCCGGACCTCGGAGCGCGGGGGCAGCCCCGCGGCCACCCAGGCCCCGAGGAGGCCCAGGGCGCCCAAAGCGACGAAGGCGACCATGACCCATCGGCGGCGCCCGACCTTCTTCTTCACTCGAACATTGTCCCCCGCCGGACGTTCCCGGTAAGATCACGGAGGAAAAGATGCGGTGCGCACCCGCACACCGCGGGAGGCCGCGTTGGACTTCGACCTGAGCGAGGAGCAGCAGCTCCTTCGGAAGACGGTCCGCGACTTCGCGGAAAAGGAGCTGGGTCCCCACTCGCGCGAGTGGGACGAGCAGCAGCATTTCCCGCGCGAGGTCTTCACGAAGCTCGCCGAGCTGGGCCTGATGGGCGTGTGCTGGCCCGCCGAGTACGGCGGGGCGGGTCTCGGCACGCTGGACTGGGCCCTCGTCATGGAGGAGCTGGCCCGGGTCGACGCCAGCGTCGCGCTGTCTCTCACCGCCCACCACAGCCTGGCCTCGGCCCACCTCTTCCTGGCCGGCACCGTCGAGCAGAAGAAGCGATTCCTGGTCCCCCTCGCGATGGGGGAGAAGGTCGGTTGCTGGGGTCTCACCGAGCCGGGCTCGGGATCCGACGCCGGCGGGATGCGCACCACCGCGGTGCGCGACGGAGACGGCTGGGTTCTGAACGGTTCGAAGACCTTCATCACCAACGGCTCCGTCGCGGACACCGCGGTGCTCATGGCCGTGACCGACCGCGCGAAGGGCAGCAGGGGAATCTCCGCGTTCATCGTCGAGCGCGGCGAATCCGGCTTCCGCCCCGGCAAAAAGGAGGACAAGCTCGGCTGCCGCGGATCCGACACGTCGGAGCTCGTCCTCGAAGGGTGCCGCCTCCCCGCCGACCGCCTCCTCGGCTCGGAGGGGATGGGCTTCATCGACACCTTGAAGATCCTCGACAAGGGTCGCGTCGGCATCGCCGCCTTCTCGGTGGGGATCGCGCAGGCGAGCCTCGAGGCCTCCATCCGCTACGCCGGAGAACGGGAGCAGTTCGGTCGCCGGCTGGGCGACTTCCAGGGGATCCAGTTCAAGATCGCAGAGATGGCGACCCAGGTGGACGCGGCCCGGCTTCTCACCTGGCGGGGCGCGGCCCTGGCCGACGCGGGCCGGAGGCTCACCGCCGAGGCGTCGATGGCCAAGCTCTTCGCCGGGGAGGCCGCGGTCCAGGTCGCGCTCGAGGCCGTCCAGATCCACGGCGGATACGGCTACCTGAAGGACTACCCCGTGGAGCGCTATCTGCGCGACGCCAAGCTGGGCACGATCGGAGAGGGCACGAGCGAGGTCCAGCGGATGGTGATCGCACGGCAGCTGCTGGACCTCCGCGGGGTGGTCCGCTAGGCGTGGGCGGTGCCCAGGGCATTGACGACCTCGCCCGCGGCGTCCGGGCGGGGGACGAGCGGGCGCTGGCCCGCGCCATCTCCCTCGTCGAGGACGGCCACCCCGACGCGCGCGGCCTCCTTGCCGCCGTCTTCCCCCACGCGGGCACGGGCCTCGTGGTCGGCGTCACCGGACCGCCGGGGGCGGGCAAGTCCTCGCTGGTCGACCGACTGACCGCTCGCCTGCGGGAGCAGGGCCGGACGGTCGGGATCGTGGCGGTCGATCCGACGTCGCCCTTCAGCGGGGGGGCGATCCTGGGCGACCGGATCCGCATGCAGGCGCACGCCACCGACCCCGGCGTCTTCATCCGCTCCATGGCCACCCGCGGCCACCTGGGTGGCCTCGCCGCCGCCACCGACCAGGCCCTCACCCTCCTCCAGGCCTCCGGGAAGGAGGTGATCCTGGTCGAGACGGTCGGGGTCGGCCAGGACGAGGTCGACATCGTGGGCAGCGCCGACGTGAGCATCGTGGTCCTCGTCCCCGGGCTGGGTGACGAGGTCCAGGCCTTGAAGGCCGGGATCATGGAGATCGCCGACGTGTTCGTCGTGAACAAGGCCGACCGTGACGGCGTCGAGAGCCTGTTGGCGGAGATCGAGGCCATGCTCTCGCTCTCCGACAGCGACGAGCCGCCGCCGCGAATCGTCAGGACCGTGGCCGTCGAGGACCGTGGAACCACGGAGCTCCTCGAGGCGCTCGACGAGCTTCACCGCCGGACGGAGGCTTCGGGTGCGCTCGCCGGCCGGCGGCGCCACCGTCTGCAGCGTCAGCTGGAACGCGCGGTGCGTGAGCGGCTCATGGGGCACGCGTTTCAGCGCGTGCTCGCGCCGGGGGAGGTCGAGAAGACCGTCGCACGGATGGTGGACCGGGTCATCGATCCCTACGCCGCCGCCGACGAAGCCGTCGAAAAGATGGGGCTCCCGGCGACGAGCCGGAGGATCGACCATCTCGGTATCGCCGTGGCGAGCCTGGCCGAGGCGGTGAAGTCGTGGGAGGCCCTCGGCTTCCCCGTGGGCGAGACCCATGACGTTCCCACCGAGAAGGTGAGGGCGGCGTTCCTGGCGGTGGGGGAGTCGCGTCTCGAGCTACTCGAGCCGACCGCGCCGAGCTCCGCGATCGCCCGTTTCCTCGAGAAGCGCTCGGGTCTCCACCACGTCTGCATCCTCGTCGACGACCTGGACGCCACCCTGGCAGAGATGAAGACCCGGGGGGTCGAGCTCGTCGACGAGGTCCCCCGGCCTGGCGCCGAAGGCTGTCGCGTGGCCTTCGTGCATCCCCGCGCGGCGACCGGGGTGCTGCTGGAGCTCAAGGAGAAGACAAAGCCCCCGGAGCCGTGACCCGGCGGCCTTCCGAGCTCGGGCCTCCGCTTCCTGCCCGTGCCCCGGGCCCGGTTTGCGTGCAGGGCGACGGGAACCGTACGATGACGCCCCGGATTCGAGGTGACGAGGATGAGCGAGCGCGTGGACATCGGGATCATCGGCGGCAGCGGCCTCTACCAGATGGACGGCTTCACCGACCTGAAGGAGGTCCAGGTCGAGACCCCCTTCGGTCCTCCCTCGGACGCCCTCATGGTCGGCAACCTGGAGGGCAACCGCGTGGCCTTCCTGCCGCGCCACGCCCGCGGGCACCGCATCCTGCCTCACGAGCTGAACTACTGCGCGAACGTCTTCGCCATGAAGCAGCTCGGGGTCCAGTGGATCCTGTCCGTTTCCGCGGTGGGCTCGCTCAAGCAGGAGTACGAGCCGCTCCACGTGATGGTCCCGGATCAGTTCGTCGACCGTACCCGGCAGCGCCGTTCAACGTTCTTCGGTCGGGGGCTCGTGGCGCACGTGGCCCTCGCCCACCCGTTCTGCCCGAAGCTCTCGGATGTGATGACTGAGGCGTGCGCCGAGGCGGGCACGACGCA
>JAJDNV010000097.1 GCA_022340545.1 Acidobacteriota bacterium | reverse complement strand
CCGGGCACCAGCGCCGCCCGACCGTGGTAGCTTTCACGCGATGAAGCTCCTCTCGATCTTGCGGCACGCCAAGTCGAGCTGGAAGGACTCGTCGCTCGAGGACCACGACCGACCGTTGAACAAGCGTGGGACCCGCGACGCACCCCGCATGGGCGATCTCATCCGGGAGCAGGGCCTCGTGCCCGACGTGATCCTCAGCTCGACCGCCCGGCGGGCGCGGGATACCGCCCTCGCGGTGGCCACGGCGGCGGGGTTTCCGGAGGAGGTGCGCCTCACCCGGAGCCTCTACGGGGCGAGCCCCGACACCTGCCTCGACGTGCTGCGCGATCTCCCCGACTCGATCGGCCACGCCATGATCGTGGGGCACAACCCCACCCTCGAAGAGCTGGTCGCCCTTCTGGTCGGCCAGGCGCAGGTCATGCCGACGGCGGCTCTCGCGGTCGTCGAGCTTCCCATCGAGAGCTGGCGCGACGTTGGCCCCCGGTCCCGTGGGACCCTTCGCGCGATGTGGCAACCCCGCGAGCTGGACGGGTAGGAAGGTCGTCGGCCGAGTCCTTCGTCAGAGGCGCGGCGACTCGAAGGTGTTGCAGACCTGGGGGTCGCCCGACTCGAGGCCCTTGCGGAACCAGCGGACGCGCATCTCCGAGGAGCCGTGGGTCCACGACTCCGGGGCCACGTAGCCCTGGGCCTGCTTCTGGATCATGTCGTCGCCGATGGCCGCGGCCGCGCGCAGTCCCTCCTCGACGTCTCCGGGCTCGAGGTACTGCCGGTTGTGGTGGCCGTAGACGCCGGCAAAGCAGTCCGCCTGCAGCTCAAGACGGACGGACAGGGCGTTGGCTTCCTCCCGGTCCCGTGCCCGGCGCTGCATCTCGGTCACCTGATCGGAGATGCCCAGGAGCTTCTGCACGTGGTGCCCCACCTCGTGGGCGAGCACGTAGGCCTGGGCGAAGTCCCCGGGGGCCCCGAAGCGCTGGGAGAGCTCCCGGAAGAACGAGAGGTCGATGTACACCTTCTGGTCGCCCGGGCAGTAGAAGGGGCCGACGGCGGAGGAGGTCAGCCCACAGGCCGAGGCCACCCGCCCGTCGAAGAGCACGAGCGTGGGATCCCGGTACTGACCCTGGAGAAGCTGGTTCCAGACGTCCTCGGTGTCGGCCAGCACCACGGCCACGAACTGAGCCTGCGGATCGTTGGCGGGCGGCGGGCCCGCGGGGGCCTGCTCGGCCGACGGCGGCGGCGCCATCTGCTGCACGAGACCCAGCAGACCCAGGAGCTGCTGGGGGTTGGCTCCGGTGAAGTAGGCGATGGCGATGACGATCAGAAGCCCGAGGCACGAGACCCCACCCCGCCTCCCGCCCGGCACCCGCATCCCCCGGCGGTCCTCGACGTTGCTGCTCTGGCGCCGTCCCTTCCAGCGCATCGCCCCTCCTGCGAGATAATCTGAGGTTTCGGAGCGCCCGGCCGTGACACCAGCCGAACAGCCGGATCCTATCACCCGCCCCGCTGCCGACGCCGCCCGGAGCGGGCCGTCACGGTTGACAGCCGGGTGCCGGGCAGATAGGTTCCGGCCGATCCTGCCCGTCTCCTCCTGTTCTCTATCCCGTCGGGCGGGCTGGAGAGGCCCATGACCTCAGTGCCGGATCGGAGCCCCGGGAACCACCGTCGTCTCCTCGGGGCCTGCCTCTCCACCGGGCTCGCGCTCCTCGTCCTGGGCGTTGGGGCTTCGGCCTGTCGGGGCAGCCGGCCGTCCGCCGACCCCGCGGATCGGACGCTCCGCATCGCCTTCGTCCCGAAAGGGACGAACATGACGTTCTGGCTCACGATCCACGCCGGGGCGATCAAGGCCCAGCGGGACCTGGCGGAGCGCGGGATATCGGTGGAGCTCCTCTGGAAGGGCCCCCTGCGCGAGGACGACCGCGAGCAGCAGATCCAGGTCGTCGAGAGCTTCACCAGCCAGGCGGTGGACGGCATCGTCCTCGCCCCCCTGGACGCGAAGGCCCTCGTCCGTCCGGTCGAGGAGGCCAAGCGTCTGGGCATCCCCACCGTCATCGTCGACTCGGGCCTGGACTCGGGCGACATCGTGAGCTTCGTGGCCACCGACAACTACCGGGGCGGACAGATGGCCGCGGACGAGATGGGTCGCCTCCTCGACGGGAGGGGACGGGTCGTGCTTCTTCGCTACATGGAGGGCTCCGCCAGCACTACCGCCCGCGAGGAGGGCTTCGTGTCCCGGTTGGAGGAGGCCTGGCCGGATCTGCAGCTCATCTCCGCCGACCAGCACGCCGGGGCCACCCGCGACACCGCGAAGCGCGCGGCCGAGAACATCCTCAATCGATTCGGTGACGAGATCGACGGTGTCTTCGTCGTCAACGAGTCATCCACGACCGGGATGCTTCTCGCCCTGCAGGACTCGAACCTGGCGGGGAAGGTGAAGCTCCTGGGCTTCGACTCCAACCCTGCGTTCATCGACGCCGTGCGCGCCGGCGAGATGCACGGCTTCGTCCTCCAGAATCCGTTCGGCATGGCCACCCTGGCGGTGGAGACGATGGTCGACCACCTCCTCGGCAAGGAGGTGCCGCCGCGCGTCGACACCGGTGTGGTCGTCGTGACGGCGCAGAACATCGACAGCCCCTCGGTCCAGGAGCTGCTACACCCGCCCCTCGACGTCTACCTCCCCTCGGGAGAATGACCCCGGCGCTGAGGCTTCTCGGGATCGACAAGCGCTTCGGGGCGACCGTCGCTCTCGATGGCGCCGCCCTCGAGGTCGCGCCGGGCGAGGTCCACGCCCTGCTCGGGGAGAACGGCGCGGGCAAGAGTACGCTGCTGGGGATCCTCGGCGGCCTTCTCCGCCCCGAGGGCGGGAGGATGGAGATCGAGGGGTCCCCCTATGCACCGCGCTCCCCGCGCGAGGCCCGGGATCGGGGCATCGCCCTCATCCACCAGGAGCTGTCGCTCTTTCCGCACCTCTCCGTCGCCGAGAACGTGCTCGTCGGCTCGGAGCCCTCGCGTCGGGGGCTGGTGGATCTCGTCGAGGCGCGGAGGCGGACGCGCGACGTCCTCGCCGAGTTCGGCCACCCCGAGATCGATCCCGAGACCCGGGTGGGCCAGCTGCCGATCGCGGCGCGGCAGGTCGTCGAGATCTGTCGGGCGATCGCCGGGCGGGCCCGGGTGGTGTTGATGGACGAGCCGACGAGCAGCCTCCAGCGGGCGGACGTGGAGAGGCTCTTCGCGCTCATCCGCCGGCTCTCGGCCTCGGGGGTCGCCGTCGTCTACATCAGCCACTTTCTCGAGGAGGCACGGGAGGTGGCCGGGGCCTGCACGGTCCTGCGCGACGGACGGACGGTGGCGACCGGCCCGCTCGCCTCCCTGACGAACGAGGACCTGATCGCCCACATGGTCGGACGCTCCGTGGACACCCGCTTCCCGGACCGGGCGAGTCCGACCGCCGGCGAGGCGGAGATCGAGGTTCGGGGTCTCGTGTCCTCCCCCGCCGTGCGCGAGGCCTCCTTCACGCTCCATCGGGGAGAGGTCCTCGGGGTCTTCGGTCTGATGGGCTCGGGCCGCACCGAGATGCTGCGCGCCCTCTTCGGACTCGACGAGGCCGATGCGGGGACGGTCCGCCGGGGGAAGCGGGAGGGCCCCGCCCGAAGCACACCGGCCCGGCGGCTCGCCGAGGGCCTCGGCTACCTCAGCGAGGATCGCAAGGGCGAAGGCCTGGCCCTGCCTCTCTCCGTGGCCGACAACGTCACCCTGACCCGCTTCTCGTCGGCCTCCTCACGGCTGGGCGTGATCGACCCGCGGCGCCAGCACGCACAGGCGGCAGAGCGGGCCGAGGAGCTTCAGGTGAAGATGCGGGGCCCGGAGCAGCCCGTGCGCACCCTCTCCGGTGGCAACCAGCAGAAGGTGGCCCTGGCCCGCCTGCTGCACCAGGAGGCGGACGTCCTGCTGCTCGACGAGCCCACCCGGGGGATCGACGTGGCCAGCAAGGCCCAGATCTACGACGCCATCGGTGCGGCCGCGGCCGCGGGAAAGGCCGTCCTCATGGTGAGCTCCTATCTGCCAGAGCTGCTCGGGGTCTGTGACCGCCTGGCGGTGATGAGCCGGGGCCGGCTCGGCGCCGCGCGCCCGGTCGCCGAGTGGACGCCGGACTCCGTCATGGAGGCCGCGATCGGGACATGAAGCGGGACCTGCGGCAGCGCGTGTTTCGGCTCGGGCCCTTCGTCGGCCTGGTTCTGGTGATCGTGTTCTTCGCGGTCGCGAGCGGGGCCCCGGAGCGCTACCTCTCCGCCCACAACCTCCGCGTCGTCCTCGCCCAGACCGTGATCGTCGCGGTGGGGGCGATCGGCATGACCCTCGTCATCGTCGCGGGAGGAATCGACCTCTCCGTGGGATCGGTCATCGCGCTCACCGGGGTCGTCTGTGCCCTTGGTCTCCGGGACGGGTGGTCGCCCGTCCTCGCCGTGCTCAGCGCGGTGGCCGTCGGAGCCCTCGTCGGTCTCGTGAGCGCCCTCGCCATCACCCGCCTCCAGGTGGTTCCCTTCATCGCCACCCTCGGGATGCTCGGGATCGCGCGGGGCGCAGCGAAGTGGCTCGCCCACCAGAGCATGGTGGACACCCCCGCGAGCTGGGTGAACGAGCTGGCGGTCACGGTGCCCCCGGCGCCCTGGATGGTCTTCGCCCCCGGTGTGTGGATCGCCCTCACGCTGGCCCTGGTGATGGCCTTCGTGCTGCGCCGGACGGTCTTCGGCCGGCGCGTGTTCGCGCTGGGCTCCAACGAAGCCGCCGCCCGCGCGTGCGGGATCGCGGTGGAGCGGCTGAAGCTCGCCATCTACTCCGTGGCCGGCCTCTTCTTCGGGCTCGCCGGGGTCATGCAGATGTCCCGCCTGCGCCAGGGCGATCCCACGGTGGCCATCGGAACCGAGCTCGACGTCATCGCCGCGGTCGTCATCGGCGGGGGGAGCCTCTCCGGGGGCGAGGGAAGCATCATGGGCTCCATGATCGGGGCTCTCGTCATGGCCTTCCTGCGCAACGGGAGCCAGCAGATGGGCTGGCCCACCTACGTGCAGGAGATTCTCATCGGCGTCATCATCGTGGCGGCGGTGGCGGTGGACCGCTGGCGCCATGTACAGGGAGGAGACGAATGAAGCTGATCCGTATCGGACCCCCGGGAGCCGAGAAGCCGGGGCTCCTGGCCGCCAACGGGGAGCGCGTGGACGCCTCCGGCTTTGGTGAGGACTGGGACGAGACCTTCTTCGGCGCCGACGGGCTGGCCCGCCTCAGTCGCTGGGCCGCAGACCACCTCGCCGCCGCTCGCCGAGTCCCCGACTCCGAGCGGCTGGGACCGCCAATCGCCCGTCCCAGCAAGATCATCTGCATCGGCCTCAACTACGCCGACCACGCTCGGGAGACCGGGGCCAAGGTGCCAAGGGAGCCCGTGCTCTTCTTCAAGGCCACGACCGCCCTCTCCGGACCGGACGACGACGTCGTCCTCCCCCGGGATTCGAGCAAGACCGACTGGGAGGTGGAGCTCGCGATCGTGATGGGCGCCAGGGCCCGCTACGTCTCGCCCGAGGACGCGCCGGGCTTCGTGGCCGGATACGCGCTCCACAACGACTACTCGGAGCGCGAGCACCAGCTCGAGCACGGGGGGCAGTGGGTCAAGGGCAAGAGCGCCGACACCTTCGCCCCGCTCGGTCCCTTCCTCGCCACCCCCGACGAGGTGGGCGACGTTCAGAAGCTCGGCCTGTGGCTCAGTGTCAACGGCGAGTCCCGCCAGAAGGGCAATACCTCGAACATGGTCTTCGGTGTTCCCCAGCTCGTGAGCTACGTCAGCCGGTTCATGACGCTGCTCCCGGGCGACGTGATCAGCACCGGCACCCCGCCCGGGGTAGGTCTCGGGCTCGACCCGCCCGTCTTCCTGAAGGCCGGTGACGTCGTGGAGTGCGGGATCGAGAAGCTGGGACAGCAGCGCCAGCGGATCGTCCCTTCGATCGAGTGATGGGTCACCGAGGTCGTGTGTCTTCTCGGGAGCGTTGGGCGCTCGGCGTGCCACCCCGACTGCGGGCGCATCAGCTTCGAAGCGCAGCCGCGTCCTCGTCGGGGGCCCCGGCCGCCTGCGCGCCATCACGTCCACATGAACACGACCTCGGTGACGCACGACCAGCGCCTTGGGATCCTCACCGGGTCCGGGAGGCAGGAGAAGGGAGATGACCGAGCGATTCCGGGATCGGGTCGCCCTCGTCACCGGAGGCGGCTCGGGGATCGGGCGGGCCACCGCGATGGCCTTCGCCGCGGAAGGGGCGGCGGCGGCGGTGAACGACGCGGCCGCCGACCGGGCCCATGCCGTGGTGGCCGAGATCGAGAAGACGGGGGCCAGAGCGGTGGCCGTGCCCGGCGACGTCTCCCGTGAGGAGGACTGTCGCCGGATCGTGCGGGAGACCGAGTCCGCCCTCGGCCCCCTCGACATCCTGGTCAACAACGCGGGCGTGGGGACCAGCGGCACGGTGCTCAGCACCGACGTCGCCGCCTGGGACCGCCTCGTGGAGGTGAACCTCAGGGGCACGTTCTTGATGTCCCGGGCCGCCCTCGAGGTGATGGTCCCTCGCAAGCGAGGCGTCATCCTCAATGCGGGCTCCATTGCCGGGCTGCGCGGCCTCCCCGACCGTGCCGCCTACATCGCCACGAAGTTCGGGATCGTGGGACTGACCAAGGCCATGGCCCTCGACCACGTCAAGGACGGCATCCGGGTGAACACCGTGTGCCCGGGAACGACCCACACACCCTGGATCGACGAGCGCCTGGCCGAGGCACCGGACCCCGAGGCGGCGAAGGCGAGCCTCGTGGCCCGCCAGCCGATGGGGCGGCTGGGAACCCCCGAGGAGATGGCCGCAGCCTATCTCTTTCTGGCCTCCGACGAGTCGAGCTTCACCACCGGCACCGCGCTCGTCGTGGACGGCGGCTTCATGTGCTGAAACGGCTCCTCCCGAGCCGACTCAGCTTCGATACGCCTCCCGACCACGGCCCTGGACCGGGATCTCCTGGGCGGGAAGCACCTCGCGCTGCAACGCGTACATGCAGGCCGCAGCCTCGTCGATCTTGCGGGTGAAGGCGATCGAGCCTTCGAGGATCGGCTTGAGACGCGCCTTGTCCTGGACCCGGGCCGGCGGGTACTCGTGCTCGACGACGAGGTCGGTGTTGGCGACGTCGAGGGCCAGGAGCTCCCGAGCGGCCAGCTGGTGATCCAGCCAGTCCACCGTGCGGTTCTGCAGGTAGGCAAGCGGGTCGTGACGCGCCGTCCCCGGCAGCTCGTGCTCGCAGAGCACCACCTGCTTCTTCCAGGCGTTGAGGTGGTCGGCGGCGTTCGGGGAGGGCTTGCCGTCGATGCAGTCCCCCCGCTCCACCGTCTGTCCACCGTAGCCCCAGGCCGAGACGCCCTTCGCGTCGATCACCTGGCCCTTCACGTGGAAGCCGGCGATCAGGAAGTCGTAACCCTCGTCCTTCAGGTACTGGAAGATCGAGCGCGTGTCCTGCCCCATGAGGATCGCGTGCGAGGGATCGTAGTGGATGCGGAACTGCCCCCCCACCCCGTGCTTCTCGCAAATGCGGTGTAGGGCGATCCAGGTGCCGGGCGTGTAGGCGATGTTGTTGTGCCAGTTGTCACCGGTCGTCCAGCCCGGCATCGGGCACTGCTCCACCCGGTAGACGAGACCCTTCTCCTTCGCCTCCTTCAGGAGCGGCACGAAGCTCTCCTCGAAGTCCAGGAGGTTCTCGGCCATCGAGAGCTTCTGGTTCCGGCCCACGAAGCCGCAGACCGCGCCGACGCCGAGGAGAACTGCGGCATCGTAGACCCGTCGCATGAAGTCGTGCTTCTTCTTCCGGATCGCCGGTTCCCCGTGAAGCATGTCGTCGAAGTACCCCAGATCCGAAAGCCCCAGCCGGTGCGCATCAAGGGCTTTCTGCACGCGCTTCGCCCGGTCCTTGTCGAAGGGCTTCCGCAGGTCGAGGGTGTTTGCGACGGGGTCCAGCATCGCCTCCGGGGGCACGTCCGCCTCGGACGGGTGCAGGGCCGCCGAGAGCTGCATGTAGTCCGCCCCCACCTCCCGTGCGAAGGCGGCCCACTCCTCGATCGCCAGATCGGGATCAGGGTCCCGCTTCTCGCGCGGGGTGAGCTCCTGCAGGGCCGCGGTCAGCACACCGACCTTCATGTACTTTGGCTCGAAAGAGGCGACGGGCATCGGTTCCCTCCGTTTCCAGGTTCGGCCCGGACGATACGTTCCCAGCCAAAGCCGCGTCAACCCACCGGTCGCGAAAAGAGGCCGCGGCCTCCCCGAAATGCGGCTTCAGGCGTGCGGCGGCGGTTCCTCGGGTGCCTACTTGGTGATCGTCCGTCGCTCCGGCAGCGCCACCGTTCGGTACCCGACGAGCTCTACCGAGACCCGGCCCTTCTCGTCCACGACGCGGGCGTCGAAGGCTCCACCGTCCTCCTGCACCTCCACCACCGCGTAGAGCCGGCCCTCCTTCGGGGTCTCCGCGCGTCGCAGGAACACCGCCTGGTCCAGCGCGGTGGGCAGCGCCATCGTCTCCTTCTGGACGAGCAGCCACAGGCCCGCCGCCTGGAAGAGCAGCTCGAGGAGCCGGGGGGCGGTGAGCGTGTCCACCCCCTTCGGCGCAGTGTTCGGCGGGAGGTCGCGGGCCAGCAGGGCCACGACCGAGTCCTCGTCGACGGCCGCGCGCTCGATCACCTGGTAGGCGGGGCCGTGGAAGTAGGCCTCGTAGACCGCCTGCTTGTCGATGTCCAGGCTCTTCAGGGTCGGCTTCTTGAAGCGGACGGTCGGCCGGGCCGGGGCCTTCCGCCCCATGTGGACCCGGCCACGGAAGTGCACGCGCTCCTGGGCCGGCAGCTCGGGCTTCGGCTGGATGACGGAGCGCAGAGTGGTGCTCACGAGCACCTCTCCGTCGTCGGTGGGACTCGCCACCGCCGAGAGATGCAGCGTTGCCGGCTGGTTGCGGAAGAACTTGAACGGCGCGAGGAACGACTCCGCCTCGACCGCCTGCAGATGGAGGCCGGGACACACGACCGAGGCCACCTCGGCGAAGGCCTCGGTGCCCATGACACCCGGCAGGACCGGAGTGCCGTCGATCTGATGATCGAACAGGAACGGCTGCTCGGTCGGGTCCAGCGTCGTCTGCACCTGGAGACCCCCGTACAGCCGCGCCGCCTTCACCTCCCCGACCATGAGCAGCGGCTTCTTGCGGGCGTCGAGCATCGCCTGGACCTTCGCGGTGTCGAGCCCGCCGGTCTCGTCGAACTCCTCACCCATGATGCCGAGGGTTCCCGCCACCACGAGCTCACCAGACCGCCCGCCGGCCACCAGCTCCCGCCGGACGGTGGGGATCCCCGCCTCCGGGGGCAGCATCGAGATCCCCGCCGCGGCCATGATCGTGGGGATGGAACCGCGGGTGGCCATGCCGATGCCGCCCCACGCCGTCCAGTCGATGGCGATCGTCCGCGTCTCGGGGCGGGCCCGATGGAGCGCCCGCGACATCGAGCACAGGAGGGCGTTTGCCGCGCTGTAGTCGGTCTGGCCCGCGTTTCCGAAACGGCCCGCCACCGAGCTGAAGACCACGGTGGCCCCGATCGGCGTCCCTTCCGCCGCCTTCAGCAGGCTGAAGAAGCCGTCGACCTTGATGTCGAAGACGAGGCCGAACTCCTTCGCGTCCTTCTCGGAGAGCTTTCGGCTGATCTCGATGCCCCCGGCGTGGACGAGCACGTCGATGCGGCCGAACTTCGTCCTCACTTCGTCGATGATCCCGGCCAGGGCCGGGCCGTCCAGGAGGTTGGCGCTCCGCCAGAGGGCCGTCCCGCCCGCCCCCTCGACGGCCTCGACGGCGCGAAGCGCGGCCTCGCTCCGCTCGACGGCCATGATCTCCTTGTCGATCTTCACCGGGGTGGGCTTCTCGCCCTTCGCCCGCGCCTCGTCGATCAGGGCCCGCTTGAGCCCTTCGCGGTCCCGACGGATGAGGGCGATCTTCGTGTCGTCACGCGCCGGCTCCGGCACGAGGTCGAGCAGCACGAAGGTGCCGCCGCTCGCCGCGGCCAGGTCGGCGACGATGGCGCTCGTGATCCCCCCAGCCGCCCCGGTGACGACGAACACGGTGTCCTTGCCCAGGGCGAGACCCGGTTGCCCGTCGGCCGCCGGCTGCTCCTCGAGGGTGATCGTCCAGCGAAGGCCGTCGTGGTGACCGACCTCGACGATCCCGGGATCGGTGAGGGTCTCGGCGAGCAGGGCGTCGACCACCCCATCCACTGCCGCGTCCGGCGCGAAGTCCACGACCTTCACGAGGGCCTGGGGCTGCTCGCGCTTGTAGGACTTGGTGAAACCGGCGACCGCCCCCCCGAGGGGAGCGGTCGCGCCCTCCGGCGTCTGGCCGTGGAGCCCGCCCATGCGGGTCGCGGAGACGAGGAACGTGCCTGCTTCCGACACGCTTTCGTAGAGGACCTGCATCGCGGCGTGCAGGTTCTTCACGCGGCGGCGGTTCGCCTCCCGGAACGCGGCCAGGTCCATCTCGGCCAGCGCGGGTTCGACGTCGAGAGCCGGGAGCCAGAAGACGCCCTGCACCGGTCCCTCCGTCACCCAGGCCTCGAGCTGCTCGCGTGTCTCGTCGGTGGAGAGGGTGCTGGCCAGCTTCAGGGCCTTCACACCCTTCTTCCCGAGCACGGCCGCGAGGGCCTTCCCCACCCCGCCGTCGTCGCTCACGACGACGACGCGGGTCCCCTTGGCGAGACTGACGCCGGTCGGCTTGCAGAGGTCGAGCGCGGGGCGGAGGGAAGGCACGGGCACGCGGCGCGGCATGGTGTCGGCAAGACTCACGGCCGAAGCGGCGACCACGGGCGGCGCTTCGGCCGTGCTCGGAACAGGAACAGGTGGTGTCACGGATGCGGCGGGGGCAGCCGTTGGCGTGGTGGCGGCGGGTGTCGCCGAGGGCGAGATTGCGGCCGGAACGTCGGCCGGGGACGGCGTTGCGGCCGCGGGCATGAGATCTGGCCGGAACTCGTAGACGAACTGCACCACGTGTTGCAGCGTCGGGAAGTCGCGCAGCTGCATGTTCTCCTGACGCTCGATCCCGTACTCCTCTCGCACCGCGGCAAATGTCTCCGCCTGCTTCACCGTGTCCACCCCGAGATCGGCCTCGAGGTCCAGGTCCATCTCCAGCATGTCCGACGGGTAGCCGGTCTTATCCGAAACGATTTCGAGGATCTTGGACACGACAGCGTCGCCCGCGGGGGGCGTGGTCGCGGGGGGCGACGTGGCGGGAACGGATGGTGTGACGGCTGCAGCGGGGGCAGTCGTTGGTGTGGTGGCGGGGGGTGTCACCGGGGGCGAGATTGCGGTCGGAACGTCGGCCGGGGACGGCGTTCCGGCCGCGTCAGGGGGCGACATTGCACCCGAAACGTAGCCCTGCGGTCGCGTTTCGGGCGCGAAATCATGAACAAACTTCACCACGTGCTGCAGCGTCGGAAAGTCGCGCAGCTGCATGTTCTCCTGGCGCTCGATCCCGTACTCGTCCCGCACCGCGGCAAACGTCTCCGCCTGCTTCACCGTGTCCACCCCGAGATCGGCCTCGAGGTCCAGGTCCATCTCCAGCATGTCGGACGGGTAGCCGGTCTTGTCGGAGACAATTTGCAGCACCTTCTGCACCACCGGGTCCTCGGGACTCGGTGCAGAAGGTGCTGCCGAAAGGGTAGCGGTGGGCGTGGGCGGCGGGGCGGCCGGGATGGGTGGTGTGACGGGTGCCGCGGGGGACACCAATGGCGAAGAAGTGGCGGGTGTCGCCGGGGGCAGACTTGCACCGGGAACGCTGGCTCCGGACTGCGTTCCCGGCGCGGTGTTGTCATACACAAACTGCACGACGTGCTGCAGCGTCGGGAAGTCGCGCAGCTGCATGTTCTCCTGGCGCTCGATCCCGTACTCTTCCCGCACCGCGGCAAACGTCTCCGCCTGCTTCACCGTGTCCACCCCGAGGTCGGCTTCGAGGTCCAGGTCCATCTCCAGCATGTCCGGCGGGTAGCCGGTCTTCTCCGCAACGATCTCCAGCACCTTCTGAACGACGGGGTCCACCGACGCGGCAGCGGGCGGCGCCGCCGCCGCCGGCGCAGCGGGGGCCGCGGGGGGCGGAGACGGGGCAGGAGTCGCCGAGGGCACCATCGCGATGGGGGGCGCCGTCACCGAGGCCGGCGCGGGCGGGGCCGCGGCGTCCTTCGGGTCGAGGTCGGGGCGGTTGTCATAGACGAACTGCACCACGTGCTGCAGCGTTGGGAAATCACGCAGCTTCAGGCTCTCCTGACGCTCAATGCCGTACTCGTCGCGCACCGCGGCGAAGGTCTCCGCCTGCTTCACCGTGTCCACCCCCAGATCCGCTTCGAGATCCAACTCGAGGTCGAGCATGTCCGGGGGGTAGCCGGTCTTCTCGGCCACGATGGCCAGACACCGCTCCACGACCGGACTTGCAGGCGAGGGGGCAGGGGGCGGGGCTTCGGCGGCGGAGACGGGGGGTTCGGTGAGGGTGGGTGTGGGGATGGGAGAGACGGATGGTGTGACGGCCGGCGCAGGGGGGACGGATGGTGGGACAGACGCCGCGGGGGCCGCGGCTGCGGCTGAAGGGGCGCCCAGCGCCGGGGGAGAGATTGCGGCCGGAACGGTGGGCCCGGTCGGCGTTCCGCCCGCGACAGATGCGGCCGGAGTGACGGCTCGGGTCGGCACTCCGGTCCGCGAATTGGGCCCAAGCCCGAAGCGCCAGGGGCTGGGGGCGGGGGCGCGCCCGGGGGCGCCCGTCGCTGCGACGCGAAGCGTCCGCGTGACCACTTCCGTCTGGGGCCGGTCGTACCCGCTCACGTCGGCCAGCCAGCGCGCGTGCGCCACGCGGTCGTCCACCCGATCGAGACCACCGGGGATCCGGCGCGTCAGGGTCAGCGCGATCTGGGATCCGAAGCCGGCGGCCAGGTGGATCGCGTACTGGACGGGGTAGCGCCCGCCCCGGGACAGGTTGAGCGATCCGAGCTCGGGGTCCGGCTCCTTGAAGTTCGGCACCGGGGGCACGATGCCGTGCTCGAGGATCTTCACCCCGATCACGTCCTCGACGCCGACCCCCATCGGGTGCCCGGTGAAGCCCTTGGTGTTCGAGACGACGATCTGGTTGGCCGCCGGACCGAAGACGTGGCGCAGCGCCATCACCTCGGCGGCGGCGCTGCCGCCGCGGGCCGGGGTGTAGGTCTCGTGGGAGATGAAGACGGTCTCGGGTGCCATGGCCATGCGGCTGAGGCCGAAGCGGCGCTCGGCCGAGATGACCAGGCTCTCCACGATTCCGGAGATGTGCTCGACGTCGAGGCGGGTGGCGTGGAACGCGCTGTTCGCGGTCTCGGTGGAGAGAAGCTCCACGATCCCACGCATCCCGCGCTCCTGCACCGCGTCCTGGCTCTCCACCACCATGGCGCAGGCACCCATCCCCATCAGCGTCCCGTGCCGGCGGCGGTCGAAGGGGAGGGCCGCCTCCTCGACCTTGTCGTCCGTGGCGACAGCGCCGGTGGCGAGGAACCCGGAGCCGATCCACTCCATCAGGTTGTCGCTCGAGGGGTTGTCGGCACCGACCACGACGACGCGCCGGCAGCGACCGGTGCGGATCCAGTCCTCGGCAAGGGCCACGCCCTGGGCGGTCGACGCGCAGGCGGCGTTGACATGGGTGTTCGGGCCGCGGGCCCCGATGAACTCCGCGAGCTGGCTGTGGCCCATGGGGAGAACGCGGAAGAGGAAGCGTCGGTCGAAGACGTAGGGATCGGATGCGATCCGCTCGTCCAGCTCGGCGATCCGGCGCTGGATCTCGCGGAGGGCCTCGGGGTCCTTCGTGACCTGGCGCAGCTCCTCCAGCGTCTGCCTCTGCGTGACCCGGCTCTCGTAGGTGTAGAAGCGCCGGGTCTCGTCCGCGAAGCGGTCGAAGCCCGGGAAGGCGCTCGCGAAGATGACGCCGGTCTCGTCGCGCAACGGCTCCGGCAGCAGCCACCGCTCGGGCAGGAACTTCCCGGTCGTCGTCTTGCGGTAGGTCTGGACGAGGGGGATCCCCGCCTCGCGCAGCGCGTCGATGCCGGCGGCCATCGCGAGCTGGGTCGTGGTGTCGAGGGCCTCGATCAGCTTCGGCGACACGCCGTACTCGGCGGCCAGGTCGAAGGCGCCGGCGCGTCCGGCGAGCCTCATCACGTCCTTGGTGTCGTCGATGAGCTCGAAGTGGCCGCCGCCGTCCGCGCCCTTGACGAGGCGCATGATGCGCTTGTGGGCCATCCGCCGCCTCTGGCTCTCGGGCACGAGCTCGATGAACTGCTCTCCGCCCAGGATCCGCTCCGTGTTCCGCTCGTCCATCAACGGCTTGCTCACCCCGGGGAGGCCGAGGCCGGTGCCGCTGACGACGATCGAGCCCTCGGGAGCTTCGT
>JAJDNV010000104.1 GCA_022340545.1 Acidobacteriota bacterium | reverse complement strand
TCGCCGCCGGATCCATGGGCTCATCCGACTCCCCCGGGGCCAGCCTGAGCGTCGGCGCCACGACCTCGAGCGACTCCAGGGCGAGCGTGCCCATCAACGCACGCGGCGCCGCGGCGAGCCGGGCTTCGGGCACGGTCAGCGCGAATCCCGGCCCCTCGAGGTGGAGATCGCGGATCTCGGCTCGCAGGAGAAAGGGAGTGACTCGGAGCCCACCGAGGCGGGACTCTGGACCGACGGCGTCACGCAGGCGAGCCTCCGCTTGACGCCGCAGAGGCTCCTGCGGAAAGACCCCAAGACCAAGAAGGAGTACAGGGACCGCGAGCACCGTCCCCGCCCAGAGGAGACGATGAGCTCGGGCCCGCCGTCTGTTTGCGGGCGACGTAGGAACCTCCGGCCCTCTTTGATTCATGGTAACCCGCCAGCTGGGATCCCCGAGTGAAGGGACCGGGAGGTCGTCGAGGCCCCGTCCGGAGTCGCGAGATGGTAGCCTATCCCCCCACCGATGCCGGACAAGCGTACTCGTGACGGCAGATGAACGAAACGGAGGCCGCCGCCGGCATGGCTGCCGTCTGGAAGCTGGTCGTCACGGCCTTTTTCGTCGCCCTCAACGGCTTCTTCGTCGCCGCGGAGTTTGCCCTCGTCAAGGTCCGGGTCTCGCGCCTCGACGCCCTCGCCCAGGCCGGCAGCCGCGCCGCGCGGGCGACGATGACCATTCTGAGTGACCTGAGCCTCTACCTCTCGTCGTGCCAGCTCGGTGTCACGATCTCCAGTCTCGTGCTCGGGTGGCTGGCGGAGCCAGCGGTGGCCACCCTGCTGCTCTCGGGGGCGGCCTCGGCGGGTCTCGGGGTCCACGACTCCCCCGGCCTGCACGTGGCGGCCCTGGCCATCGCCCTGACCATCATCACCATCCTCCACATGACCTTCGGCGAACAGGCGCCGAAGATATTCGCGCTTCACAAAGCCGAGCGGCTGTCGTTGTTCGTAGCCTTCCCCCTGATCTGGTTCACGACGCTCCTGAAGCCCTTCATCTGGCTCGTCAACTCGATCTCGAACCAGCTGCTCCGAGTGGTGGGTGTGAGCGGCCATGACGCTCACGGCGAGGTCCACGACGTCGACGACCTGCGTGCGATTCTCCGGACTGCCTCCGAGGCGGGCCGCATCTCGGGCCGTCAGCAGCTCTTCGGAGAGAACGTCCTCGGGCTGGTCCGGCTGCAGGCGCGGCACGTCATGCTGCCCCGGGTGGACGTCGTCTCTTTGTCGACCGCCAAGAGCCAGGACGAGAACCTCGCGGTCCTCGGTGAGGCTCGCCATTCCCGCTTTCCCCTGGGCGACCCGGACCTCGATTCCACCATCGGCATGGTCCACGGCCGGGATGTGATCGCGGCCCTGCTGGAGGGCGGCCCGATCGACTTCAGGAAGCTGGCGCGGCCGCTTCCCACCGTGCCCGATCGGCAACCCCTCGGTCGCCTGATCCTGAACCTGCAGGCGCGGCGGACGACCTGCGCCCTCGTGGTCGACGAGCACGGGACGTCCGTCGGCCTCGCGTTCCTCGAGGACGCCCTCGAGGCGATCGTGGGCCCGATCGGGGACGAGTTCGACCAGGAGAAGAACTGGATCGAACGGATCGGCGACGATGCCTTCGAGATGGTGGGAGGGGTGCCCCTGCCGGAGGCGGCCGACGTGCTCGGCATCGAACCGGGCAAGGAAGAGGATACGATCGGGGGATACGTTGTCTCGGTGCTCGGGCACCTGCCGAACGAGGGCGAGCGGACCGAGGTGCCGCCCTATCGGGTGACCGTCACGCAGATGTCGGGCCGTCGGGTCGCACGCCTCCGCTTCGAGCGCCACGAGCCGGCCCCCGGCCCGTAGGCGGATCCGCGGTGTCGGACGATCGGGCGCGGGCAAGGGCCGGCGGTGAGCAACGAGGCGTGTCACAATGGGACACACGCCACGACCCATACCCTCCGGGAGACGTCCACAGCCTCCCTGGAGAAGCCCACAACCTCCGCGCAGATGAGGAGCGCCATGCCTCGAACCCGGCAACCGTCCACGAGCCCGTCTTCGAATCGTTCCGCCGTCCGCCCGGACGGAGAGCGGCCACCGAGGGTCGTCGTCGAAAACGTCAGCCCCTGCATCGAGCGAGGGCGTTTCCCGATCAGGCGTGTGGTCGGCGAGGACGTCGACGTCCAGGCCGACGCGTACTCGGACGGGCACGACGCGCTCTCGGTTCTCCTGCTCTGGAAACCGGACTCCGAGGCGAAGTGGCACGAGCTCGCGATGGAGCCCCTGGGCAACGACCGGTGGCACGCCCGCTTCCGTGTCGAGCGCCTGGAACCCCACCGCTATCGGGTGGAGGCCTGGGTCGACCACTTCCGGACCTGGCAGAGGGACCTGCGGAAGCGGCGCGATGCGGAGGCGGTGGAGCGGATCGACCTGGCCGTGGGCGCGGAGCTTCTTGCGGCGGCGGCGGCCCGGGCGCGGGGAAGCGAGGCTCGCCGGCTCACCCGGTGGGCGCAGGAGCTTCGGGAAGCCGAGGTCTCACCGGCCCTCGACCGCGCCCTCTCGCCCGAGCTCTCCTCGCTCATGGAGCGCCACGGAGAGCGGCTGGACGTTGCGCGCCCGGAGGGGGAGCTGCGCGTCGACGTCGACCGGGAGCGGGCGCGCTTCAGCGCCTGGTACGAGCTCTTCCCCCGGTCCTGGGGGGCCAAGGGCCAGCATGGGACCTTGAAGGACGTCGAGGCCGCCCTCCCCTACGTCGCCGGGATGGGCTTCGACGTTCTCTACCTTCCCCCGATCCACCCCATCGGCCGCGTGCACCGCAAGGGGCCGAACAACAACCCGAAGGCGAAGCCGGGGGACCTCGGCAGCCCCTGGGCCATCGGGTCCCGAGAGGGCGGCCACACCGCTCTTCACCCGAAGCTGGGGACGATCCGGGACTTCCGGCGGCTCGTGGAGAAGGCGCGATCGCGCGGCCTCGAGGTGGCGCTGGACCTGGCGTTCCAGTGCGCGCCCGACCACCCCTGGGTGAAGGAGCACCCGCAGTGGTTCCGCCAGCGACCGGACGGCAGCATCCAGTACGCCGAGAACCCCCCGAAGAAGTACCAGGACATCTTCCCGATCAACTTCGAGACCGAGGACTGGAAGGCGCTCTGGGAGGCCCTGCTCGGGGTGGTCTCCCACTGGGTCGACGAGGGCGTCCGGATCTTCCGGGTCGACAACCCGCACACCAAGGCGTTCCGCTTCTGGGAGTGGATGATCGCCGAGGTGCGCCGCGAGCACCCGGACGTGCTCTTCCTCGCCGAGGCGTTCACCCGACCCAAGGTGATGTACCAGCTCGCCAAGCTCGGCTTCAGCCAGTCCTACACCTACTTCGCCTGGCGCAACACGAAGGGGGAGATCTTCGAGTACATGAAGGAGCTCACGCGGACGGAGGTCCGGGAGTTCTTCCGCCCGAGCTTCTGGCCCAACACCCCCGACATCCTCACCGAGGCCCTGCAGCACGGCGGACGTCCGGTGCACATGGCCCGCCTCGTGCTCGCCGCGACGCTGAGCCCCAGCTACGGGATCTACGGCCCGGCCTTCGAGCTGATGGACTCACGGCCGGTGCGCGAGGGCAGCGAGGAGTACCTGGATTCGGAGAAGTACCAGCTCCGCCACTGGGATCTCAAGAGCCGAGGCAGCCTCAAGGACTTCATCACCCGCATCAACCGCCTCCGGCTCGAGAACCCCGCCCTCCAGTCGAACGCGACCCTCGAGTTTCATGACGTGGACAACGAGGAGATGCTGGCCTACAGCAAGAGCGATCCGGCGTCCGGCAACGTCGTCCTCACGGTTGTGAACCTCGATCCTCACCACACGCAATCGGGTTGGCTGGAGCTCCCGATCCACGACTTCGGAATCGAACCGGACCGCCCCTACCAGATGCACGACCTCCTCTCCGGGGCCCGCTTCCTGTGGCACGGCCGCCGCAACTTCGTCCAGATCGACCCGAGCCGTGTGCCGGTCCACATCCTCCGCCTCCGTCGCAAGATCCGCACGGAGCACGACTTCGACTACTTCCTGTAGAGACCTCGGCCATGCCCCGTCCAGCGAAGCCTCCGACGCACGATGCCGATCCCCAGTGGTACAAGGACGCCATCATCTACCAGACCCATGTCCGCGCCTTCCACGACGCCAGCGGAGACGGCGTCGGCGACTTCCGCGGGCTGGCGGCGAAGCTGGACTACATTCGGGACCTCGGCGTCACCGCCATCTGGCTCCTGCCCTTCTACCCCTCCCCCCTGCGCGACGACGGCTACGACATTGCCGACTTCACCTCGGTCCATCCGGCCTACGGCACACTCGCCGACTTCAAGCTCTTCCTGCGCGAGGCCCACGGCCGGGGCCTCCGGGTGATCACCGAGCTCGTGGTCAACCACACCTCCGACCAGCACCCCTGGTTCCAGCGGGCGCGCCGGGCGAAGCCGGGAAGCCCCCACCGCGACTACTACGTCTGGAGCGACTCCATCGAGCGCTACCGGGAGACGCGGATCATCTTCAAGGACTTCGAGTCCTCGAACTGGACCTGGGACGAGGGGGCGCAGTTCTACTACTGGCACCGCTTCTACTCGCACCAGCCGGACCTGAACTACGACAACCCCGCCGTCCTGCGCGCGGTCCTCAAGGTCATGGACTTCTGGCTGGACCTGGGCGTCGACGGAATGCGCCTCGACGCCGTTCCCTACCTCGTAGAGCGCGAAGGAACGAGCTGCGAGAACCTGCCCGAGACGCACCGGGTCCTGAAGATGCTGCGCTCGCACGTGGACCGCCACCACGAGGCGCGCATGCTCCTGGCCGAGGCCAACCAGTGGCCCGAGGACGCGGTGGCCTATTTCGGGGAGGGGCAGGGGGACGAGTGCCACATGGCCTTCCACTTCCCCCTCATGCCCCGGATGTTCATGGCCCTGCGAATGGAGGACCGCTACCCGATCATCGACATCCTGAGCCAGACCCCGCCGATCCCGGATGGAGCCCAGTGGGCGATCTTCCTGCGCAATCACGACGAGCTGACCCTCGAGATGGTCACCGACGAAGAGCGCGACTACATGTACCGCGTGTACGCGGACGACGCCCAGGCCCGGATCAACCTGGGGATCCGACGGCGGCTGGCGCCGCTGCTCGGCAACGACCGCCGGAGCATCGAGCTGCTGAACGGGCTGCTGCTCTCCCTGCCCGGGACCCCCGTCGTCTACTACGGTGACGAGATCGGGATGGGGGACAACATCTACCTCGGCGACCGCAACGGAGTCCGGACGCCCATGCAGTGGAGCGCCGACCGCAACGCCGGCTTCTCCCGGGCCAATCCCCAGAAGCTGTTCCTCCCCCCCATCATCGATCCGGACTTCTCCTACGAGACGGTCAACGTCGAGACCCAGCTCAACAACACGAACTCGCTGCTGTGGTGGATGAAGCGCCTGATCGCGCTTCGCAAGCGCTTCCGGGGCTTCGGCCGGGGGCGCCTCGAGTTCCTCCACCCGGTGAACTCGAAGGTCCTGGCCTTCATTCGCCGCCACGAGGACGAGCGGATCCTGGTGGTGGCCAACCTCTCCCGCCACGCGCAGTTCGTGGAGCTGGACCTCTCGGAGTTCAGGGAGATGGTGCCGGTGGAGCTCTTCGGACAGACCGACTTCCCCCGCATCGGCGAGCTCCCCTACCTGCTCACGCTGGCGCCCCACGCGTTCTACTGGTTCGCCCTCGAGGCGCGGGGCTCGGCGAGCCATGAGGCGGAGTCGTCGGGGGATGCGATGCCGGTCGCGACCGTGACCGTTCTTTCGACGTGGGAGAACGCCTTCCGGGGACGGGGGAAGGCCGGAATCGAAGGAGTCCTCCCCGCATTCCTGCGCTCACGGCGCTGGTTCGGGGGCAAGGCACGGCGCATCAAGGAGCTCGAGATCGTCGAGGCCATCCCGGTTCCGGCCGGTCGGACCACGCACTTCCTGGCCCTCGTCCGGGTCGACTACAGCGAGGGCGACCCCGAAACGTACGTCGTGACGCTCGGCTTCGCGACCGGAGCGCACGCGACCTGGCTCCTGGAGAACGAGCGCCACCGCGTGCTGGCGCACCTCAAGGTGAAGGGGGCCGAGGGCGTCCTTCACGACGCCTTCGGCGACGGCGGCTTCGCCCAGGCGCTCCTGGACGCCATCGGCCGGCGGCGCGTTCTCAAGGGACAGGCGGGCAATCTCATGGGCCTCCCCGCCCGCGCCTACAAGCGGCTGCGCGGGACGGAGACGCTGGAGCCCGTGCCGCTGGGGGCAGAGCAGAGCAACAGCTCGATCCTCTTCGGGGAGCGGCTGATCTTGAAGATCTTCCGCCGGGTGGACGTCGGAGTGAACCCGGACATCGAGATCGGACGCTTCCTGAGCGAGGGGAGAGGCTTCGGGCACGTCCCGGCCGTGGCCGGCGCCATCGAGTACCGTCCGCGCCAAGGCACGGCAATGTCGGTGGCGATCCTGCAGGGGTGCGTCGACAACGAAGGCGATGCCTGGCGGTTCACCCTCGACTCCGTGGACCAGTACTTCGAGGAGGTCGTCACCCGGACCGCGGGCGAGCGGATTCCGCCCGTCCTCCACGACGGCTCCCTCGTCGACCTCGCCCGGGCGGAGCCCCCGTCCGAGATCCACGGGACGGTGGGAACCTACCTGAGCGCGGCCCGGCTGCTGGGCCAGCGCACCGCGGAGATGCACGTGGCCCTCGCCTCGGGAGCGGAGGATCCGGCCTTTGCCCCCGAACCCTTCACGCCTTTCTACCAGCGGTCGCTCTATCAATCGATGCGGAACCTCACCGAGCACAGCTTCGGGCTCCTCAAGCGGAGCATCGGCGCCATTCCCGAGGACACGCAGGAGGAGGCCCGCGCGGTCGCCGCCCGCCAGGGGGAGGTCCTGCGTCGGTTCAAGGGCATCCTCGACAGAAAGGTCACGGCCGTCCGGACCCGGGTACACGGCGACTACCACCTGGGACAGGTCCTCCGCAGCGGCGCCGACTTCGTGATCATCGATTTCGAGGGCGAGCCCGCCGTGCCCCTGAGCACGCGGCGGATCAAGCGCTCTCCGCTCCGCGACACGGCGGGGATGATCCGCTCCTTCCACTACGCCGCCCACCAGGGCTTGCGCAGCCTGGAGGAGCGGGGTGCCGTCCGGCCCGAGGAGAGGGCCGCCCTCCTGCCCTGGGTACGCCACTGGTACCTCTGGGTGTCGGCGAGCTTCCTGCGCGGGTACCTGGAGTCGTCGGCTGGGGCCGCGTTCCTGCCGAACACCGACCCGGAGCTGGAGGGTCTGCTGACCGTCTACCTGCTCGAGAAGGCCGTCTACGAGCTCGGCTACGAGCTCAACAACCGCCCCGACTGGGTGCACCTGCCGCTGGCCGGGATCCGGCAGCTGCTGGGTGACGACAATTGAACCGCGACTGGAGGAAGGCGTGACAGACAAGGCAATCCGGCACGACGTCAGCCTGCTGACCCCGGAGGATCTCCACCTCTTCAACGAGGGAACGCACTACCGAGCCTACCGGCTCCTCGGCTCCCACGTCGTCGAGGCCCACGGCCGCGAGGGGACACACTTCGGCGTGTGGGCCCCCAACGCCGAGTCGGTGTCGGTGATGGGGGCGTTCAACGGCTGGAACCGCGGGTCCCACCCCCTTCGGCCCACCGGCTCGTCCGGGATCTGGGAGGGGTTCGTGCCCGGGGTGCGCCAGGGCACGATCTACAAGTACTTCGTCCGCGGACGGGAGCACGGCTACTCGATCGAGAAGGCCGACCCCTACGCCATCCACGCCGAGACCCCGCCCAGGACGGGATCGATCGTCTGGGACCTCGTCTACTCCTGGAACGACCAGGAGTGGATGGAGACCCGCGCGGGCCGCAACTCGCTCCAGGCCCCGATGTCGATCTACGAGGTCCACCTCGGCTCCTGGATGCGGGATCCGGAGGACGGCAACCGCTCGCTGAGCTACCGGGAGATCGCGCCCAAGCTGGCCGACCACTGCCACCACATGGGCTTCACCCACGTGGAGCTCCTGCCGATCATGGAGCACCCCTTCTACGGCTCCTGGGGCTACCAGACGACCGGCTACTACGCCCCCACCAGCCGCTACGGGACCCCTCAGGACCTCATGTTCCTGGTCGAGCACCTGCACCATCGGGGCATCGGCGTCATCCTCGACTGGGTCCCCTCGCACTTCCCGACCGACGGGCACGGGCTTTCGTACTTCGACGGAACCCACCTCTACGAGCACGAGGACCCCCGCCAGGGCTTCCACCAGGACTGGAAGAGTTGCATCTTCAACTACGGCCGCCACGAGGTGCGCTCCTTCCTGATGTCGAGCGCCTTCTACTGGCTCGACGTCTTCCACGTCGACGGGCTGCGGGTGGACGCGGTGGCCTCGATGCTGTACCTCGACTACTCGAGAAAGGAAGGGGAGTGGATCCCCAACGAGCACGGAGGCCGCGAAAACCTCGAGGCGATCCGGTTCCTGCGCCACTTCAATGAGGCCGTCTACCGGGAGCGGCCGGACGTGCAGACGATCGCGGAGGAGTCCACGGCCTGGCCGATGGTGTCGCGGCCTCTCTACGTGGGAGGACTCGGCTTCGGGCTGAAGTGGGACATGGGCTGGATGCACGACATCCTCAAATACATGGCCGAGGACCCGGTCCACCGGAAG
The DNA here is from genome assembly GCA_022340545.1 of Acidobacteriota bacterium. Lineage (GTDB taxonomy): Bacteria > Acidobacteriota > Vicinamibacteria > Fen-336 > Fen-336 > JAJDNS01. The sequence continues at coordinate 8,196 of JAJDNV010000104.1, read as the reverse complement.
TACCACCACAACAACGTCACCTTCCGGATGCTCTACGCCTGGCACGAGAACTTCGTCCTCCCCCTCTCCCACGACGAGGTCGTCCACGGAAAGGGGTCGCTCCTCGGGAAGATGGCGGGCATGGGGTGGGACGAGTTCGCGAACCTGCGCGCCCTCTACGGCTACATGTTCGGCCAGGCCGCCAAGAAGCTCCTCTTCATGGGAGGAGACATCGCTCAGAGGGCGGAGTGGAACCACGAGTCGAGCCTGGACTGGCACCTCCTCGAGCACGAGAGCCACCTGGGCGTGCAGAAGTGGGTCCGCGACCTCAACCACCTCTACCGGGGCGAACCCGCGCTGCACGAGCTCGACTGCGAGCCGGAGGGCTTCCAGTGGATCGACTGTACCGACGTCGAGCAGAGCCTCGTCAGCTTCCTCCGTCGCGGGCGCTCGACCGAGGACCTGATCCTCGTGGCCTGCAACTTTACGCCGGTGACGCGCGACAACTACCAGATCGGAGTCCCCCGCCCCGGCTTCTGGCGCGAGGTGCTGAACAGCGACTCGAAGGAGTACTGGGGCCAGGGACACGGCAACTTCGGCGGCGTGGAGGCGGCCCCGTTCGGGGCCCACGGTCATCCCTTCTCGCTGACCGTCACCCTCCCGCCCCTGGGGGTGGTCTTCTTCAAGAGCGAGGCCCCGACGGAGACGGTGCAGCCGGACGTCCTGCCCGCCGAGGTGACGCCCGCACCACGACCTTCGCCGCGGAGGAAGGCCGCGACGAAGAAGGCCCCGAAGGAGAGGCCACCGGCGAGGAAGAAGGCCCCGAAACGGAGGAAGCGGGACAGCAAAGGCGAGCCCGGGACGTGATCGGGTCCCCGGGGGGCGGCTGGCGGCCCTCGCTCGGGGCGTGGCTCGAGCCGGGAGGCGTCCGGTTCCGGGTCTGGGCGCCCGAGAGGGAGCGGGTCGAGCTGGTCCTCGAGGGCCCGGAGCCGGCTTGCGACCTCGCTCGCGATGCGGCCGGCTACTGGGGGACGTTCGTGCCGGACCTCCCGGTCGGGGCCCTCTACCGCTACCTTCTGGACGATGAGGGGCCCTTTCCCGATCCCGCGTCGCGCTCCCAGCCGCAGGGGGTCCACGGGCCCTCTGGTGTCGTGGATCCCGGGACGTTCGCCTGGTCAGATCACCAATGGAAGGGGTTGGGCCTCGAGGAGCTCGTCGTCTACGAGCTGCACGTGGGCACCTTCACGCCCGAGGGCACCTTCGCGGCGGCCCGGGAGAAGCTGGCTCACCTGAGGCGGCTTGGCGTCACGGCAATCGAGCTGATGCCCCTCGCCGACTTCCCGGGCGACCGAAACTGGGGCTACGACGGGGTCGACCTCTTCGCCCCCGCGCGCGTCTACGGCAAGCCCGACGATCTGCGCGACTTCGTCGATGCCGCCCACGGCGAAAGGCTGGCGGTGCTCCTCGACGTCGTCTACAACCACCTTGGCCCGGACGGCGCCTACCTCAGCCTCTTCAGTCCCTCCTACTTCTCGAAGACCCACAGGACCCCGTGGGGACAGGCCGTCAACCTCGACGGACCGGCGAGCGAGCACGTTCGCGGGTTCTTCGTCGAGAACGCGCAGCACTGGATCCACGAGTACCATCTCGACGGGCTTCGCCTCGACGCCTGCCACGCCCTGATCGACGACTCGCCTCGGCATCTCCTGGCCGAGCTTCAGGACCGGGTGAGGTCATCGCTCCCCGAGCGGGACGTCCTGATCATCGCCGAGGACAGCCGGAATCTCGTTCGGATGGTGCAGCCCGAGGCCGAGGGGGGATGGGGGCTCGATGCCGTCTGGGCGGACGACCTGCACCACCAGCTCCGTGTGGGGATGGCCGGCGACCGCGATGGCTACTACGCCGACTTCTCGGGCTCGGTCCAGGACCTCGCCCGGACGATCCGGGACGGCTGGTTCTTCCGGGGACAGACCTCGCGCCACTTCGGCGGCCCGCGCGGGACCGACCCCACCGGGGCCCCGCCGCGCCGCTTCGTGGTGTGCCTCCAGAACCACGACCAGGTCGGCAACCGGGCCCTCGGCGAGCGCCTCCACCACCAGGTCGACCTGGCGACGTGGCGGGCGGCGTCGACCCTGCTGCTGCTCGGCCCCGAGACGCCGCTGCTGTTCATGGGACAGGAGTGGGGGGCCACCAGCCCGTTTCTGTTCTTCACCGACCACGACCCGCACCTCGGCCGCCGGGTGACCGAGGGCCGACGCCGGGAGTTCGCCGACTTCCGCGCCTTCACCGACCCCGCGGCGCGGGCCCGCATCCCCGATCCCCAGGCCGAGGAGACGTTCCGGCGGAGCCGGCTCGACTGGGGCGAGGCCAACGCGGAACCGCACAGGGGCCTGCGGCGCCTGTACCGGACCCTGCTCGCGCTCCGGAGGGAGGCCCGGCTCGGCTCGCTCGAGCGCGATCAGTACCGCGTCGCCGCGCTCACGGGGCGGGGTGTCGCCGTGCACCTCGAGCCCAGGGGCGAGGCCGGTGAATCGCTGCTGGTCGTGGCGTGTCTCCGGTCGCCAGGCCCCGTGGATCTCCGGAGCGTGGCCGGGGAGCTGGGGCTCAAGGGGAAGGCGACGTGGCGTCTGGCGGTCAGCACCGAGGAGGAAGACTACGTGCGTGACCCCCGTCCCCCGGACCTGGCGTCCATGCCCCGGATCCGCTTCGAGCGCCCCGGGGCGGTGGTGCTGGCCAACGTGGCGTCAAGGGCGAGTGCGCGATAGGCCCCGGCGGGAGGGTGCAGCGTGCCCGCTGGCCCCGGTCACGCCCCGGGAGGAATCGGGCTAAGCTGAGGGGTTGGTCCGACCCGTCCACCGCCGGCCGGGTCAAAGGAGGCTCATGGACCGCTACATCTGCATTCACGGTCACTTCTACCAGCCGCCGCGGGAGAACCCGTGGCTGGAGGCGATCGAGCAGCAGGACTCCGCCTACCCGTACCACGACTGGAACGAGCGGATCGCGGCCGAGTGCTACTCCACGAACGCCCGCGCCCGGATCCTCGACGGAGAGGATCGGATCGTCGACATCGTCAACAACTACTCCCAGATCAGCTTCAACTTCGGTCCGACCCTTCTGTCGTGGATGGAGGACATGACTCCCGAGGTCTACCGGGCCGTGATCGAGGCCGACGCGCTCAGCCGGGACCGCTTCTCCGGTCACGGGTCGGCCCTTGCCCAGGCCTACAACCACATGATCCTCCCCCTCGCCAACCAGCGAGACAAGCGCACTCAGGTGCTCTGGGGGGTCCGGGACTTCGAGCGGCGCTTCGGCCGTCGTCCCGAGGGGATGTGGCTCGCGGAGACGGCGGTGGACACCGAGACCCTGGAAGCCCTGGCCGAGGCCGATCTCCGGTTCACGATCCTGGCCCCCTCGCAGGCGAGGCGCGCCCGCCCCCTCGGAGGCCGCAGCTGGAGGGACGTCAGCGGAGGACGGATCGACCCGAGCCGGGCCTACGAGGCGAAGCTGCCCTCGGGGCGGCAGATCGCCCTCTTCTTCTACGATGGTCCCATTTCCCGGGCCGTCGCGTTCGAGGGACTCCTCCGCAAGGGCGAGTACCTGGCGGATCGGCTGGCCGGCGCCTTCTCCGACTCGCGCGAGTGGCCGCAGCTGGTCCACATCGCGACGGACGGCGAGACCTATGGACATCACCACCGACATGGGGAGAAGGCCCTCGCCTACGCGCTTCGCCACATCGAGGCGGGAGGGCTGGCCCGCCTCACCAACTACGGCGAGTACCTGGAGCGACACCCGCCCACGCACCAGGTCGAGATCCTGGAGAAGACGGCGTGGAGCTGCGTGCACGGCGTCGGCCGCTGGTGGGAGGACTGCGGGTGCAACTCCGGAGGCCATCTCGACTGGAACCAGGCCTGGCGCACCCCGCTCCGCAACGCCCTCGACGGGCTGCGCGACGAGCTGGCGCCCCGGTTCGAGGCGGCCGCCGGGGAGCTGCTGACGGACCCGTGGAAGGCCCGCGACGAGTACATCGACGTCATCCTCGACCGCGGGTCGGACAGCCGGGCCCGCTTCCTGGAGGGCCAGCGCGCACGAGAGCTCTCGCCGGCGGAGGAGAAGCGCGTGCTCCAGCTGATGGAGCTGCAGCGGCACGCGCAGCTCATGTACACGAGCTGCGGCTGGTTCTTCGACGAGCTGTCGGGAATCGAGACGGTCCAGGTGATCCAGTACGCGGGGGCGGCCCTCCGCCTGTCGGAGCAGCTCTTCGGGGACGGCCTCGAGGAGGGATTCCGCCGGCGCCTGGCGGAGGCGAAGAGCAACGTTCCGGAGCACCGCGACGGGGCACACATCTACGACAAGTGGGTGAAGCCGGTGGTCGTGGACCTCCTCAAAGTAGGTGCGCACTACGCCATCAGCTCTCTGTTCGAGGGGTATCCGGACCAAATGCGTCTCTACTCCTACGCGGTCCACCGCGAGGACCAGCGGGTCGTCGAGGCGGGGCGGTCACGGCTGCTTCTCGGGCAGGCCGGCTTCACCTCGAAGATCACCCAGGAGCACGCGCTCCTCAGCTACGGGGTGCTGCACTACGGCGACCACACGGTTGTCGCCGGCGTTCGGGAGTTCCGGGGCGAAGAGGCCTTCGAGGAGATGGCGCGCGATGCCACCGCAGCGTTCGAGAAGGCGGACTTCCCGGAGGCGGTCCGGGCGATGGACCGGCACTTCGAAGGGTCCAACTACTCTCTGAAGAACCTCTTTCGGGACGAGCAGCGCAAGCTCCTGCGGATCATCCTCGGGTCGACCCTGGAGGAGACGGCCGCCGTCTACCGCCAGGTCTACGAGAACCATGCACCCCTCATGCGCTTCATTGGCGACCTCGGGGTGCCTCTCCCGAGCGTGCTGCGGACCACGGCCGAGTACGTGCTGAACGGCAGCCTTCGACGGGAGTTCCAGGCCGAGACACCCGACCTCGAGCAGGTCCGCTCCCTCATCGACGCCGCGAACCGCGAGGGCGTGAGCCTCGACCAGGAAGGGCTCTCCTTCGAGCTTCGGCAGTCCCTCGAGCGCCTCATGCGCGGCTTCCACGCGGAGCCGGACACGGTGGAGCCCCTGGAGCGACTCGCCTCGCTCGCATCCCTGGCACGGTCCCTCCCCTTCGAGGTGGGCCTCGCGCGCACCCAGGATCTCTACTGGGAGCTCCTCCGCGACACCTACCCGGGGCGACGCCGGGCGGGGGACGAGACGAGCGAGGCGTGGTGCGCGGCCTTCGAGAGCCTCGGGGCGGAGCTGGGGGTCAGGGTGCCCCCAACGACGGCGCCGGCCGAGGCCGCGCCGGTGGCCGATCCGTCCGACGAAGCCGGCGCCTAGCCCGGCACGCAATCATTCAATAACCCCCCACCCTATCCCTCCCCACGTAGGGGGCTCGGGGGACGCGAAGTCGAGCTTGCGAGACGAGCGTCGACCCCGAGTGTAGGCCGCGACGCGCCAGCGTCGCCTCCGACAGGCCGGAAAAGCTTGAGATAGGCCACACGCACCCGCGTGTCCCCAAGGACGGGACACGCGGGCGAGACGAGGCCTGGTGGCCAGGCCGCGTCAGCGCCCCTCGTCCCGCACGCGCTCCAGAGCAGCCACCGGGAGCGGCGCGATCACCTCGGCCACCTTCACCTTGCCCGCCCACGGGCCAGAGCCGGTCAGGACGTTCGTCCACGACCCCTCCGGCAGGACGAGCCTCGCCGCCCTCAACCGCCCGCGGCGCTGCCACCAACGGGTGAGGACCCCAACGACCGAGTCGCCCCGGGCGAAGGCGACGACGCGGCCCGCGTCCCGGCCGGTGACATCGAAGGCCCGATAGTCGCACCCGGGGCCGAGGGCGTCGGTGTGACGTGTGCGCAGGTCCAGCAGCCGGGTGAGGACGTGCAGCTTGACCGCACCGTCGGCCCGCGACTCCCAGAGCTCCTCGGCGGACCTCCCAGCCAGCGACGAGAGCAGGCCCTGACGATGCTCGAAATCCACCGGACGCCGGTTGTCCGGGTCGACGAGGCTGAGGTCCCAGAGCTCCGTCCCCTGGTAGACGTCGGGCACCCCCGGGGCGAGCACCTTCAGCAGCAGCTGGCCGAGCGAGTTGCAGTAGCCGGCGTCGGCGATCTTCGCCACGAAGGCCTCGACCTCCCCGAGGATCTCCTCATCGGCGTAGATCGCGGACACGTAGCCGGCCAGCGCCTGCTCGTAGGCCTCGTCGGGGTCCTGCCAGGAGGTGTGGCGCTTCGTCTCGCGGGCGGCCTTGCGCGCGTACTCGACCATGCGCTCTTCGGAGATCGGCCAGGCCCCGACGAGGTTCTGCCACACTGCGTACTCCATCGGCGGCTCCGGGGCCCGCCGACCCCCCCCGATCGTGGGCACGGCGGGGGCGAGGCGCCGGCGCCACCGTCGCACGCGCCCCCACCACTCCTTCGGCACCTCGGAGAGCACCAGCAGGCGCGCCCGCACGTCCTCGCTGCGCTTGGTGTCGTGCGTCGACGTCGCGTTGATCGACGACGGTGACACGCGCTGGCGCTCGGCGAGCCAGGAGTGGAGCTCCTCGCGAGGCTCGCTGAAGTGGGCGGGGTCGCCCCCGACCTCGTTCAAGGCCAGGAAGCGGGCGTAGCGGTAGAAGGCGGTGTCCTCGAGGCCCTTGGCCATGGCCGGCCCGGTGAGCTGCTGGAAGCGCATCACGAAATCGAGCTCGTCCGGCTCCGGCGATTCCAGGAGGAGAACGCTCTCGACGAAGTCGAACACCCGATCGTCGATGTCGTTTCGTCGGGACCGGGCCCGCCGGCAGGCCTCTTCGATGATCCTGCGGTCCGTCTCCCCCACCCGCTCGTCGCTGGGGCGCACGTAGGTTCGGTAGACAGGGAAGCTCACGACCATCTCGCCGAGCGCCTGGCCAAGCTCGTAGCGCGACCAGTCGCGGTGGCGCCGGCGCTCCTGGACGAGCGCGGCGAGCCGGCCAACCAGCCGGTCCAGATCGCTGGCCAGGGCCTCCTTGAGCACGAGGCGCTTGCAGTCCACCACCAGCTCTTCGAAGTCGGTCTCCTCGGGCGCGAGCTCCGCCCAGTACCGGGTGAGTGGCTCCTCACCGTCAGGGTCGGTGAGCACGCGCATGGCGTGGTTGAGGAAGTCGTAGCCGGTGGTCCCGTCGATCGGCCAGCCGGAGGGGATTCGCTCCCCTCCCTCGAGGATCTTCTCGACCAGGAGCCAGGCGTGGGGAGCGGCCCCCCGCAGGCGCCGCAGGTACACCGCGGGGTCGTAGAGGCCGTCGATGTGGTCGATCCGCAGCCCCTGCACCGAGCCATCGCGCAGCCACTCGAGGGCCAGCCCATGGGTTGCTTCGAACACCTCGTCTTCCTCGACGCGGAGCCCCACGAGGGAGTCGATGTCGAAGAAGCGACGGTAGTCCAGCTCCTGGTTGCCGAGCTTCCAGTATGCGAGACGGTAGTTCTGACGCTCGAGGGTTTCGTGGAGGCGGTCGGGGGCGGCGTTGATCTCGGCGAGCAACGCGTCGACGAGTCGGGCGAGGGCGGGGGCCTCGTCGAGCAGCCGCCCCAGCGCCCGCACCAGCACCTCCTTGTCCCGGTGCCGGCGCTTGCGGGTCTCGTCGCCGGCCCCCGGCAAGGGCAACTCCTCGAAGGCGTCAGCCAGGAAACCCAGGTCGGCGGAGCTCGCCCGCTCCGCGGCTTCTCGAAGGATCGGACCGAGAGAGCGCGGAGCCATCGGGTTCTCATGCTCGAAGTAGCGCACGACGAAGCGGGATCCCTGGCGCACCAGCTCGATCTTTCCCTCCTCGAGCTCCACCCCGTACTGGTCGCCGAGGATGGGCAGGAGGACCTTGTCGACGCTCCCGCTGCCCCACTGGACGTCGAAGAAGCTCGAGTATCGGCTCGACGGGCCGTTCTCCAGCACGTCCCACCACCAGGAGTTGTGTCCGCCCCGGATCGCCATGTGGTTGGGCACGATGTCGATCAGCTGGAAGAGGCCGAGCCGCTGGAGCTCCGCGCACAGCACACGGCGTCCCGCTGCGCCCCCGAGCTCCTCGTTCACCCGTCCCGGGTCGACGACGTCGTATCCGTGGGTGCTTCCCGCCGCAGCCTGGAGGTAGGGAGACGCGTACAGGTGGCTCACGCCCAGACGCCGAAGGTACTCCGCGATCTGCGTCGCGCTGGAGAAGCCCCAGCCCGGCCTCAGCTGGAC
>JAJDNV010000102.1 GCA_022340545.1 Acidobacteriota bacterium | reverse complement strand
AGGCGAAGAGTCGCCCCCGGAAGCGCACCGACGCGGCGGCGCACGCGGGCTGGCGGCTGCCCGTGTGGGCCTGGGCCGCGGCCGCCGCCCTTCTCCTCGCCGTCGTGACTCCACTGACGCTCCCGAGCCTCTACCGCGCCCGGACCACCCCCAGCGAACGTCCGGTCACCGCCCCGATGCCGGAGGCGATCGTGCCGCCACCGCAGTCGGCGGGGGAGCAGCTCGCCGCCGGCCCGGCGGACGACGCAACGGGCCCGCCGGCGAAGCGTGAGATGGAAAGAGAGCGACGGGCGGCCCCCGTCGCGCCGCCCGAACCGGCCCCGATGGCACGGGCTCGACCGGGCGAAAGGGACGTCGCCCCACCGCCGGTCGCGGAGGTCACCGCGCCGGAGCTCCAGAAGAACGCCCCGGTCGGGGCCGGCGTCGCCACCCAGGCGGCACCGGTTGTCGCGGAGGGCGAGTCGCTCGAGGAGGCCCCGGCGGTCGAGCCAGACCGGGACCGCCGCCAGGCGGCCATGGCCGACGCGATGCCCTCCCGCGCCTCGCCGGCCACGCTGGGACGGGCCGAGGCGCCCAAGGCCGGGGCGCCGGCTCCCCAGGCCGCGGAGGCGTTCCGCGAGGGCTTCGCCACCGCGGAGAGGAAGTCCGCCGTCGAGGAGGACGAGGTCGCGTTCCGTCGACTGACCCGCGAGGTGCCCGGGGGCGCCGTCGCCTGGCGGGAGCATCGCGAGAAGTGGCGCTCCTTCGTCGCCGACTACCCCGACAGCCGTCACGTCGACGAGGCGCGCGTGCGGGCGATCGAGGCCGGCCTCGAGGCCTGGCGGGCGGGCGGCGACCCGGAGGACCTCGCCCGGGCGCGGGCGGACGCCGAGGCCTACCTCGCGCGGGACGACGCGCAGCTCAAGCCGCGTGTGCGTCAGGCTCTCGAAGAGGCAGAGAGCCGCTAGGCCGCGGCGCCCTCGTCTTCTTCCTCGCCCTCCGGCAGTGGCTCGATGGTGAAGCCGGTGAACCCGTAGGCGGCGGAGACGAGGGGGTTGAGGAGGTTGAAGAAGCAGTAGGGCAGGTAGGTGAAGGCTCCGACGCCCAGCGTCTGGGCCATGAAGGCCCCGCAGGTGTTCCAGGGGATGAGGGGCGAGGTGAGGGTGCCGGCGTCCTCGAGGGCGCGGGAGAGGTTCTTGGGGTGAAGTCGGCGCCGGCGGTACTCGGCCCGGAACATGCGACCGGGAAGCACGATCGCGATGTACTGATCCGAGGCCAGGACGTTCATGCTCACGGAGGAGGCCAGCGTCGCCGCCACCAGCGTCCCGGTGCTGCTCACCACCGAGAGGACGCTCGCGGCCAACTTCTCGAGCATCTTCGTCGTCTCCATGACCGCCCCGAACATCATCGCGGAGAGGATCAGCCAGACGGTGGTGAGCATGCTCGCCATGCCCCCCCGCGAGAGCAGCGCATCGAGGGCGTCGTTTCCCGACCTCAGGGTGAAGCCGTCGAAGAGCGCCGTCCAGGAGCCCTTCACGAGCACGAGGGCGCGGGGCAGGTCCGTCTCCCCGACGAAGGTCACGAGGGCCCGCGGCTGGAAGACGACCGCGAACACGGCCCCCACGAGGGCGCCGATCAGCAGGGCGGGGAAGGCCGGCATCCGCCGCCAGACGAGCACGAGCACGAGGACGGCGGGCAGGAGGAGATGCGGTCCGATGACGAAGCTCTCCTTGAGCGCGGCCAGGATGGCCTCGAGATCGCGGGCCTCCTCCGGCACGGGGCCCAGCCAGCCCATGACGGCGAAGCCGACGAGCGCGAGAGCCAGGCTGGGCATGGTCGTCCACATCATGTGGCGGATGTGGATGAAGAGCTCCGTCCCCGCCACCGCGGGGGCGAGGTTGGTGGTGTCGCTGAGCGGCGACATCTTGTCGCCGAAGTAGGCGCCGGAGATGATGGCGCCGGCGGTGAGACCCAGGTTGAGGTTCTGCGCGGTGGCCACCCCCACGAGGGCGATGCCGATGGTCGAGGCGGTGGTCCAGGACGAGCCCGTGGCGATCGACACGAAGGCGCAGATGACGCACGCGGCGGCGTAGAAGACAGCGGGGGTGAGGACCTGGAGTCCGTAGTAGATCATGCTCGGGACGACGCCGGCCAGGATCCAGGTGCCGATGAGGGCACCCACGACGAGCAGGATGAGCATCGCCCCCATCGAGAGCGAGATGCCGCGCACGATGCCCCGCTCGAGCTCCCGCCACGGGTAGCCGAGGTGCACGCCGACGAGGATCGCCACCCCGGCGGCCAGGGTCAGGGCGATCTGGTTGGGGCCCTGGGAGGAGCCGTCCCCGAAGAGGTAGACCGACAGCGCCAGAAGCGCGATCAGCACGGCGACGGGGAGAAGGGCCTGGAGCAGGGTCGGCGCCCTGCGGGGTGGCGAGTCCATGACGTGGGAGCGCGCATCATAGCACGCGCGCATCAGGAGCCGGCGGCGGGCCCGGCCCTACTGGAGCCGGATCAGCCCCCGCTCGAGAAGGCGGGCGAAGATCAGCAGGGTCGCCTCCTCGCCCATGGGACACAGCTTCAGGATCGACTGCACGTCCCACTCGCCGTTGACACGGCTGAGGACGAATCCCTCCTGCGGGTCGAGCTTCTCGGTGGTGAGGGCGGCCATGTCGGAGGCGAGGACGGGAACGCCGTCCTGGGGAACGGTGGTCAGGGTCTTCTCCTTGTGGCGGGCCTCCAGCGTGGCGATGAGCCCCTTCTTGGCGTTCTGGTTCAGCCGGTCGAGTGAGAGGACGTCTTCGTAGGCCTTGCGGGCGGCGTCGAAACGCTTCTCCCGCAGGCGGTCCTCGGCGATGGCGAGGAGGGCGTGGATGGCCCCCACCGGGTCGGACGGCGTCTCGACCGCCCGGGTCTCGTCCACCTTGAGAAAGCCACGCGTGTGCAGGTCGAAGAGGAGAGCGGCGGTCTCGAACTCGGAGCAGCGGATCTCGAGGCTGATCTGGGCGATGGTGTGCCCTTCCGCAGCGAGGGCCAGGGCCCGCTTCTCGGCTTCGGCCAGCGACGCGGTGTCGTTGTCGGTGGGGAGGAAGGACGTCTCCATGTTCGGGAAGACCTCCTTGATCCGCTGCCACTCGTCGACCCGGCGGATCCCTTCGAGGATCACGGGCGTCACCGGGGTCTCGTAGGTGATGCGAATGTCCGGGGGGACCTCGCCCTCCCGGAACTCGAACTGGCCCGAGGGCCAGAGGAAGAGGTCGTAGAAGGTCTCCTCGGCCTTCAGCTTGAGGGCACGCTTGAGGTCGTACTCGGTGAGGATCCCGTCGGCGATGAGGATCGACCCGATGAGCTTGTTCTGCTCCTCCTGCGCGAGGAGGGCCTTGAACAGCTGCTCCTCGCTCACCAGGCCCAGGCGGATCAGGAACTGCCCGAGGGACTCGCGCGGGTCATTCGACCAGGACGAGAAGATGTTGCCCTCGCGCACGATGATGCGCTTCTTGACGGAGGCCCGCTCGATGTGGAGGGTGCCGGTCTTCCGTCCCGCAGCGATCCACTGCAGGACGTCGGGCAGTCCCATCGTCTGGAGATCGCTGCGGAGGCTCATCGCGCGGGAGGAGGGCGCTCCTCCTCAGCCTTTGTCCCAGGACAGATCCCAGAAGAGGTAGTCGTGCCAGCTCTCGGGGGCACGACGGAGGCCCAGGCTCAGCGTCAGGTGGGGCAGGGCCGGGGGCTTTCGTGGGCGCCTCAGGAGGCTGAGCCCCGCCTCCTCGGGCAGGAGGTCGCCCTTGCGTCGGTTGCACTCGATGCAGCAGGTGACGATGTTGTTCCAGTCCTTCCTTCCGCCCCGGGCCACCGGGACGACGTGGTCGAAGGTGAGCTGGGTGGGGGAGAACCGCCCACCGCAGTACTGGCAGCGGTTGTCGTCGCGGGCGTAGACGTTCGTGCGCGAGAACGGGACGTCGGAGAAGCGGCGTTTCATACGGACGTGACGGAGCAGGCGGAGGACCGAAGGGAGCTGCACCCGCACCGTGACGCCCCGGATCTCCCGATCGTAGACGGCAATGACCTCGACCTTGCCCTGGAACAGCAGGGTGATGGCCTTCTGCCACGGGACGACGCGCAGAGGCTCGTACGACGCGTTGAGGACGAGCGTCTGATCCATGGGCCCTCGCCGGCAGACGATTGTGCCGTCGCCCTCAGAAGGCTGTCAAATGGGCGGACGGTCAGACCGCCGGTCGCGCCTCGCGAACGGCCTCGACGAACTTTCGGGCCCGCTCGGTCAGGACCGAGGCCTCTCCGCGCCGGAGGGCGGCGAGATCGACGAGGTCGCCGCCGACCCCGAGGGCGGACGCCCCGGCACGGATGAAGTCCCCTGCGGTCTGGAGGTTGACACCCCCGGTGGGCACGAGGTCGATCTGCGGGAGGGGGGCCTTGAGGGCCTTGATGTAGCTCGGGCCTCCTACGGCCCCGGCCGGGAAGACCTTCACGAGATCGGCGCCGGCCTTCCAGGCGGTGACGACCTCGGTGGGGCTGAGGGCGCCGGGGATGACGGCAATGCCCGCCTCGCGGCAGGTGGCGACGGTGTCGAGGTTCAGGGCCGGGCTCACGACGAACCGGGCCCCGGCGTCGATGCAGCGTGTCGCGGTCTCCGGGTCGAGAACCGTGCCCGCGCCCACGAGGGCATCGGTGGCGCGACTCGCCACCTCGCGGATGAGCTCCACCGCCCCGGG
>JAJDNV010000091.1 GCA_022340545.1 Acidobacteriota bacterium | reverse complement strand
TCCAGCCGAGCAGCGTCTGGAGCGGGGTCGGACCGAGGGCCAGCAGCACGAACACGAGCGTCCAGTACCCGAGGCGGTTGAGGGCAGCCTCGATCGGATTCGCCCCCAGCTCACCGCGCGCGGCGTCGGCGACGAGGAGGCCGAGGGGGACACAGCTCGCGACGAAGAGAACCGCTCGCAGGAGCCGTCGCGCCGTCCGCTTCTCCATCTGTCAGTAGTGTCGGCGCAGGTCCATCCCGTCGTAGAGGTGGGCGACCTGGTCGGCGTAGCCGTTGAAGGGAAGGGTCGGGCGCTTGAAGAACTCGCCGATCCGACGCTCCCGGGCCTGGCTCCAGCGGGGGTGGTCCACTGCCGGGTTCACGTTGGCGTAGAAGCCGTACTCGCTGGGGGCCATCCGGCTCCAGGTCGTCGGGGGTTCCTTCGAGACGAACCGCACCTTCGTGATCGCCTTGATCCCCTTGAACCCGTACTTCCACGGGACCACGAGCCTCAGAGGAGCGCCGTTCTGGTTGGGGAGGACCCGCCCGTAGAGACCGACAGCGAGCAAGGCGAGGGGGTGCATTGCCTCGTCGAGCCGTAGCCCCTCGACGTAGGGCCAGTTCAGGGTACCCCGCCGCTGGCCTGGCATCTGGCTCGGGTCGAAGACGCTGGTGAAGGCCACATACTCTGCCTTCGGAGTGGGCGCGAGCCGCTTCACGAGATCGGCGAGGGGGAAGCCGACCCACGGGATGACCATCGACCACGCCTCGACACACCTCATCCGGTAGACGCGCTCCTCGAGGGTGAACCAGCTGAGGAGCTCGTCGATGGCCACCGTCTGAGGCTTCGCGATCTCGCCCTCGAAGGCCACCGTCCACGGCCGGGTCCGGAACGAGCCAGCGTGGGCTGCGGGGTCGGCCTTGTCCGTGCCGAACTCGTAGTAGTTGTTGTAACTTGTCACGTCCTTGTATGGCGTCGGCTCTTCCTCCGTGCTGTACGGACTGTTCCGGACCCCCGTCAGCCGGGGAAGCTCCGTCTCGGAGGCGAGCGCCACCCGCGCCACCGCCCGGGCCCCCACCATCGAGCCCGCACCGAGGGCAAGAAACTCCCGCCGCCTCAGATAGAGGGAGAGTGGCGTCACCTCAGCCTGCGCCTTGTCACCACGTCGCATTCTTCCTGCCTCCGTCTCCGCCAGGGAGCGGCGCCCCCCGCGTGGGCTGCGAAGAGCAGCCCCACTCCTAGAATCGTTTCTGCCAGGAAGTCTATTCCCCCTGGCCCGGGGAGTGAGGGTCTTCGCGGTCTTCCCGCTGGCTTCCTTCTCGAGGGTGGAGGCCGTCAGGAACCTCACGAGCCCGCCCCAGCGGCGGTCCACGCGGAAGACGAGCGAAGCGAGATGATGGTGGACCCGTTCGCAACGAACTCGAACCACGGCTGGGGTGCCGCTTGAGTTCGTGATGTCGGAGGCGACTGAGAGGCCCGTGTATCAGCGCATCTCGGCGGAAGTCCAGCGACTGAAATTCCTTGGACTGAGCCTGTCGCGGATCGCCGCCGCTCTGGAGGTCAGCGACAAGACGGCTGCCAAGGCGCTCGCCTGGGTGAAGCAGCGAGAAGACATCGCTCCAGTTCGTGCGCAGGATTGAGGGGTTTGGAGGGCGCTCGACGCAGCGCGCTACTTCGTCGTCAACAACCTCACAGTGCCGTCTGGCAAATCCTCGGTCAGCGTGCCCTCGTCATCGACCTGGACGTTGGGAATGCCGAGGCGACGGTTCTTCTCCCGGGCTGCTGGCACGGCCCCGGCGAAGATCCCGGCGACATCCAGGGACTCTTGGGCGATCCGGGGATCGACTGAAGGCCACCCGGATCACCCTCCTTCCGCCATTGTGTGTCCAGTGGCACACCACGGGTAGGCCACTCCCAGCCGCGAGATGGCGCCTGCGATCTGTTGCCTCCGCGGTTGACGAGGGGAGTGTACGCCATTTCTCTCTAATTGCTTGACACGCAATTAGAGAGAAATAGAATACAACCATGAGGCGGCGGCTGGGAGGTCTCGAGAGACAACTGCTGGCTTACGCCCAGCTCCGGAGGCTCCGCGAGCTGCGCTCGGGGCAGCTCCTCGAACCGCTCGGGATCACGGCCAAGCAGGAGCGAGAGCTACTTGGCCGCATGGCGAGGGCCGGGCTGATAGCCCAGGTCCGCAGAGGCCTGTACCTGATCCCCCGTGCGCTTCCGCTGGGCGGCGCGTGGACGCCAGACGAGGCGCTGGCGATCAACACGTTGATGGCCGACAAGGAGGGGCGGTACCAGGTCTGCGGGCCGAACGCCTTCAACCGGTACGGCTTCAGCGAGCAGGTGCCCAACCGGCTGTACGCCTACAACAACAGGCTCTCCGGTGAACGGTTGGTGGGGGCCGTGGCGTTCACCTTGATCAAGGTGGCCGACGTGCGCCTCGGCGACACCGAGGAGTCGACAACGCGCGAAGGACTTACCCTCACCTACTCCTCCCGTGTCCGGACACTCGTCGATGCGGTCTACGACTGGGCGCGCTTCGGCAGCCTCCCACGGGGCTACTTGTGGATCACCCGCGAGCTGGCCGAGGGGCGGGTGACCGCGCGGGCACTCGTCGACTGCACGCTTCGGTATGGTGACCGGGGCACGATCCGTCGTATCGGCGCCCTACTCGAGCGCGACGGGACCGCGCCGAGGCTCTTGAAGAAGCTGGAGGCCGTTCTTCCCGCCACCACCAGCACCATACCCTGGATCCCGGGCCGCCCGAAGCGCGGCACGGTGAGCCGGCGCTGGGGGCTGGTCCTGAACCGCGAGGGCTGAAGTGGCCATCCGCTGGCATGTGGACGATCCCGATCTGCTGGCCGAGTCCATCGTCTTCACCGCTCGGCGGACCGGGCTCGCACCGCGCCTGGTGGAGAAGGACTACTTCTGCAGCGTCGTGCTGGAGCTTCTGGCCGAGGCGAATCCGGATCTGACATTCCGGGGCGGAACGTGCCTCACCAAGGTCTTCAGCGACTTCTACCGTTTGAGCGAAGACCTGGATTTCACTTGCTCCATCCCCAGCCGGACGACGCGCCGCGAACGCAGTCAGAGGGCCCGCCCGGTGAAGGCGCGCTTTCGGGACCTTCCCGAGCGTCTGGCGGGCCTGCGAGTCGTCGCGCCGCTGTCGGGAACGAATGAGTCGGCACAGTACAACGGAGCCGTGGGCTACACGTCGCTCCTCGCTGGCGAACTTGGATCCGTCCGGGTCGAGGTGGCGCTGCGTGAGCCTACCCTCGAGCCGACGGTCCAGGGTGAGGCTCGGACTGCCCTCTTGAACCCGATCGACGAGAGACCGCTCATCCCAGCCTTCCCCGTCGCCTGCCTGACGTACCGTGAGGCCATGGCCGAGAAGCTCCGCGCCGCCCTGACGCGGCGCGAGGTCGCGATCCGGGACTTCTTCGACGTGGAGCACGCCACCCGGCACGGCGACCTCGACGTGGCGGACGCGCAGCTCCTGGAGTTGCTCCGCCGGAAGCTCGAGGTCCCGGGCACGCCTCCCGTCGATCTTTCGCCGGCGCGGGTTGAAGAGATGCGCGGGCAGCGGCTCATCGAGCTGCGGCCCGTTCTGCGGGAACGGGACTTCGACGAATTCGATCTCGAGCACGCGATCGAGACCGTCGGCTCGATCGCCCGACGGGTCGGCTGGGGCGAATGACCACCAGCGTCACCGGCCACGACCCGTGCACAACTCCTCGGCCAGCTCGCCGCCGCGGGCCTCGAGATCGCCGCATCCCCGACGATCGGCGACAAGGTCTGGCTCCTCGGACCGCGGTCTGAGCCCAACATCGGATCAACCATTCCCCAGCCGTCGACGTCTCAGGTACATGGAAAGCCTCTGGCAGGAACTGCGTTTCGCCCTGAGAGGACTCACCAAGTCCAAGACCTTCACCGCAGTGGCCGTGGCCTCGCTGGCCCTGGGCATCGGCGCCAACACCGCCATGTTCACTCTGCTGGACCAGGCGTTGCTCCGGCGGCTGCCGGTGAAGGAGCCGCACCGGATCGTGCTGGTCCGGATGGACGGCCACTACTACGGCAGCACCTGGGGCTCCAGCCTGGCCATCTCCTATCCCCTCTATCAGGATCTCAGGGACAACAACCAGGTCTTCGAGGGGATGTTCTGCCGGTTCCCCACCCGGGCGAGCCTGGGCTTCGGGGACCGGACGGAGCGCGTCTCCGCGGAGCTGGTGTCCAGCGGTTACTTCCAGGTACTGGGCGTGGGGACGGCCCTGGGGCGAGGCCTCCTTCCCGAGGACAACCATGCTCCCGGTGGACGACCCGTGGTCGTGCTCGCTCACGACTACTGGCAGTCCCGCTTCGCGGCGGACCCGTCGATCGTGGGCCGGACCGTGGCCGTCAACGGACACAAGCTGACGGTGGTGGGAGTGACGGCCGCCGGCTTCCACGGCGTCCAGCTGGAGTACGTCCCCCAGATCTACGTACCCATGGCGATGCAGCCTCAGATGATGCCGGGATGGGACTTCCTCGAGGACCGGCGCACACGGTTCGTGAACGCCTTCGGACGACTCGAGTCCGGCCGCACCCTGGCCCAGGCTCAGGCCTCCCTTCAGCCCTTCGTCGAGGGCGTGCTCCGGACCGAGGTCGAGGAGAGCAGCTTCTCCAGGGCCTCGGCCGAGGACCGTGAAGCCTATCTGAAGATGACGGTGGACGTTCGACCGGCGGGCCAGGGGCCCTCGTATCTCCGCCGCCAGCTGGAGACTCCGCTGGTGCTGCTGATGGGCCTCACGGCGGGGGTGTTGCTCATCGCCTGCGCCAACGTGGCGAACCTGCTCATCGCCCGGGCCGCAGTGCGGAGCCAAGAGATCGCCATTCGTCTGGCTCTGGGGGCGAGCCGGGTCCAGATCGCGCGGCAGCTGCTGGTCGAGGGCCTGCTCCTGGCCGGGCTGGGTGCGGCCGCCGGGGTGGCGCTGGCCTACGCCACCAACCAGATGGTCTTCGCCATGATGCCGCCCTACATCGCTAATCTGAAGCTCTCCCCGGCCCCTGACCTCCGCATCCTGGGCTTCACGATAGCAGTGGCGGCCACCGCGGCCCTCGTCTTCGGACTGGCCCCCGCGGTTCAGTCGGCCCGCGCTCAGCTCGCCCCCGCCCTCAAGGATCAGGCGGGCGCGCTGGCGGGAGGGAAGAAGCAGGCCCACTTTCGCAAGGCTCTCGTCACCGCGCAGGTGGCGATCTCTGTGCTCCTGCTCGTGGGCGCGGGACTGTTCGTGCGCAGCCTGATGAACCTGCGTGAGCTGGGACCGGGGTTCGAGACCCAGAACCTGCTGGCCTTCAACGTCGACCCCTCCACCGGCTCGTACACCCTCGAGGAGAGCAAGGCCTTCCACACACGGTTCGGAGAGGAGCTCCGGTCGCTGCCGGGGGTGAGCGCGGTGGGCCAGGCGGCGGTCGGCATTCTCCAGGACTCGAGCTGGGACACCTCGATCACCGTCGAGGGTCATGTTCCGGGCCCGGACGGATCCCTGAACGCCTACATGAACTCGGTGAGCCCGGGCTACTTCGAGGCCCTCGGGGTCAGCGTGGTGGCGGGACGGGACTTCACCCTGCAGGACACCGAGCAAGTCAAGCACAGGGAGGACGACGACGACAGCTGGGTCCCGCGGGTCGTCGTCGTCAACGAGAGCTTCGCGCGTCACTACTTCGGTGACGCAAGCCCACTCGGCCGCCACATCGGCTTCGGCGACGATCCCGGGACCCGGGCGGACATGGAGATCGTGGGCGTGGTCGGGGACATCAAGTACCGCAACCTCAGGGACGAGATCCCCATCCAGGCCTTCATCCCGTATCTCGCCTCGACGCGGGTCGGCGACATGACCTACTACGTGCGCACCAGCCTCGCGCCCGAGACCGCGGTCTCCCAGGCCCGGGAGCGGCTCAGGACGCTGGACCCGAACCTGCCGCTCTACGGCGTCCGGACCCTGGAGCAGCGCCTGAGCGACTCGCTCCTCATCGAGCGGCTGATCGCTGGGCTCTCGGCCGCCTTCGGTCTGCTCGCCACGCTGCTGGCCAGCGTCGGCCTGTACGGCGTACTGGCCTACAACGTGACCCGCCGCACTCGCGAGATCGGGCTCCGTCTGGCCCTCGGCGCCCTCAGCCGGGACATGCTCTGGCTGGTTCTTCGCGAGGCCCTCGTCCTGCTGGGTATCGGCCTCGTCGTGGGGCTGCCGGCCGCGCTGGGTCTGGCCCACTACGCTCGCGCCCAGCTGTTCGGTGTGAGCTTCGCGGATCCGGTCAGCCTCGGTCTGGCGATCCTGGGCCTGGGACTCGCTGCGACCCTGGCCGGCTTGATCCCGGCTCGTCGGGCTAGTCGTCTCGATCCGACCCAGGCGCTGCGCCACGAGTAGAGCCCCAGGCTCGAACGGGACGGGGAGAGCGCCAGAGGGTAGAGTGTCGATCGATGAACGACGCTGTCCCTACTGGAGGACATCCCGGGCTCCGAGGGCTCGGATCCCGGTTCGACTTCAGTGCGTTGGTGGAGGCGGCGGGAGTCGAACCCGCGTCCGAAAACGCGCCTGCGAGAGGCCCTACAAGCTTAGTCCGACCTGGAGTTTCGCCTTCGCCGTGAAGGCCGGACAAAACCGGCGAGGACTAGTCCGATTGATCTCGCTGGTCACCCCCGGACCGAGAGATTCCAGCCAGCCCACCTTTATGACGCTCTGTCCAGATCCCGTGGGCGGGGCCCCGGCAGAGCGGGTTGCCTAGGGTTTAGTTAGGCAGCCAGTGCCAAGTTGTCGTTGGCAGTTGTGTTTTTCCCACCGGATTTGCGAGTCGGTAGGCACGCTCGGCTTGCTCCTCTCGGGGTCGCCGTTCCCGTCGAAACCGTGACGCCCCCACTCCTTCCAGTGTAGCACTCAGTCGTCGGCCCCCAGTGGCTCGCGGCCGACGCTCTCGGGGGCAGAGGCGCGGAGGCGGGGTGCCGGGCGCCGTTCAGGGGGCGTGCCCCGTGTACTGGAGGGCGCAGTGGTCGGCGAACTCCTCTGTCATCTGAGAGCTCCATTCCGGGTGCCACCCGTGCCGCAGGTGGCACGCTTCGTGGGCCATGCGCGGGTCAGTGATCCAGAACTGTCGATCGGTGAGAACCCGTTCGTTCCAGAAGACGGCCGGCGAGCTGAGCCTCCAGTCCACCCAGGCGGCGTACCTGGGGTGGGCCGACGAGAGATAGACGAGGCAGGTCTCGCCGGTGATCCGCTCGCACCAGTAGCGCTGGCGTGATTCCAGAGCGTGGAAGATGGGGTCGGTCGTCGGGATCCGGTTCACTCCGAAAGGATTGGGTGTCTCACCGCACGCCACGGCGATCGTCAGCGCCGCCATGACGCTCATCAGCCTCCGGACTCTCGGCATCGTGCCCTCTTTGGCCAACCAGGCAGCGGAGGTTCACGACGCATGCCAGAACATGGGTGCTTCTGGCGGCGGTGCCCATAATTTATTCGACATACAACACTTATCGAGTGACTCTTGGGCAATGGATGGGACGAGGGAGTGACGAATGCAACGCTCCCGCGAAAGAATCGCCGGCCCGACTGTCACCTATCGTGACTTTGAATCGATCACACCCCGCGTTTCGGACAAGGGCCCTGGAGGGGGCAGGCGTCGCAGCGAGGTCGGGGCCGGCAGATGTCCTTGCCCAGCCGCACGATCTGGGCGTGGAAGTCGTTGTAGAGCTGAGCGTTGGGCGGCAGCCTCTCCATGAAGAAGCGCTGGATGGCGTCGTACGGCTCATCGCCGTTCAGGAGACCCAGGCGGGCGAAAACTCGCCGGGTGTAGGCGTCAACGACGAAGAGCGGGTGCCCAGCGGCGTAGAGGACGATCGAGTCCGCCGTCTCCCGCCCGATCCCGTCGACCGTCAAGAGCTTCGCCCGCAGCTCCCAGGGACCCTCCCCCGTCATGCCGTCCACCCGTCCTCCGTACTCCCGGTGCAGGAAGTCCAGGAAGGCCCGCACGCGACGGGCCTTGACGTTGAAGTACCCGGAGGAACGGATCATCCGGGCCAGTCGGGACACGGGCACCGCCCGGAGCTTCGGCGCCGAGAGCAGGTCACGCTGACGCAATGCGCCCAGCGCCTTCTCGACGTTCGTCCACGAGGTGTTCTGCGTCAGGATGGCACCGACACACACCTCGAACGCGGTCTCACCCGGCCACCAGCCCGCGTGGCCGAAGTGTCTCAGCAGCCGGTCGTACAGCTTCTCGAGCCCGGCTCGCGTCGCCGGCACCGCCGCCTTTCCCATGGCTCCGACGATAGTGCACCGGTGCCGACCGGCGCCAATCATTGACAGCCCATCTTCGTGTGCCAGATAATGCGCGAGGACGTAAGTCGGCCTGCATCCGTATTTTGGCGGTACCGCCGAGGTGGAGATGGCCCTCGAAGATGATCTGAAGGCGCGCACATCGGCACTCATCAGCCAGCAGATGGCGAGTTGGGTGGTCGAGATCCAGCGATCGATCCAGGGTCACCAGGCCTCGCTCGTGCGCGCCCTCGACGAGCTCGGTGAAGACGTCGCACGCTACGACGAGAAGATCGACGACAACCAGATCGGCGGTGCGATCGCCGAGGTCCTCCAGCAGGCCGGCGGCGCCGGCGGCCCCGCCGACTACTCGGACCTGAAGGCCTCCATCGCCGCCATCGAGAAGGGCTCGAACCTGTCCGAGGTCCTCACCCACCTCGTCAACGAGGTCACCCGATACGCCGAGCGCGCGGTGATGTTCATCGTCAAGGCGCAGAACGCGGTGGGCTGGTACGGGGCCGGTGTCGCCAACGCGGAGGTGGTGAAGGCGATCAGCATCCCGTTGAGCGCGGACACCGTCTTCCGGCTCGCCGCCAGCTCGCGGCGGGCCGAGCGTAGTCACATTTCCCAGTCACCGGGCACGGGGCAGGCGCTGGCCCGCCTCGGGGGCAGCCCGGGAGGCCTCCTCGTCGTCCCCCTCATCCTTCGGGACAAGGTGGCGGCCGTCCTCTATTGCGATACGAGCGCGAATGAGGTCGCTCCGGCGGCAGCCGACGCCGCGGAGATCCTCGTGGCGTTCGCGGGCAAGGTGATCGACGTGCTCAGCGGGGCGCCGCGAACCGGCACGACGAGCCCCGGCCTGCGCTCGTCGCCGCCCGCCCCGGCTCCGGCCGCGGCCCCGCCTCCGGCCGCCGAGAGTCCCCAGACCGTGATGTTCGGCACCGGGACCATCAAGCCGCAACCGGCGCCCCCGGCGGCCAAGGCGCCGCCTCCTCCGCCACCGAGAGCGCCGGCCCCGCCCCCCGCCGCGCCTCCGGTGCGGGCCATGTCGCCCGAGCAGCAGAAGGCCCACGACGACGCCCGACGCTTCGCCCGCCTGGTGGTGAGCGAGATCAAGCTCTACAACGAAGCGAAGGTCGCCGAGGGGCGCAAGACGAAAGACATCTACGAGCGCCTCAAGGAAGACATCGAGAGGGGCCGTCAGATGTACAACGACCGCGTCGCCGCCGACGTGCGCGACGCCACGGATTATTTCCAGGATGAGCTCGTCCGGATCCTGGGCGGGGGCGACGCCAGCGCCCTCGGGTCGTAGCCCCTCCTCTTCCGTCTACGCCTTGCTCCGATTCCTCACCGTCTGCATCGTCGTCCTCCTCTCCACCCGCCCCGCCGCAGGCGCGGACTGGCGTCTGGAGTTCACCCCCAGGGACCCCTCCGAAGACGCCCTGCGCGACGCGGTCGAGAGAGAGGACACCTCCGAACGTCTCGCCGCCCTCGTGGACGTCGCCGAGGGCAACCCGGGAACCCTGACCGCGGGCCTCGCCCGCCTCGCCGCCGGCCTGCTCCTCGTCTCGGAGGAGCGACCGGAGGAGGCGCTCGAGCAGCTCGTTCACCCGGACGTGCAGCGCACCGCCCTGCGCGACCACGCACTCCATCGGATGGCGGAGGCCCAGGAGGCCCTCGAGCGTCTGGAGCCCGCCGCCCGCTCGTACCTCGCCGCCGCGAAGGAGCCGAACGGCACGGTGGCCTGCGCCACCCTTCCGCCGGCGGCATCTCTTCTTCGGCAGACGAACCAGCTCCCGGCCGCGGCCGAGGCGCTCGAGCAGC
>JAJDNV010000088.1 GCA_022340545.1 Acidobacteriota bacterium | reverse complement strand
CGCTCGAGGAACGAGGGCTAGTTTCCCTTGAGAGGGATCCGCCGCGACTGCCCGGTGCCGACGTCCTCGAGGTCGACCGACTCGATCCCGATCCGTTCGATCCGGTAGCGATTCGCCACGACTTCGCCCGGCTGACCGGTCAGGACCTCGTTGTTGTCGGTCAACAAGACCGCCACCTTCACCCCCTGGGCGTTCCCGACCGAGCCGATGAACTTGAGGTTCAGGGGGGGAAGGCTGGCGCGCCCGGTGCCCCCGCCTCCTGCGGGACCTACGGTGGGGGGCGGGGTCATCCTGGGCACCGGAGGCGGGGCCGCCGGCGGGGCCTCGTACTCGCCCGGGTCCAAGGGACCATAAGTGAAGAGATCGCGTCGGCCGACCTCGACCTCGGTGTGGTCCTCCTCGAGGCGGGCGAGATCGATCCGCGGAACGGGCGAGATCGGGGCGGCGGGGCGCGTCCGCGACAGCCGGGCCGGGGCGCCACTGGAGCCACGAATCTGAGGCCACAGGACGACGACCACCGTCACCGCGAGCAGGCCCAGCAGCAGCACCTCCCGTCGCTTGAGCCTCAGGCGCACCAGATCCTCTTTCTCTCGCGCGAGCGTAGCACGAACCGGCGTAACCTATACGGGCTCGAGCACGGGAGGATTCCCATGAAGGCGATTCGCATCGAGAGCCACGGCGGTCCCGAGGTCCTTCGCCTGACGGACGTACCGGAGCCCACGCCCACCGAGGGCCAGCTCCTGGTGAGGGTGGAGGCGGCGGGGGTCAACTTCATCGACGTGTACCACCGGACGGGCCTGTACCCGAACCCGCTCCCCCTCACCCCGGGTCTGGAGGGCGCCGGCGTCGTCACCCGGGTGGGGCCGGGGGCGACCGGCTTCCGGGAAGGCGATCGCGTGACCTGGACGAAGGCCCCCGGCTCCTACGCCGAGGTGGCCCTCGTCCCCGCGGAGCAGGCGGTGGCGGTTCCGGAGGGCGTCGAGACCCGGACCGCGGCCGCGGTCATGCTGCAGGGCCTGACCGCGCACTACCTGTGTCATGACACCTGCCCGCTGAAGCCCGGTGACACGTGTCTCGTCCACGCCGCGGCCGGAGGGGTGGGCCTCCTGCTCGTCCAGATGGCGAAGGAGAAGGGCGCCCGTGTGTTCGGCACCGTGTCGACCGAGGAGAAGGCCGCCCTGGCGCGGGAGGCCGGCGCCGACGAGGTCATCATCTACACCCGCGAGGACTTCCTGGACGCCGTGAAGCGCCTCACCGACGGTCGCGGGTTGAGGGTCGTCTACGACTCGGTCGGGAAGACCACCGCCGAGAAGAGCCTGGACTGCCTTCAGCCCCGGGGGATGATGGTCTTCTACGGCAACGCCAGCGGCCCCGCTCCTCCGATCGATCCCCTGACCCTGTCGCAGAAGGGTTCGCTCTTCCTCACCCGCCCGACCCTGTTCCACTACGTCGCGGACCGGGCCGGCCTCGAGGCTCGGGCCGCCGAAGTACTGGGCGCGGTGGCGTCGGGACGCCTGAAGGTCCGGATCTGCAAGACGTTGCCGCTCGCCGAGGCGGCGGAGGCGCACCGGGCCCTCGAGGGGCGGAAGACGACGGGAAAGGTGTTGCTGCTGCCCTGAGAGGGCGAATCGGAGGACGTCATGGCGGCTGAGGTCATCGCACGCGAGGATCACCCGGGAGGGCGGGCGTTCGAGGTCGTGGCCGGCAACCTTCTCGAGGAGCCGGTGGACGCGATCGTGAATGCCGCGAACGGCCACCTGGCCCACGGCGGAGGTGTCGCCGCCGCGATCGCCCGGGCCGCCGGCCCCGCGCTGGTCGAGGAGGGCGACGCCCTCGTCCGCGAGCGGGGCGAGGTTCCGGTGGGGGAGGCGGTGACCACGACCGCAGGCGATCTGCCCTTCAAGGGCGTGATCCACGCCGTGGGCCCCTACCAGGGGCAGGGGGAGGAGGAAGAGCGCCTGGAGAAGGCGCTGCGGTCGGCGTTCCTCCGAGCCCACGAGCAGGGCTGGGCGTCGGTATCCTTCCCCGCGGTCAGCAGCGGCATCTTCGCGGTGCCGCTCGACGTCTGCTCGCGGGCATACGTCGCCGCGGTGCGGGGGTTCTGGGCCGAGCACCCGGAGACGAGCGTGAAGTCCCTGCGGCTGTGCCTGTTCAGGGGGCCACTCCTGGACCTCATGAAGGACGCGCTCGCGAAGTAGCGCCCTCAGTGGCATCAGTGACGGGACCACGATGAGCGCGACCGAGCAGAGGGTTCGAGCATCCTGCCGCTCGTGCGGCGCCGAAATCCTCTTCGAGTCCCTCCAGCGCACCGCGCGGTGCCCGTACTGCGACTCGCCCTCGGTCGTCGACCGGCCGGAGACCCCGGATCGCCCCGACCCGGTCTTCGGGCTCGGCTTCGCCGTCACCCACGAGGAGGCCACCCGCCGCATGCGCCGGTGGATCCGCGGACGGAAGATGGGGCCGTTCGGTCTGAAGGACAGGGCGGCCGAGAAGGTGAAGGGAATCTACCTCCCGACCTACCTCTACTCGGCCACCGCATACACGACGTACGCGGCCTCCATCGCCGAGCACTACAAGGGCGACGACCGGGAGCGCAAGACCGAGTACCGCGACCTCGACGGCCGGCACGCCACCTACGTCGCCGACATCCTGGTCACCGCCTCGCGGGGCATCCCGAACGACGAGATCGAGGGCATCGAGCCCTTCGACCTCGGCGCGCTCGTGCGCTACACGCCGGCCCTCGTCTCCGGCTGGATTGCGGAGGAGCCGTCGCGAACCCAGGAGGAGTGCCGGGATCTCGCCCGGCAGGAGGCGACGGCCCACGTGGCCGAGCTGCTGCGCGGGTTCCTGCCCGGCGACGGCGTCCGCGGCCTCCGCCACCAGACCGTCCTCGAGGACGAATCGGTCGACCTGACGCTGGCCCCCGTCTGGGTGTTCGCGATCCGGTACGACGACGAGAAGCCCCCGATCCGCGTCCTGGTCAACGGACAGACGGGGAAGGTGTTCGGGAAGGTCCCGCTCTCGTGGGCGAAGGTCGGCCTGATCGCGGCCGGCATCCTCACCCTCATCGGTCTCGCGCGCCTTCTCGTGTGGCTGCTCCGATGACGACCCCGTCCGCTCCGTGCCCTCGCTGCGACAGCCCTCTCGAGCAGGACGACCTGCGCTGCCCGATCTGCAGCCAGGCCACGCCGGTCGGCGCACAACCGGACCGGAAGGACGCGACGGTCGAGGTGCTGAGGTGCGACGGCTGTGGGTCCGCGGTCTCCTATAGCGAGAAGGCGCGGGCCCCGAAGTGCGCCTTCTGCGGGTCGGTGCTGCGTCTCGAGACCACCTCGGACCCGATGGAGCAGACCGAGCACTTCCTGCCCTTCACCGTGACCCGCGACCAGGCGACCGGGGCCTACCGCGGATGGCTCCGCGGCCTGGGGTTCTTCCGCCCGTCGGACCTCGCCTCGGCGGCCCGGCTCGAATCGCTGAAGGCCTTGTGGTGGGTGGGCTGGGTGTTCCAGGCCGACGCCCTCGTCAGCTGGGCGGCCGACTCCGACCACGGCGCACGGCGCGCCGCGTGGGCACCCCACGCTGGGCAGCTCGAGATGCCGTTTCGGGACATCCTCGTGCCCGCCACCCGAGGTCTCTCCGAGCCCGAGACCGCGCAGCTCACCAACAGCTACCGCCTCGACACGGCGCGCACCGAGCCCCTGGGCGACGGCGAGACGATCGTCGAGCAGTTCGACCTGCGGCGCTCCGCCGCCCGTCGGCAGGTGTCGGAGGCGATGGGACGCCTCGCCGAGCAGCGGGTCAAGGACGGGCACATCCCCGGCTCCCGCTTCCGCAACTTCGCGGCGGCCATCCTGCTGCGCCGCCTGGTGACGCTGCGCTACGCGTTCCCGGCGTACGTCATCGCGTACCGATACCGAGGCCGCCTGTTCAGAACCGTCATCTCGGGTCAGGACCCGACGCGGATCCTGGGCCACGCCCCCTACTCGGGGTGGAAGATCGTGGGGACGATCGGGGGGATCCTGCTCGCGCTGGCGCTGATCGTGGGGCTGCTGGCCCTGCTCGGCTGAGGGGCGGTCAGGGCTCCTCGGAGACGCAGAGGAACTCCTCCCGGGCCAGGACCCGACCGTCGGGGGTCCGGGCCTCCGCGACCCACCGTCCGGTGGAGCCCGGGGCCAGCGCGCGACGGGAGAACGTGCGCCAGTGGGAGCCGCCGATATCCAGCTCGGCCCTCATCACCTCGTTGCCTTCGTGGGACCAGACGTGGAGGATCACGTCGCCGGGCTCGCCACCGAGGACGCGGGTCCAGAACGAGACGACGGTGCCCTCCACGAAGCGGTCGGCGCGACCGACGAGCCGGTGGTTCTCGACCCCGGTTCCCACGCCGGAGTGCGAGACGCGAAACTCGCCGATCGAGGCATCGGCCTTCGGGGCGGGCGCCGGCGCGGGCCTTTCCGGCTCGCGGGTCTCCTGCGGCGGGGACTCCGGGGCGAGGTCCGCCTCGGAAGGCTCGGGGGTCGCGTCCGCCTCGGGCGACCCCGCGGTCGCCTCCGCCACTGGGGAGTCCCGGTTCGCCGGCGAGTCCTGACCTGCGGGGGGGAGTGCGTTCGCCACCTTCGCCGCCGGCGTTTCTCCACCGATCAGGAGCCATCCCGCGGTGCCGAGGATGCCGAGCGCGACCATGGCCAGGACTCCCCACATGAGGGACGGTGAGAGGGGCCTGGCCCCCTGCGCTTTGGACCTCTGCCGCATGAGCTGGGAGAGCTCATCGAGCGTCCGACGTTGGGTCGCGGAGGGACCGAGACCGCTCTGACGCTCCTGGGAGTGGTAGGCCTCGAGAATCGGCCGGGGGTCGATGCCGAGAAACTCCGCGTAGGCGCGGATGTAGCCCTTGCCGAAGGGCCCGCGGGGGAGCCCTTCGAGATCGCTGCGCTCGAGCGCCGCGAGGTTCTGGGGAACGATCCGCGTGGCCCTGGCGACGGCCTCGAGTGTCACGCCCCGTGCCTCGCGTGCTTCCTTGAGCTGGTTTCCGAAACCCTTCATCGCCACCAACCTGCGGGCCGTGGAAGCCCGCGCCCGTCTCGGGCCCACCATCCCTGGCCGCATTATGAACCGGACCCCCGTCGGCCCGCCGGGCTCCCTCCCTTGCCCAACGGTAACCCACGGGGCCACCCCCCGCGTCCCGGATTCGGACATAGACTGAGACCGGCACTGAGGCCGGTTTCGGCCAGACCCTCAAGTGTTTCTGTTTGAGTCAGTTATGTGACCGCGGGATCTCCCGGTCCCTGGTCCGGCTATTGCAGTGCTTCACCGAGGCACGGTGCGCGGGGCCCCGTTCAGGGCCCTGAGGCACCTCGCCGATGGGGGCTGTGATGGCCGACGACTCGTACACGCTGGTTCTCATCCGGGATGCCCGAACGGCATCCCGGAAGTTCCGGATCCCGGCGCGCCTCTTCCGCTGGGTGCCGCGCGTGGCGGCCGCGACCGCGCTCGCCTTCGTCGGCCTGCTGGCGCACTACACCTGGCTCAACCGACAGATGACCGAGCTGGGGGCGCTGCGCGCCGAAAACGCGGCGCTCTCCGCACGGACCCTCGAGTACGAGGTCACCATTGGCCGATTCGAGGGCCGGATGGCCTCGCTCCGCAACACCGTGACGAAGCTCGGCGTGATCTCCGGGGTCGAGCAGACACTCCCGGCCGACGGCGCCATCGGCGGCGTGGGCGGAGTCACCGGGACGGATTATCTCCCGCCCTCGCGGGACCCGGATCTCGTCCTGCGCTCGCTGTCGCGCAGCCTGTCCGACCTGGACGCCCGGTCCGCCCGCATCGAGAACTTCTTTGTGGACCAGAAGGCGCTCCTCGCGAGCACGCCCTCGATCTGGCCCGTCCGCGGCTACCTCTCCTCCGCCTACGGCCCCCGGCGCGATCCTTTCACCGGGGAGAGGGACTTCCACCCCGGCATCGACATCTCGGCACCGCGGGGGACGAAGATTCTGGCTCCGGCCGACGGGGTCGTGCTCTCGGTCGGTCGGAAGGGGGCGTACGGCAAGGCGATCATCATCGACCACGGCCACGACACCCTCACGCGCTACGGTCACCTGGAGAGCTACAACGTGCGCCCGGGCCAGCGTGTCCGCCGCGGAGATGTGATCGGCTTCGTGGGGAGCACGGGCCGCTCGAACGCCCCCCACCTCCACTACGAGGTCTGGGTGGGCGACAAGAAGCAGAACCCCGTCCACTACATCCTGGAGGAGTACCGCTCGTTCGGCTGATCCCCTGGCCTCGGGTCCTCAGGCCGCCTTCAGCGTCCTCTGATGACCCAGTGCCCGGGGCCCTGGCTCGGGTCTGAGCGTCACCCGACGCATGCTGGTGCCGGAGGTGGGAATCGAACCCACACGGGGCGTGAACCCCTCGGGATTTTGAGTCCCGCGCGTCTGCCAGTTTCGCCACTCCGGCACGGAGGGTCGCTGGCGCTATCGTAACCCGTCCGCCGAGGTGTGGGGCCGGGATCGGGCCTGGGTTATCCTCAGACTCCATGGCCACGCTCTGGGACGAGGTGCGCGCCGACTACCCGGGACTCACGGGCAAGGTCTACCTGAACGCCGCGGCCACGTCGCCCATCCCGCGCCCGGTCCGGGAGGCGGTGGCCGCCTTCTACGGCGAGCTCGAGGAGGGCGGCGACCGTCACTGGGGCAAGTGGATGCGCCGGCGCGAGGCGGTCCGCGAGACGGTGGCCCGGTTCATCGGCGCCGATCCGGAAGAGATTGCGTTCGTGCCAAACACGTCCACCGGGATCAACCTCATCGTGGACCTCCTCGAAGACGACGGGCCGGTCCTCTCGGACGAGCTCGAGTTCCCGACGGTCACCCTGCCCTGGATCCATCGCGGCATGACGGTGCAATTCGTACCCGCGGTCGAAGGCGTCCTCCGCGTCGAGTCCTTTCGCGAGGGGGAGGCCCCGCGCGCCGCGACGATCGCCATCAGCCACGTGCAGTTCTCCAACGGCTGCCGTCAGGACCTGACCGCCTTCGGACGGATCAAGGGGAGCCGCCACCTCGTCGTCAGCGGCAGCCAGTCCGTGGGCGTCTTCCCGGTGGACGTGGGCCAGAGCGGGGTGGACGCGCTCGCCACCGCGGGCCACAAATGGCTCGGGGCGGGCTTCGGGGCCGGTTTCTGCTTCATCCGCAAGCAGATCCTCGATCGGCGACCGCCGCGGGCCATCGGCTGGCTGAGCGGGGAAGATCCGTATGCCTTCGACAACCGCCAGAGCCGGGTCCTCTCGAGCAACGCCCGCACCGAGCTGGGCTGCCCCTCGTTCGGCCCGATCCACGCACTGGGCGCGGCGGTCGACTACCTGTCGGGCATCGGGATCGAGGCGATTGCCGAGCGCGTGCTCGCCCTCAACACGTACCTGACGTCCCAGCTGGATCGGCACGATTTCGAGATCCTTTCGCCCGGGGGCGCCCACCGCTCGGGCGAGACGCTCGTTCGCCTGCCCGAGCCGCGCCGGGCGATCGTGTTCCTGATCGAAAGGAACATCCACGTCACCGAGAAGCCCGAGGGGCTCCGGATCTCGACCCACTTCTACAACGACGAGGCGGAGATCGACGCCTGCGTTGACGCGCTGGTGGCGTATCGGGAGCAGCTGCAGCCCTGAGGCGCCGGTCCGCGGTCGGGTTCTCGTCGGGAATGCGTTGTCGATCGTCGGGTTTAGCCTGTTTGGTGGCGTCAGCGCGCGCAATGACGAGCACTGTGACCATCGTCTTATTGCCCCGCACGGTCGCGGCTGGTAAAATTGCGTTATCGCGAGTCGGCTTTCCCCCCCCAGGCGTCGCCCGAACGATCGCCCGAGAATGAGAGGTCACCGTGGAGTTTCAAGTAGGCGAGAAGGTTATCTATCCCAATCATGGAATCGGAGTCGTGGAGAGCATCCAGACCCGGCCGGTTGGCGGCGGCCAGATCAGCCTTTACGAGCTCCGGATTATCGCCAACGACTCACGCGTATGGGTGCCTCAACAGAACGCCGATGGGGTCGGATTGCGTCCGGTGATTCGACCCTCGGATGTTCGTAAGATCTTCAATCTCCTCGGTGATGGCAAGGTCGAGCAGCTGTCCAACTGGAAGGGTCGTTTCAAGGAGAACTCCGACAAGATGAGGACCGGCAGCCTCTACGAGGTGGCCGTGGTCCTGAAGGGGCTCACCTACCTGTCGCGGAAGAAGGCCCTCTCCTTCCGCGAGAAGCGGATGCTCGAGCGGGCCAAGTTCCTGCTGGTCACCGAGATCGCCGAAGCGGAGTCGAAGCCGCGCGGGGCCGTCGAGGAAAAAGTGGACAAGGCCCTCGAGAAGACCTTCGGAGTGCTCAGCTCCCGCCCCACCCAGAAGCCGGTCGCGCCCCGACGCACCGCCAACGCCTGACGTACGGCCTATCCCCTAGGTTCTATTTGACTTCGGGGGATTTCGCGCGCTAGAATCCGCCGTCTCTACCCCGAAGTGACGGGGATTTCAGGGAGTTGCGCGAAATGGCCGAGTCGTCGAGAAGCGCGATGACCAAGGCGGATCTCATCAGTGTGGTGGCGAAGCGCCTGGACATCACCCAGGTCCAGGCGGGAATCATCGTCGAGGCGGCCCTGAGGAGCATCGTCTCCGCCCTTCAGGGTGGCCAAGAGGTGGAAATCAGGGGCTTTGGCAGCTTCCGCTTCCGCAACCGGGCACCGCGCAAGGGCAGAAACCCCAAGACGGGGGAGCGGGTGGACGTGCCGCCCAAGAAGATCCCCTATTTCAAGATGGGGAAGGAGCTGAAGGCCCTCCTCAACGCGGAGCGTCCCGCGGAGGAGGTGCCGCCGCCGGCCGATCCCGCAGTGGCCTCGGGGCCGCCGCCCGAGGAGCCGCAGTAGTCGCCGCGGCGGCGCACCGTCGCCTTCCCGGTCGCCCGGATGGAGAAGCGCCAGCACCCCCGCATCCAGCCCTTCGTGGCCTCGTGTCGCTACCTCGACGGTGAGCGGCGCGTCCCCGGCTTCCTCACCGACCTGAGCCGCGCCGGGGCGCGCATCCACTCCGATGTCGAGACCCCCGCCGAGGGAGCGACCATCTCGGTCGAAGTGCGGATCGGCCGCCTGGCCACGCACGTGCGCCTTCCGGCGACGGTTCGCTGGAATCGGCCTTCCGAACGGGGCGGCTTCGTCTTCGGAGTGAGCTTCGACGGCATCGCCGCCGAGGAGCAGAAGATCCTCGATGGCGTCATCGAGGAGTTTCGGCGCCGGGCTGCCCAGCTCGTGTGATGCGCTAGTCGGAGCCGACGAAGAGACGCACCTCGCGCGCGATCCGCTCCACGTCCTCGTCGGGGAGCTCGGGGTAGATCGGCAGACACAGCACCTCGCGTGAGACCTGCTCCGAAACCGGAAGATCTCCCGCCTTTCCCCCGGCCCCCGCCATCGACGGCTGCAGGTGGATGGGCCGCGGGTAGTGGACGGCGCTGGCGATTCCCCGCTCCTTCAAATGCGCCTGGAGCGCGTCGCGTCGAGCGGACCGGATCGTGTAGAGGTGCCAGGATGAGCGTGCCCCCTCGCGCTCGCGTGGCAGCGTGACGCCGGACGCTCCTTCGAGCGTGCGCGAATAGACGGCGGCCCGGGAGCGGCGCTCCTCGGTCCAGCGCTCCAGGTGCCGGAGCTTGACGCGCAGGATCGCCGCCTGCAGCGAGTCGAGCCGGCTGTTGGTCCCCAGCACGACGTTGTCGTACTGGTGCGCTCCCGCCCCGTGGTTGGCGATCTGGCGCACGCGGGCCACGAACTCGGCGTCCGAGGAGGTGATCATTCCGGCGTCGCCGTAGGCCCCGAGGTTCTTGGCCGGGTAGAAGCTGAAGCAGGCGGCGTGGCCGAGGGCCCCCGCCCGGCGGCCGCGCCACTCCGCGCCGTGGGCCTGCGCCGCGTCCTCGAGGACCGGGAGCCCGTGACGCCGGCCGACCTCCCCGATGGCGGTCATGTCGGCGGGATGGCCGTAGAGGTGGACCGGCAGGAGGAGCCGGGTGCGGGGGGTGATGGCCTCCTCGAGCCGCTGCGGGTCCATCGTGAACGTCTCGGCATCGACGTCCACGAAGACCGGTTTCGCCCCCACCAGGAGGATCGCCTCGCCGGTGGCGATGAAGGTGTTGGCCACGGTGACGACCTCGTCCCCGGGCCCGATCCCGTGGGCCCGCAGCGCGATGTGGAGCGCATCCGTGCCGTTGGCCACGGCACAGGCGTGGGTCGTTCCGCAGAAATCCGCGAACTCGCGCTCGAGCGCCTTCACGTCCTCGCCGAAGACGAAGGCGGTGCTTGCGAGCACCCTCGCGATCGCCTCGTCGATCTCCGGACGGATGCGCTCCAACTGGGCCTTGAGGTCGACGATGGGAATCCGGCGCGGCTCGCTCACGGTCGGGCGGCTCCTTTCACCGGATCATGCTAGCCCCGGCCCGGAGGCCTGGCCAAACCCGCCCGGTGGTGCGTTGCTCAGGAGGAGCGCGGCAGGAGGCCGTCGAGGGCGGCGTCGAGGGTCGGGGCGAAGAGGTCGGGCCCGGCGGCGGCGAGCCCGTCCCGGTTCGGGAAGCCGCCGGGGACGCCCACCGCGAAGACCCCCGCCGCCTTCGCCATCGCCACGTCTTCCGGGCTGTCGCCGACGTAGGCCGCCTCCGCCGGGCCCACCCCGAGCTTCTCGAGCCCGGCCAGGAGCGGTTCGGGATCGGGCTTGCGTCGCTCGGTCTCGCCGCCGCAGACGACGGCGTCCCCGAAGAAGCCCTCGAGGGCGTGGGTGCGGAGCTCGCGTCTCACACGCGAGGCCTCGCCGCTCGAGACGAGACCCTGGGCCGTCCCGACCCGGGCGAGGCGCTCGAGGGCGGCGCGCGCGCCCGGCAGCAGGAAGCTCGGCTCCTGCTCGTAGCAGCGGGTCCACAACGCATCGGCCTCGGGCCAGCGCTCCCGAGGAAGGTTGACGGCGACGTAGGTCTGATACCAGTCGGGCGAGTAGGTCCTCTCGTAGGAGGCGTGGTCGAAGGCGATGCCGAAGGTCGAGAAGACCTTCACGTAACACCGATAGCTCTTTTCGGCGGAGTCGACGAGGGTCCCGTCCCAATCGTAGAGGACGGCACGCAGTCCATCGCGGGGGCCCGGCACGGCGCCGATGGTAACCCGAAACGCGGGGTGGCCCGCGGCCCCGGCGGGAAGGGGACGGGCCCGCGGGCCCGACAAGGAAGGGGACGGGCCCGACGTAGAATGCCGGGCGGTGCCTTCCGCGCTCCCCCCGGAGGCCGCCGGCCTTGTGGCCCTCGCCGCCCTGGTCCTGCTGCCGGGGCTCCTCGTCGTGCGCGCGCCGTGGACGACGGTGCCGGCCTTGTCGGTGGCGTTCTGGACGCTGAGCTGGTGGTGGATTCCTCTCGCCGGCCGCTCTCGCGTCCTTCCGGCCGCGCTCCTCCTTCTTGCCATCCTGGCCCTCCTCCGTGTCCTGCCGAAGCACACGGTGCCGCCCCCTCCCGG
Organism: Acidobacteriota bacterium; assembly: GCA_022340545.1. Taxonomy (GTDB): domain Bacteria; phylum Acidobacteriota; class Vicinamibacteria; order Fen-336; family Fen-336; genus JAJDNS01. The sequence continues at coordinate 5,586 of JAJDNV010000088.1, read as the reverse complement.
CTACACCGGCCCCGAGCCTCCCCCGCCGGTCACGGGACCGCAGACGGGGGTGGTTCCCAGGCTGCGAAGTGCTCCATCGCTCCTGATCGTCGCCGTCGCTGTCGTGGTCAGCGTGCCGTGGCCTCTCTGGCCGCATGCTCCCGGCCGGGAGATGGCGTTCCACACTGCGTCGACACGTTTGGCGCTGTGGCGAGACGGCCTGCCCGCCACGTACGAGCCCCTGCTCCCGCTCGCGCCCTTCGGCGCCCACGCGCCCGCGCTGCCGACGCTGGCCGCCGACGTGTCCCTCCTCTCCGGCCTCGACCCCGGGCGATCGGTGGTCGTCGTCGCCCTCCTGTCGGCCGGAATGCTCGTCATCGCCCTTTTCGCCCTCCTCGGGACGCGCCTGCGGCCTGCCTCCGCCGCCCTGGCCGCGCTTCTCGGGCTGGCCGCGGCCCCCTGGCCGGGCTTCCTCGCGATGTGGGGGGAGGGCGGGGCGGTCCTCGCGCTCGCCCTGGGCCTCCCGGCGGCCGCGCTCCTCGTTGGACATTCCTCCCGCCCGTCCGCGGTCGCCGCCGGGATGTTGCTGGCCGCCGCCGCCCTCGCCCAGCCCCTGCTGGCGGTGACCATCACCGTCGTGCTCGTTGTCCTACGAAGCAGCCCGTGGACCGCGCGGCGGGGGCGCTTGAGGGACCCCTCGCGCGCCTGGGGCCGCGACGACAATGCTCTCGTGGCCGTCGGTGTCGCGGCCGTCCTCGCGGCGCCCGCGCTGGTGCGCCTCGGCCGGGCGCTCTCGGTGCGGGAAGCCCTCGCCGTCCTGGGATCGCCTCGAGGGGCCGAGGTCGTGCAGTTCGTCACGGGCCTCGCGCTCGTGACGCTGGCCGCCCTGCTCGCGTACCGGCTGGCGTGGCCCCGCCTGCGGCCGGGGGTGTTGGTCGCGGCCCTCTTCGCGATGAGCGCGACCGTCTTGATCGTCAGCGTGCGCGTGGGTCTGGCCCGCGGGCAGCTCGCGCCCGGGAGTCTCCGCGCCCTGGCCCGCCTCGAAGACGAGAACCGGCCTCTGCAGGCGGTCTGTGCGCCCGAGGAGCTGGTGGACTGGGTTCCGGCCCTGGCCGGTCGGCCAGCGGGCGGCTCACGATCGCATCGAGCACATCCCTGGGTGCCTCACGTCTTTGAGGACGAGTCCGGCCGATCCTCGCCCCCGCCGTGCGCCAGGAGACTCGATGCCCCGGCCCGGCCGCGATGACATCGTTTGACGGTCGAATGAGGAACCACGGATGGGCCCGACCGTATTATCGGGTAGACGGGGGGTGGCGCACCGATGGGGTGACGGCGCGTTCGGGCCACTCAAGTGCCCCCAGAGAGGCCTGCAGCGCGGCCCGTCGTGTCGGGTGCCACCAACCCCGTTTTTTTTTGCCTGAACGTCGTATGATGACCAATCATCCCGTGAGCAAAACCAGAACTCGCGCCTGGGGGCGGTGGGCCCGGCGCGCCGTCATCGCGGCGGCGGCGTTGGTGCTCCTGTTTGTGTTCGGGTGGGTCCCCTACTTCTTCGGCGGCCTCGCCACGACCCGCCGGTTCCAGTTCAACGACCGGGAGAACGGCGGCCTGACCCCGGCCTCGTTCGATCTCGCCTTCGAGGAGGTGAGCTTTCGCTCCCGCGACGGGGTGGCCCTCGCCGGCTGGTGGGTCCCGGCGCCGGAGCCCGAGGGGACCGTGGTGATGGTCCACGGCCTCAACCGCAGCCGGGTCGAGATGGTGAAGAAGGTCCCCTTCGCCCACGACCGCGGGTGGAACGTGCTGCTGTTCGATCTGCGCCACCACGGCGAGAGCGGGGGAGAGGCCACCACCTTCGGGGTGCGCGAGAAGGACGACGTGCGGGCGGCGGCCGACCTCGCGCGCGAGCGCTCGGCCGGCCCGGTGGTCCTGTGGGGGGTCTCGTTGGGTGGGGCCTCGGTCATGCTCGCCGCCGCGGACGACCCCCTCGTGGCCGGGGTCATCTGCGACAGCAGCTTCCGCAACCTGCGCGACACCGTGGCCCACCACATCCGGCTCTTCCGGGGCTGGCGCTGGTGGCTTCGGGCGGTGCCGGCCTGGCCGGTGACGGACGAGGTGCTGTTCTGGATGGGCCACAAGGGTGGCTTCGACGCGCGGGAGGCCGACGTGCTCGCGGCGGCCACCCGCCTCGGCGACCGCCCGGTCCTGTTCGTGGCGAACTCCGAGGATCGACGAATGCCAAAGGAGATCGCCTTCGACCTGGCGGCCGCCGCCGGCCCCGCCGCCGAGGTGCTGATCGTGCCGGGCCGGAGCCACGGCGGTGCCTGGCGTGACGGGGGTGCGGCCTACGAGACCGCCGCCGCATCCCTCCTCGAGGCGGCCGAGCGGACAGGGAATGCCGCCCGGGTGGCGGTCCGGCGGAGTCCCGAGATGAGGAGCCGATAGTGAGCGAAGAGAAGCCGCACCACCAGCCGTTCCCCGAGGATGCGAACGGGGCGCCACGGCCCCAGCCGAGCTCCTACACGATGGTCGAGCCCCGGTTTCGGGAGATCTACTTTCGGTTCTACAAGGAAACCTATAAACCCTCGTCCATCGACCGCAAGACCAAGGAGCTGGTGGCCATCGCCGCGAGCCTGGTTGCCAGGTGCCAGGGCTGCCTGGAGGGGCACGTCAAGAAGGCGCTCAAGTTCGGGGCCACTCGGGAGGAGATCTCCGAGGCGATCGCCATCGCCATCGGGGTGAACGCGGCCGCCGTCGTCGACATCAGCGACATCGCCGCCGAGAACACCGGGATCCGGCTGTTCGACGGCAACGGCGCGGGCGGCTAGGCCTTGCTGCCGACGTACTCCGCCACGTGGAGGGCGAGTATGCCGGAGAGCGCCTCGAACATCGCCTCGCCCTCCTCCGCGCTCGCCGCGGTGGGATCGCCGAAGTAGGCATCCTCTCCACCCGCCTCTGCGAACGTCGTCGCCCCCTTCTTGAGCGCCGCGGCAAGGCCGTCCATCGGCGGGAGGCTGATGCGCTCCTTCTCGCGCACCTGATCCGCGGCCGCCGCCATCATCAGGGAGGTCTCGAAGCTCCCCCCATGGTCGCCGGCGCCGAAGGCCTCCCCGAGCTGGTCCACCCAGCGCTTCTTCGCGAAGTCGGTGAGGCAGGCGCTGGCCCCGGCCTTGTTCGCCTCCTCGACCGCCTTCTTCAAGGCCTCGAGGTTGGCCGGCTCCTGGTTGACGTTGACGAGCGCGATCACGCGGAACGACTTCGAGAGGGCGACGCACACGTCGCGCACGAGGGCGATCACGGTCTCCGGCGGCAAGCTCACAGTTCCCGGGAACTCGGCCCCGAGCTGGGAGACCGAGAACGTGACCGGGGGCACGATGAGGGCGTGGAGGCCTCTGTCCTGGAGCTTGGCGACGCCGCGTCGGGCCAGCGCCACCGCGATGATGGTGTCCGTCGTGACCGGGAGGTGAGGACCGTGAGCCTCGGTCGTCCCCACCGGCAGAAGCGCGATCGGACGCTGCTCCTTCAGCGCGTCCTCCACCTCGGTCCAGCTCATCTCGTTCATCAACACGTTTTCGGCCATGGTCCTCGAAGGGAGTTGTACTCCCAGCCTCGCTCCTTCGCTCTTTCAGGGGTTTTTTGCGTCGGTCGTCTCGATGCCGCCTTTATACTCGATCGGGACCGCCCTTACCAGTCCGCGGTCCCGGTATCCAGGGTCCGGACGGCCGCCGGGTCACCGTCCCCGCGCCCGGTGGAGCTCGAGCTGGGCCGCCAGCAGTCCGAGGCGGAGCGCGATCCGGCCGCCGAGGAAGGCCTGGAAGGCCGCGAAGGCCAGGAGCTGGCTCCTCCACCCGAGCACCAGGAGCCGCGCGTCAACCGCAGCCCAGGCGGCGAGCAGCGCGAGGGCAAGGGAGAGTACGACCACGTACTGCCCCAGGGTGGCCGCGAGGTTCCGCGCACAAAAGCCCAGACTCGAGACGAAGGCGAGAATCGCGCTCCGACGCTCTTCCCGCACGATCACCACGCGTGCGAAGGACGCCGCCATGTGGACAAGCATGAGGGCGGCCAGGAGCAGCGCGTGGCGTCCGAGGCCGATGGCGAGCGCGGTCCGCTCCGAGACCGCCTCGCGGGCGAGGCCATCCATCCAGCGGGCGAAGGGGGCGTTCACGACGAAGACGATCCCGACCAGCCCGACGGCGAGCAGGCTGACCCGCAGGAGGCGGCCGAAGTAGAAGCCGGAGCCGTGGATGAGACCACGGAACGTCCACCCCCCCTGCGGGGCCCGGAAGACCCCGAGGAGACCGCCGGTGAGGAAGATCTGGGTGAGGAGGTAGAGCCCGGCGACCGCGATGATCAGCGGGTCGAGCACCGGGGGCAGCGGCGTCGAGCCGTCCTGGCCCGACCGCGGTCGGTCACCGGGGATCACGCCGGCGGGCGAGTGCGGGCCGAGAAGGAGGCTCAGGTTCTTGAAGGCGAAACCCGTTCCGAAGACGTCGGGGGCAAAGCTGCGGGTGTATCCCGTCTGATCCTCCGACCAGCGGGTCCACCAGTCGTAGTCGAAGCTGTACATCATGGAGGCCGAGGTGCCGCGGTGGGCGAGCTCGCCCTCGAGCTCGGCGGCGAAGGGCAGGGCGAGGACGAGCGCGAGGCCCAGGTTCACCGCGAACACGACGACCACGAGCCCCCAGTTCCGACCCACGCCACGGAAGCCGCGCTGAAGTGCGCTCAGCACCCCGCTACCCCACCACCATGTGCAGCTCCAGCAGGTTCTGGAGCCAGAACATCCATCGCGCCGCCCACTTTGTGGCGGCTCGCCGGGCCGGACCGCTCTTGTCCATCCACTCGTTGTTGGAGCGATCCACGTCGATGGCGATCTTTCCATCGGGGTCCACGATCGCCACGACCGCCTTCGCCCCCGTGTACTCGAAGCGCGTCCAACGGTCGCGCCCGTCCCAGAGCTCCTTGACCGTTCCGCCGTCCGCGAGCTCGACTCTCACCTCGACCGGCATCCGCACCTCGCCGAGACGCATCACCGTCACGCGGGAGGTCCAGTCGGGCCCGGCGGTGTCCGCCTCGTCCTCCGGCGGGGCTTCGGGCGCGAGCTCACCGTCGGGACCCTCGAACCAGCCCCGTGGCGCCCGCCGGCGCCGGGTCTCGACGGCCACCGCGTAGTCGCAGAGGCCGCTCGAGAAGAACGTCTCCTCGAAGAACCAGCGCCAGTCCTCGCCCGTCACCTCCGCGACGACCTCCATGAAATCCTCGCTCGAGGGGTGGGCGAACCGGTACCGTCGCGCGAACGTGCGGAGGATGCGGACCATGGTCTCCTCGCCGACCAGACCCTCGAGGGTCTGGAGGGTGAGGGCGGGCTTCCCGTACGAGTTGATGCGGTAGGAGTCCCGGTCGCGGTAGGTCCAGCCGGGGCGGGCCATCACGTCCTTCTCGCCGTCGGCCCGGAGGCCGGCGAGGCGGTCGGAGCCGCGACGGATCCAGACCCCCGGCGCGACAACCGGCCAGCCCGTCTGCGCCCCGCGGCCGAACTGGCCGCCGAAGTAGCGATGGCCCAGACCCTCGGGTCCCAACGAGTGGTCCTGGGCCTTGGCCGTCATGTAGGTG
>JAJDNV010000075.1 GCA_022340545.1 Acidobacteriota bacterium | reverse complement strand
TCCTGCTCCTTCATCTCGGCGTCGAAGGCGGCCTCGAACTCGTCGGACCCCTCCGCCAGGCCCTGCTCGGCGAGCCGGCGGTGAATGCGGCCGGTCATCTCGTAGAGGCCCAGTTCCAGCACCGAGACGAACGACGTCGTGGGCTCGAGAAAGGGGGCGAGGCCGAGACGGGCCACCGCAAGCTGCGCCGCCTGCAGCGCGTCGAAGTCCCGCCGGAAGTGGATGAGCAGGAGATCGCCCATGTGCCCGAGCATCGTGGCGGTGACGGTCCGGCCCTCCTCGCCCCGCTGCATGTGCACGAGCGCCTGGGTCGCCTCGCCGGCGCGGGTGGTGCGCTCTGAGGCGGGAAGCGCCCGCCACTCGCTCCAGCGGATGCGGAACATCTGGTGAAGAACCCGCCACCCTTCGAGGGTCTCGGGGACCCGTGGATCGTGCATTTCAGTAGCTACCTCGACGTGGAAAAGGCGTACCCCGCATCTTACACATCCTTGACAACCCCGCGTCGTCTCGCCCTGGATTTCGACCCGTTTTCGGCGAAGAATGGGCGTCGAGGAGCCCAGTGAGACGTCCCCACATCTCGACGGTGAAGGTGCCCGCCCGTCGCGACGTGTTGGGACTCGTCGTGTTCGTCGCTCTCTGCTTCGGGGTCTCGATCCTCGGCGGGATGGTCGCCGCGCCGGCGATCCGCGGGTGGTACGCCCCCCTGGCCAAGCCGGCGTGGACGCCGCCCGGGTGGGTGTTCGGTCCGGTATGGACGATCCTGTATCCCCTGATGGCGGTCGCGGGCTGGACCGTCTGGAGAGAGGGCCGCTCCCGCATCGCGGTCCTGCTCTTCCTGCTGCAGCTCGCCCTCAACGCCGCCTGGCCGTGGCTGTTCTTCGGCTGCCGCCGCCCGGACTGGGCCTTCTTCGACATCGTGGCCCTGACGATCGTCATCGTCGCGACGATCGTTGCGTTCTACCGCGTCAGACGCCGGGCGGCCTTCCTGCTCGTGCCCTACCTCGCGTGGGTCGTCTTTGCCGGGGCCCTCAACTTCGCGGTCTGGCAACTCAACCTCCCATGATTCCGGCAGGGCGTTCCCGACCGTCCGATCCGCCCGAGCGTCCAAGGGGCGGGTCGGAGCGCCTTCTCAGGTCCTGCCGATCGGCGATCCGCAGAGGAGGGTGACCATGACGTCTCGCGCAGCGCTCTGGGTGGGGGCCGCCCTGGCTTTCACGACCACCGCTGCCCATTCGGCCGAGATCCGGGGACGGGTGCTGGTGGAGGGCCGCCCGGGGGCGGGCATCACCGTTTCGGTCCTGCCGTTCGAGAACGGCTTCGACCGGGCACTTCGCGAGGCGCGGGCCGAGGGCCCGCCGGAGCCCCTCGCCGAGGGCCAGACGGGAAAGGACGGATCTTTTGCGGTGACCTTCACGGCCTTGGCCTCTCCGGACGCGACGCCGCTCCGTGTCGCCTTCTCCGGGGGCGCGAGCGCTCCCCATCTCCTCGAACAGCTGGTCGATCCGGCTGGGGAGGACCTCGGCGAGGTGCGGCTGGCCGCCCGGGCGGCGCTGGCCGGCCGAGTTCAGGATGCCCGTGGTGGCCCGGTCGTCGCGGCGACGGTCAGGCTCTGGGCGGGTCGCGGCGGGCGCGTCGGGGATGATCTCTCGGCGGTGGAGGCGGTGCCCCAGACCACGACCACCGGGCCGGACGGCACCTTCCGCTTCGACGCGGCCTCGGACACCGACAATCGGCTCCGCGTCGAGGCGCCGGGCCTGGCCACTGTCGAGCGGGATGTGAGACGGGCCGGTGGCCTCGCCCGGCCCGTCACCCTCTCTCTGGGTCGCGTCCTGCGCGGGACGGTGACGGGGCCGGACGGCCGCACCCCCGCCGGCGGGGCGGTCATCCGATACGAGGGCCGCACCTCGACGCGATGGCACGAGGTCCGCTCCGACGGCACCTTCCTCATTGAAGGTGTGCCCGCCGGGGCCGGGGGGGAGATCGTGGCCGACGGCGGAGCGCGGGGTCGGGCGGTCGTGCCCGTGACCGCCGGCGCCACGGAGCCGGTCCGCGTGATCCTGGCCTCCACCGCAACCCTGACCGGCCGGGTCGTGGACGCCGACACCGGACGCCCGATCCCCGGGGTGCGCCTCGTGGCCAGGGCTGAGGACGGGGACGCATTCCTGGCCCGCTCCGGCCGGGACGGCCGATATGCGCTCGCCGGCCTCCCGCCGCGGTCGTACCGGCTCCGGGTCGACGACGAGGGCTACGTCCCCTGGTCGCGCCAGGTGGCCGTCGCCCCCGGGCAAGGGGAAAGCCAGGACGTCCCCCTCGTGAGGGGGGCCCGGCTCACCGGGCGGGTGGTCGACGAGGCGGGCACGCCCGTCGAGAACGCCACCGTTCAGGTCGTCGGGGCGGGTGGGAATCGGCTGCGGGCTCTTGTCCGGCGGATGCGGGCGGGCGGGCCGGTCGAGACGGTGCGCACGGCACGCGACGGGACGTTCGAGGCGAACCGTCTTCGACCCGGGGGGAGCCAGCAGGTCGTGGTCCGGCACGAGGACTTTGAAGACCGCACCCTCGGCGGGATCGACCTCTCCCCGGGGGCCACCACCTCGGGGGTGCGAGTGGTTCTCCGCAGGGGGCTCGAGCTGAAGGGCCTCGTCAAGGACGAGGAGGGCCGCCCGCTCGGCGGCGTCGAGGTCGAGCTCCGTCGGCCCCTCAGGTTCCGCGGACGGGGCGGCGGCATGGCCGTGACCATGCTCGGCCCGGGGAGCCTTCCCGCGCGAGAGACAAGCGCGGACGGCCGCTTCGAGTTCCGAGGTCTCGAGGAGGGTGATTACACGCTCACCGCGCGCCGACCCGGCTACGGTCGGGTCACGGTGGATCCGGTCAGGCTCGGCGAGGGCGAGGACCTCGAACTTCTCGAGCTGATCCTGGCGCCAGGTGCGGCCATCAGCGGCTTCCTCCGCGACGGCTCGGGGGCGGGCGCCCCCGGGTGGTCTGTCGCGGCGCGCGTTGCCGGCGAGGGCGGGGGCCCGGCCGCCGGCCTGGGCGCGCTGCGCACCGAAGAGCCCTCGGGCCCCGACGGCGCGTTCCTGATCGAGGACCTGTCCGAGGGCGAGGCCTATAATCTCCAGGCCATGGGGCCGGCTGGGCTCGGCCCCCGCGTGGCCGACGTCACCGCCCCCGCCGACGACATCGAGATCACGGTCGAAGGCCCGGGGCAGATCGCCGGGCGGGTCGCCGAGCGTGAGACCGGACAGCCCGTACCGGACTTCGAGGTGCGCTATCAACCCGATGCGCGAGGGGGCACGAGGTTCGTCTTCAGGGCGGGGCCGGGCGAGCGCGGGCCCTACCAACCACAGTCGTTCCATGCCGATGACGGGACGTTCGTGCTGGACCAGGTGCCGCCCGGCCGCTGGACGGTCGAGGTGAGCGCGGAGGGTTTCCAGCCCGGCACCGCCTCCGGTGTCGTGGTCGAGGAAGGCCAGCGCGTGGAGGGCGTCGAGGTCGCGCTCTCGAAGGGGGGGACCATCGCCGGCCAGGTGGTCGAGGCGCAGAGCGGACGTCCCATCCTCGACGCCACCGTGCGGGCGGAGCTGACCGGGGGCGGGGGTGGGCCCCGGATGCCCCGCATGTTGGGCGGGAGCCAGAACGAAGCGGTGACGGACGCGGAGGGCTTTTACCAGCTCACCGGGCTCGCCCCCGGCACCTGGAGCGTGACCGCCTCTCACCCGGACTGGAGCGAGGCCTCGGCGACGGTTGAGCTCGAGGACGCCCCGGCCACCGCCAACCTGCGTCTCGGGGTCGGGGGCGCCATCGGTGGCGTGGTGCTCGCCGGGGGCCGGCCGGTGGGCGGCGCCGAGGTCGCGCTGGGCCAGGCCGGCGACGCCGGCTTCCGGGGGTTCGGTGGAGATCAGGGCAGCCTCACCGGCGAGGACGGTCGGTTCCGGTTCGAGGGTCTCTCCCCCGGGCGCTACACCTTGTCGGCCACTCTCCGGAGCCAGTCCAGCGCCCCGGTCGAGGCCGTGGTGATGGGAGAGGGGGTCCAGGAGGTCACCCTCACGCTCGCCGAGGGGGCCGTCATCCACGGGACGGTCTCCGGTCTCCCCGAGACCCAGCTTCCCGGGGTCTCCATCAGCGCCAACGGTCCCGACGCATACTTCGCCTCGACCCGCGGGAGCGCCGACGGGACGTTCGAGCTCAGCGGGGCCCCCGAGGGGAGCATCGCGCTGCGCGCCACCGCCGGCGACTTCATGACGAGCACCCGCACCGCGAGCGCGAACGTTACCATCGGTCCCGGACAGACGGACGCCTTCGCCGAGATCGTTTTCGAGGTGGGCTGCCGGGTCGAAGGCTTCGTCAGCCGGGGCGGGCAACCCGTTGCCGATGCCTTCGTCAACGCGATCCCCGAATCCGGGGGCGGACGCTCCGGCAGCGCCCGGACCGACGAGATGGGGAGCTTCGTCCTCGAGGGCCTGCAGGAGGGGGGCTACACCTTTCTCGTCAGCGTCCAGAACGGTGCCTCGGTGCGGAAGAGCGTCACGCTCTCCGGCGACATGACGGTGGACATCGAGGTCCCCCCGGCCCGGATTGCCGGCTTCGTCGTCGAGGTGGGGACGGGGCAGCCCCTTGGCGACGTGGCGGTGCGCATCGAGGAAGGAGGCGGCGGCTTCCGCTTCGCCAACGTCGTCAGCTCCGACAGCTCGGGACGTTTCGCCTTCGAGGACATCGAGCCGCGGGCGTACCGCCTCACGTTCCAGAAGCCGGCCTACGAGACGGAGACACGGGAGGTGACGGCCGACGAGGACGCCGAGATCCGGGTGGAGATGAAGCGAGGTGAAGGGCTGGGCCTCGTGGCCCTTGATGGGGTGTTCGGGACGCCGCTCCGGGGGCTGATGGTGCGCGTCGTCGACGCCTCCGGAGTTGCCGTATTCAGCGGGACCGTGCCGCTCGACAGCGAAGGTCGAGGCGAGGTGCCCTCGGTGAGGCCCGGCAGCTACGAGCTGCGCGTGCAGTCCTCGGGTTACGCCCCCGTCGTCCGGGCGGGGGTGATGGTGCCGTCCTCGGCCCTCGCCTTCGCCCTCACCCCGGGTGGGACGCTGGAGCTCCAGGTCGGACCCCAGACCCTCGCCCTGCCCCAGCCCCAGGGACGGCTCCACCGGCCCGACGGCCGCGTGTATCTGGCGTCGATCTTCTCGACGGACGGGGTCATCCGACTCGGGGGCCCCGTGCGTCGCCTGGAGCACGTTGCCCCCGGCCGCTATGTCTTAGCGGTCGATGGCGGCGCGCGCCGGGATGTCGAGATCCGCGAAGGCGCATCGTCAGTGGTGACGCTGCCGTAGCCGGCTCAGGCGAGGGCCGGTTTCAGGTGGCGGGGAAGCATGGAGAGGAGTCCGATGGAATCAGGGCAATTGTCTTGCGCGAGGAAGCATGTGCTTTGGGTCATTCTCGCCGTCACGGCCTTTGCAGGCCAGTCGTGGGCGCAGACGTCGAGATTCCCCACCGATCTCTCGAATGTCCGCGGATTCAACTATACGCCGGCGCTGGTCCAGGGCCCGCCGCGGCATCACATCGACTGCTGGACCAGCTACGATCCCGACGTCATCGAGTTTGATCTCGACCTTGCCGTCAGACTGAACCTGAATCAGTGCCGTGTGTTCGTTCCGTACCAGGCCTGGCTCGAGGACAAGGACGGCCTCGCGTGGAAGCTCGAGCATTTCGTCCGCGCCTGCCATGCACGCGGCATCGGCGTCATGCCGGTTGTCGGATACCTCCGGGACTGGACAAGGGACACCTCGCTGCTGCCCCAGGCCCGCGAATGGGCCGAGTTTCTGGTCGAGACGCTTTCCGACGAGGAGGGGCTGGCATTCTGGGACGTCATGAATGAGCCGGACTGGCCCACACGTGAGGAATTGGTGCGACGGGAATGCGAATACGCAAAGTACATGTCCGGTGTCTTCCGTGAGCTGGATCCGAACACGCCTGTGACCATCGGCATGGCGTTCGTACCGGGTATGGAACAGATGGCAGACTATATGGACGTCCTTTCATTCCACGACTATCTGCAGACGCGGGGCGCCATCCGTGGCAGCATCGAACGGGCGAAGGCATTTGCCGAAAAGGTCGGCAAACCGGTGTTCAACACCGAGATGGGCTGCATCGCCCGCGCCAACCCGTACGATGTCACGCTTGAAGAGCACATGAAGGCCAATGTCGGCTGGTACATCTGGGAGCTCATGATCGTGCGCGAGGGTTGGGGCAAGGTCCACGGTGTGTTCTATGAAGACGGCACCGTGCGCGATCCCTCCATCGCGGCGGCGATCATGGGATTCTTCCGGAAGCGGGATGACAATATTCTCCCGTCGGTTGCCGACAACGAGGCCTGGGTCAGGCGTGTCATCGAGGAGGGCCGGGCATGGATGGACAGCGCCGATGTGTCGAACATCGAGACGGGCTACGACCTCGCAGAGACCGCGGCGAATCTGCTCGAAGCGGGAGAGCTTGCCCCGATGAACATTCCGCCGACACAGCGGATCGCCGTGCTCAGAGCGGGAAAGCCGGATCTCGAGGCCGCCCGAAGACTTCTCGGGGAATTCATTCAACTGCTCGAACCGCATCAACTTGAAGAGAAGGAGAGATGATTCGCCGACCCGCCGGTACCAGCTACGGAGAGTACCGTCTCGCGGCCGTCGATCAGCCGAAGAGCGGCTTCAGGTAGCGGAGGCTGTCCTCCGCCCAGCGGGCCTCCTTCGCGATCGTCTTTTCGGGGTCGCTCTCGGGCGGGGTCCAGAGCTCGAGGACGGCGCTCTCGCAACGGTCGTGGCGGCGGACCTCATCGAGCAGCCACCGGATGTCCAGCATCCCCTGCCCGGCCGGGGTCCCCTCGACGACGAAGCCCATCATGTGCGACACCCGGCGCACCGTGAAGTCCTTGATGTGGAGATTGAGTGTATGGGGGGCCAGCACCCGGGCAACCTCGCGGATGGCCTCCCCCACCCCCATCGAGTTCACGGGGTCGAGGCAGATGCCGATCTGGGCCTCGTCGGTCTGCTTCACGATCTCGCGAAGCTCCTCCGCGACGAGACGGTCGTTGTTCTCGATGGCCAACCGCACCCCGGCCTCACGGAGCCGGGGGAGCGCCCCGCGGACGACGCCGACCACGTCGTCCACCGAGGGCTCGTACCCCGGGCCGTCGAGCGCGAAACGCAGGGTGTGGGAGCCGAAGAAGGCGGCCACGTCGATCAAGCGGCCGAGATGCTCGGGGGTCATCCGCCGCGCGCCGACCTCGATCGCGACCCGGCGGCCATCGGCAAACTCGGCGAGCTCGTGCCGCTCCTCCGTCGTGAGCTGCTCGAGGGGCAGGTTGTCTGCGATCTGCACACACCGGAGCCCGGCGGCGTTCGCCCTCTTGACGATCTCGGCCGCGGTCATGGGCTGCTCCGGCAGGTGGCCGGGAAAGCCCACGGCCCACGTGTACGTGTAGGTGCCGATGCCAAGCCGCATGGCGCACCTCCCTCCGCACGGGCGTGCGACTGGCCGACCGGATTCTCTCACGGGGCGGGCTTGACGGGCCCGAGCCGCGGACCATAGTGTGTCGTCCGCCGGCGAGGGGCCGTGGCTCCCAGAGGTGGGATCCATGACTGGCTGCGCCGGGTGCCAGGAGGCGATCCACATGACGACCACCAGCGTCCCCCCGCTCGACCCGCCCCTCCGCGTGCTGCTGGGGCCCGGTCCGAGCGACGTTCCCTCGCGCGTGCTCCAGGCGATGGCCGCGCCCACCATCGGCCACCTCGACCCGGAGTACCTGCGCATCATGGACGACACCCGCTCGCTGTTGAGGCAGGTCTTCCGGACAGACAACGAGATCACGGTTGCCATGCCCGGCACCGGCTCGAGCGGGATGGAGACGTGTGTCGCCAACCTCATCGAGCCGGGACACGAGATGGTCGTCTGCGTCAACGGCGTCTTCGGCACCCGGATGGCGGACGTGGCCGGGCGCTGCGGCGCAACCGTGCACCGCGTCGAGGCCCCGTGGGGTGAGGTCATCGAACCCGAGGCGATCGAGAAGGGCCTCGCCGAACACCCCGGGACCAGGGTGGTGGGCATCGTGCACGCGGAGACCTCCACCGGGGCCCATCAGCCGCTGGTCGAGATCTCCCGCCTGGTCCACGAGGCCGGCGCCCTCCTCCTCGTGGACGCCGTCACCTCCCTGGGTGGCGTCGAGCTGAAGGTGGACGACTGGACGATCGATGCGTGCTACAGCGGCACCCAGAAGTGCCTCTCCTGTCCGCCCGGCCTGGCGCCGGTGACCTTCTCTCCCGCCGCCTTCGACGCGGTCCGCGCCCGCAAGTCGAAGGTGCAGTCCTGGTACCTCGACCTGTCGATGATCGCGCAGTACTGGGGGGAGAGCCGCGTCTACCATCACACCGCGCCGGTCAACATGTCCTATGCGCTGTACGAGGCGCTGCGCATCGTGGCCGAGGAGGGGCAGGAGGCCCGCGAGGCCCGCCACCTCCTGAACCACCGGGCCCTGCGGGCGGGCCTGGAGGCCATGAGCCTGCGCTACATCCCCTCCCGCTCGCTGCCCAACCTCAATGCTGTCCATGTGCCCGAGGGCATCGACGACGCGGCGGTTCGCCGCCGTCTTCTCACGGAATACGGCATCGAGATCGGCGCCGGCCTCGGACCGTTCAAGGGCAGGGCCTGGCGGATCGGGTTGATGGGCCACTCGTCCACCCAACGGAACGTGACCATGGTCCTCGCCGCGCTCGAGACCATCCTCGGTGACCTCGGCGCGAGCCTCGACCGCGGCGCCGCCCTCGCGGCGGCGGGCGACGTCTACGCGGGCGGGGGGCGATGACCGCGAGCGTCGGGACCCAGGCCCTCCTCTCGCTGCTGCCGATCGCGGTCGTCGCCCTGCTGCTGGTGATCCTGCGCTGGCCGGCGAGCCGCGCGATGCCCGTCTCGTACCTCACCGCGGCGGCCCTCGCCCTCTGGGTCTGGAAGGTCCCGGTCCTCCAGGTCACCGCCGCGACCCTGAAGGGGCTGATCGTCGCCGGGAGCCTTCTCTTCATCATCTTCGGCGCCATCCTCCTCCTCAACACCCTCCAGGAGAGCGGGGCCCTGCGCACCATCCGCCACGGCCTCACCGGCGTCACCTCGGACCGGCGTGTCCAGGTCATCATCATCGCCTGGCTCTTCGGGGCCTTCATCGAAGGAGCGGCGGGCTTCGGGACCCCGGCGGCGGTGGCGGTCCCGCTCCTCGTGGGCCTCGGCTTCCCGGGGATGGCGGCGGTGACCGCGGGGATGATCATCCAGAGCACCCCGGTCTCGTTCGGGGCGGTCGGGACACCGATCCTCGTCGGGGTGAACACGGGGCTCTCGGGGGACGCCGGCGTTCGGGCCTTCGCCGAGGCCCTCGGGTACACGGAGTGGACCGACTTCCTGGCCATGATCGGCCTGAAGGTCGCGGTGCTCCACGCCATCGCCGGGACCCTGGTCCCGCTGCTGGTGGTGGCGTTCATGACCCGCTTCTTCGGCCCGAACCGCAGCTTTGCCGAAGGGGTGCGGGTCTGGAGGTTTGCCCTCTTCGCGTCGCTGGCCATGACGATCCCGTACGTGGCCGCGGCGTGGCTCCTCGGGCCCGAGTTCCCGTCGCTGCTGGGCGCCCTCTGCGGTCTGACCGTCGTCGTGTCGGCAGCCCGCAAGGGCTTCCTGGTCCCGCCCCCCGAAGAAGCCTGGGATTTCGCGCCGCGCGAGGACTGGCCGGCGGAGTGGACGGGCTCCATCGACCCCCGCGACCCCGATGGTGCGGACGAACGGATGGGGGCGCTCAAGGCCTGGCTGCCGTACCTCCTGGTGGCGGCGCTGCTCGTCGTCACGCGCCTCAACTTCCTTCCGTTCTCCGGCTGGCTCCGGGCGTGGGGTGTGGGCTTCACCGATCTGTTCGGCACCGGCGTCTCGGCCCGAGTGGAGCCGCTCTTCCTGCCGGGCACGGTCTTTCTCGTGGTGTCGCTGGCGACGTTCGTTCTCCACGGGATCGCCCGCGAGGGCTATGCGCGGGCGTGGAGATCATCCCTGGGCGCGACGGCCCGGGCCTCGGTGGCCCTTGTCTTCACGGTGCCCATGGTCCAGGTGTTCATCAACAGCGGGTCGGGGGCGGCCGGCTTCGACCAGATGCCGATCGCCCTGGCCGACGGCGTGGCCGCGCTGGCCGGCTCGGCGTGGCCCGTCTTCGCGCCGGTCATCGGCGGGCTGGGGGCCTTCGTCGCGGGCAGCAACACCGTCAGCAACATGATGTTCTCCCTGTTCCAGTTCGGGGTCGGTGAGCGCATCGGCGTCGAGCCCACCTGGATCGTGGCTCTCCAGGCGGTGGGGGGCGCGGCGGGGAACATGATCTGCGTGCACAACGTGGTCGCGGCCTCGGCGGTGGTGGGCTTGGTGGGGAAGGAGGGGGCGGTGATCCGGCTGACCCTGATGCCCTTCCTCTACTATGCGTTCCTGCCCGGGGCCATCGGGTACGCGGTGGTGTGGTCCGCGCAGAAAGGTGCGGTGAACCTCGGGACGATCCTGGCCGCCTCCATTGTGGTGGCTGCCGTCGTGGTGATCGCCACGCTCGGCCGGAGGGGATCGGGTCTTCATCAAAGGGGGCAGTCGTGAGCGAGAGCGTGGGCTTCATCGGCATCGGCATCATGGGAGGCGGGATGGTCCGGAACCTCGCCCGGGCGGGGTTGAAGCCCCGGCTCTGGAACCGCACGCGGAGCCGCCTCGACGAGTACGTCGCCGAGGGCTTCGAAGTGGCCGAGGACCCGGCCGCGCTCGCGGCGGCGAGCGACGTCGTCATCACCTGCGTCAGCGACACCCCCGACGTGGAGAAGGTCGTCCTCGGCGACCGTGGCGTGATCGAGGGCGTCCGGGCCGGCTCCCTGGTGATCGACATGAGCACCATCAGTCCCCGGGCCACCGGTGAGATCGGCAGGCGCCTGGCCGAGAAGGACGTCCACATGCTCGACGCCCCCATCAGCGGCGGCAGCGAGGGCGCGGCGAAGGGCACGCTGAGCATCATGGTGGGCGGTGAGGCAGACCAGGTCGAGAGGGCGATGCCGTTCTTCCAGGCCATGGGGAAGGCCATCACCCACGTCGGACCCCTCGGCTCGGGGCAGAAGGTCAAGCTCGTCAACCAGATTCTCGTCGTGGTGAACGCACTCGCGGTGAGCGAGGCCCTGCTCTTCGCCCAGGCCGGGGGCCTGGACCTCGAGAAGACGCTGGAGGCGGTCGTCCCCGGGGCGGCCGGGAGCTGGATGCTCCAGTTCCGCGGGCCCCAGGTCCTGAAGCGCGACTGGCGCCCCGGCTTCACCATCGATCTCCAGCAGAAGGACCTGCGATTGGTGATCGAGGCCGCCGATCAGCTGGGCGTTCCAGTGGTCGGGACGAGCCTCGTCTTCAACCTCTACCGGACGCTCCAGGCGGAGGGCCTGGGGGGCGAGGGCAACCACGCCCTGGTGAAGGCGCTCGAGCGGCTCGCCGGCATCGAGGTCGGAGGAACACCGAGGACATCCTGAGGCGCCCGTCGCGCGACCCGCACCGCCGTGCTCAGAGCGGCACGATTGAACGGCCCTCAGGTCGCGTCCGGCCGGCTCACCTCCTCGAGCAGGTACCAGAAAGATCGGTAGGGCTTCCCCGTGGCCCGCGTGAGGCCGATCTCACAGGTGCGGCTCGAGGAGTAGTAGCCGTCGAAGGTGCCGGAACGAATCTCCCGCGCCTCGTCGGCGGTGGCCGCGGCGGTCAGCTCGGGCACGAGGTAGCCGCGGTCGCCGGCGAAGCCGCAGCACCCGGCACTGGGGGGAACGACGGCCTCCGCGCAGAACGGGGCGACGACTTTGGGAAGAAGCCCGTCGATGCCCATCTTCACCGTCGAGCAGACGGGGTGGAGGGCGACTCGCCCCTGCGGGCGGACGGCCTTCAACCCCGGCACGACGTGCTTCAGGGCAAACTCGACCCCGTCGAGCATCTCCAGGCGTTCATGACATTTCCGCAAATCCGCACCCAGCTCGGGCCCGCAGTGACGGAGGGTGTGGGCGCAGGGGCTGGTGTCCAGGACGACCGGCAGCTTCCCCTCGTCGGTCCACTCCCAGATCGCCTTCACGAGGCCGCTCGCCGCCACCACCGCGGCCTCCTTGTACCCCTTGGAGCCGAAGGGCATCCCGCAGCAGTGGTCGTGGACCCCGTCCGGGATCCACACCGGCGCCCCCGCCCGCTCGCAGACTGCCACCACGACCTCGGCGAGGGGGCGCTCGCCCTCCTCCGGGCCGAGGGTTCGCGAGACGCAAGAGGGGAGATAGACAGCAGTGGCCCCCTCGCGGGTGGTCCTGGGCAGGGTGGGGTGCGCCGCCCGGGGAAGGTCCGGGAATCCGAGCGGCAACCGGAGCCCGAGAGACCGGGACACCCGGGCGAGCCCGGCCGCCCCACGAGCCCCCAGCACCGCTCGCGCGGCGTGGGCGGCCCGAAGCCCGCCGCGGGCCGCTCTCTCGACGACCCCGAAGTGGCGGGCCATGGCGCGGGCCAGCCGCCGCCGCCAGGCCGGATGCGACTCGTGGCGGAGGAGCTTGACGAGGAGGCCGGTGTCGATGCCCACCGGACATCCGGTGGCGCACAGGCCGTCGGTGGCGCAGGTGTCGATCCCCGAATACTGGAAGGCGCGCTCCAGCTCGCGCAGCGTCTCCGACCGGGGCTCCTCCCTCTGCAGCCGCGTCATCTCCCTCCGGAGAACGATCCGCTGGCGCGGTGTGCGGGTGAGGTCGCGGCTGGGACAGAGGCGCTCGCAGAACCCGCACTCGATGCAGGGATCGACCTCGGCCTCCACCGGCTCGAGGGGCTTGAGGTCGGTGAGGTGGGCCTGTGGGTTGTCGTTGATCAGCACATCGGGGTTGAGCAACCCCTCGGGATCGATCAGGCGCTTGAGCTGCCGCATGATCGCGAGGGCTTCCGCGCCCCACTCCAGCTCCAGGAAGGGGGCCATGTTGCGGCCGGTGCTGTGCTCGCCTTTGAGGGCACCGTCGTAGCGGACGACCATGAGGTCCGCCAGCTCCTTCATGAAGGCATCGAAGCGACGAATGGCCTCGGGGTCGTCGAAGCGCTGGTTGAGGACGGGGTGGAGGTCACCGTCCTTGGCGTGGCCGAAGATGATGGCATCGTCGTAGTGGTGCCTGGCGAACATCGCCTGCAGCTCCCGCACCCCCTCGGCGAGCGCCTCGACGGGGAAGACGACGTCCTCGATGATCATCGACGTCCCGCGCCGCCGCTGCGCCCCGACCGACGAGATGAGGCCCTTGCGGACCGACCACAGATCCGCCTGGCGGTCCGGGTCGCGGGTGAAGATCGGCTCCGATTGCAGGGAGAGCGTCGGGAGCAGATCGCGACAGCTGGCGACCCGGTCGGCGAGCTCGGGCTCAGTCGACTCCTGGTACTCGAGGAGCAGCGCGGCGGCGGTGGGGGGGAGGCCGGGGATCCGGTCGGGGACCCCGGGACGATCCTGGACCGAGGCGAGCGACGCCCGGTCCATGAGCTCCAGGGCGCGGGCGCCGGAGTCCCGGAGGGGAACAATGGCCGAGCACGCCGCCGGCACGTCCGGGAAGAAGAGCATCCCGGTGTGCTTGAGCGGGTAATCGGGCACGGTCCGAAGGACGGCCTCGGCGATGAAGCCGAGGGTGCCCTCGGAGCCAATCATGAGGTGCGAGAGGATTGCCACCGGCGTCGTATGGTCGACGAAGGAGTTGAGCGAGTACCCCATGGTGTTCTTCATGCGGTACTTGCGACGGATGCGGTCGCAGAGGGCCCGGTCGGCGACGACCCGATCCCGAAGCTCGAGGAGTCCCCGGGCGAGCTCCGGCGCCTCGGCGGCGAAGCGTTCCTCGGCATCTGGGGCCGACGAGTCGACGACGGTGCCGTCGGGCAGCATGAAGACCATCGAGGCCAACGTGCGGTAGGCGTTGAGCTCCACCCCGCAGCACATGCCCGAGGAGTTGTTGGCCAGGACCCCGCCCATCATGCAGGCGTTGATCGAGGCGGGGTCGGGCCCGATCTTGGCCCCGTGGGGCGCCAGCGTCCGGTTCACCGCGGCGGCGATGGCCCCGGGCTGGACCCGCACCTCCGCTCCCTCGTTGAGCACCTCCACCGAACGCCAGTGGCGGGACACGTCGACCAGGATCCCGTCGGTGACGGCCTGGCCCGACAGGCTGGTGCCGGCGGCGCGGAAGGTCAGCGGCAGACGGTGCTGGTGGCTGAGGCGGAACAGACCCCGCACCTCGTCGATCGACTCGGGCTGGACCACCGCGCGAGGCACCTTCCGGTAGACGCTGGCGTCGTTGGCCAAGGCGAGGCGATCGAGGGTGCCGGTCAGCACCCGCCCGGCCGGGAGCAGCTTCTCCAGGTCCGCCTGGACGTCCCGCGCGCTTGCCGACATCACATCCATCCCGGTGGGCCGATCATACCGCCCGTGACCGTGGCCCTCGTCAGCCTACCGTGATTCCGATGTGTCCGAACAGCCCGAGCGGATTCGCGGGGGGCGACGGTCCCCACCGGTTCACCAGACGTCGTCGAGTCCCCTGAACCTCGCATCGGTGACCAGAACCTTCATCAGCGTCGAGATGTGGCGCTTCTCCGTCTCGATCAGGTGGTCGACCTCCTTGCTCTGGTCCATCACGTCCTTCAGGGACTGATAGAAGAAGAGCGTCGCCTTCTCGACCTCGAGCGCCTTGTGCAGCGCGTCGGCCGGGCTGCGGACGTCGTCCATCTGGGAAAGGCTCTTCGGGCTCAGGACCGCCGAGGCCGCGGAGGCCCGGAGAAGATCGAGAGCCTCCTCCTTGTCCGCGAGGGCGGCCTCGTTCGGCAACCCCTGGGCGAGGTCGGTGAAGTGAGACCCATGCGCGGCCTCGTCCTGCGCGAGCTGGGAGAAGACCGTGGCCAGGGTCTCGTCGCCGGAGAACTTCTCGGCGAGGGCCTCGTAGCGCTGGGCCGCCGTCTCCTCGATGGTGGCGGCCAGCTCGAGGGCCTTGCGCAGCGTGAGATCGGTGAGCTTCATCGGTTCCTCCGGATTCCGGGGGCGGCGTGCCGGGGACGCACTCCCTCTCCGTACGTGCGGTGAGAGTGTATGTCAGGACGCCCGCCTCTGGGGGCCCCGCTGCCACCGGACAGGGCGGCCGGTTCGGCGTCTCCGGCGTTGACCCTGGGCCCGCCGCGTTGGTAACGTCCAACTCGCGCCCCGGTTGTCCGGCCGACCGGCCGACGATTCCAGAGATGAGCGACGACGGAACCCAGCTCGCGAGCGACAAGACGACGAGCCCCCACCCGGGTCAGCCGGTTCCACTTCGTGCGGGCCCCCTCTCCCTGGTCTTCGACCGGGGCGAGTTGAGGTGGGTCCGCCTGGGAGAACGCGAGGTGCTCCGGGGGATCTACGTCGCGGTGCGCCCGCCGACTTGGGACACCGTGCCCGCCGAGCTCGAGAACGTCCGGATCGACGCCGAAGCGGACAGCTTCCGCCTGCGCTTCGACGCCCGGCACCGCGAGGGCCCGCTGTGGTTCGAGTGGGAGGGCCGCATCGACGGGGGCACGGACGGGACCGTGCGCTTCGAGATGGACGGCGTGGCCCGCTCCACCTTCGTGCGCAACCGCATCGGGCTTTGCGTGCTTCACCCCGCCACCGCGTGCGCGGGCCGCGCCTGCACGAAGGAGAAGAGCGACGGCAGCGTCATCGACGAGGCCTTCCCGCGTCTCGTGGCACCGGACCAGCCGTTTCTGGACGTGCGGGCCTTGCGTCACGAGGTGGTGCCGGGGATCGAGGCCGAGGTGCGCTTCGAGGGCGAGCTCTTCGAGACGGAGGATCAACGGAACTGGTCGGACGCGTCCTTCAAGACCTACTCGACTCCCCTGGCCCTGCCGCTCCCGGTCGAGGTCCGGAAAGACGACCGGATCCGGCAGGTGGCCACGCTGACCCTCCACGGAGCAGATACCGGGGTCGCCGCCCCGGCGACGACGACCGGGGGGTGGCTCTCGGAGGAGGTCATTCGGGTGGAGGTCGAGCGCGGGACCTCGTGGCCGATGCCGCGCCTCGGCCTCGGTCTCGAGGCCTCCCCGCTTCCCCCTCGCGCGCTGGAGACGCTGCGGGCGATCGCGCCCGCCCATCTGCGGGTCGACGTCCGGCCCGGCGAGGCGGGCTGGCGGGACGATCTGGCCGCGGCGTCGGATGCCGCCCGCGCTGGCGCGACCCGGCTGGAGGTGGCGGCCTTCGTCTCCACCGACAAGACCGCGAAAGAGCTCGAGGCCCTGGCCGAGGCCGCGGAGAGCCTCCGGGCGCCGATCGACACCTGGCTCGTCTTCGACGCCGCCACGCGGGTGACGACGCCCGGTCTGGCGGAGCGGGCCCGCGGCATCCTGCTCGGGGGGTCGGAGGCCGACCGGGCCCCCGTGCTCCTCGGCGGCGGCTCGGACGTCTTCTTCACGGAGCTGAACCGGGGGCGAGACGCCGCCGCCGGCCTCGACCTCGTGTGCCTTCCCCTCACCCCGCAGGTCCACGCCTTCGACGACGCCACGCTGGTGGAGAACACGACGACCTTGGGTTGGATCGCCGATACCATCCATGAATTCGCGGGGCAGACCCCGCTTGCGCTCTCGCCGGTGACGCTTCGGCCGCGGCCGGCGACCGACCGCCGGCAGGCAACGAACTTCACCGCAGGGTGGACCCTGGGGCTCGTGGCCGCGGCGGCCCGGGCCGGCTTCGCGCGCCTGACCCTGTTCAAGCTGCGTGGTCCGGGTGGCGTGGCGGACGGCGTGCGGCGGTTCCCGGTCGGCCACCTGCTCACCGATATCGCCGAGCTCGCGGGGTCGGGGCCGGAGGCGCGGGTGACGACGGCGAGGCCCAGCGACGCCTGGCGGTGTCTCGCCCTCGCGCTACGAGTCGACCGGCGCCTCCGCGTCTTCGTGTTCAACACCACCGACCGGCCGCAGGACGTCGTCGTGACCGGCCTGCCGCACGAAGCGCGTCGGCGCCGGCTCGGGGTGGCCGGCACCGAGGGGTTCGACCAGGGCGAGCCGATGATCGCGGCCGGCGACGGCCACGCGCTGCGGCTTGGCCCCCACGAGGTCGCGGCCCTCGACCTCGACGTGGCCTCGCGATGAGGGGACCCTCGGCCACTATCGGATGAGCGGCGCGATCACCAGCGACACCACCGACATCAGCTTGATGAGGATGTTCAGGCTGGGACCCGCGGTGTCCTTGAAGGGGTCTCCGA
This sequence comes from Acidobacteriota bacterium, assembly GCA_022340545.1. GTDB lineage: Bacteria > Acidobacteriota > Vicinamibacteria > Fen-336 > Fen-336 > JAJDNS01. The sequence goes on along the minus strand of JAJDNV010000075.1, from coordinate 4,724 downwards.
CGGTGTCGCCCACGACCGCCGCCTTGTGGGAATCGCTCCCCTTGCCCCCGAAGGCCCCTGCCTCGATGTGCTTCTTGGCGTTGTCCCAGGCGCCACCAGCGTTGGCCATGAAGATCGCCATCAAGACACCGGTGACGATGGTGCCGCCCAGGACCCCGGCCAGGAAGTTCTTGTCGAGGAACCCGGCGATCACGGGAATCAGGACCGCCATGAGACCGGGGATGATCATCCGCTTCAGGGCGGCGGCGGTGGCGATGTCCACGCAGCGCGCGTAGTCGGCCTTCACGCCCTCTTTGCCGTCCAGCAGCCCGGTGATCTCCCGGAACTGCCGGCGGACCTCTTCGATCATCTCGAAGGCCGCCCTGCCGACCGCCTCCATCGCGATCGAGGAGAAGAGGAACGGCACCATTCCGCCGATGAGGAGCCCGGCCAGCACCAGGGGATTGAGGACCGAGACGTCTTCCGGCCGCAGGTCGGCCTGCTGTCGGAAGGCGGCCATGAGGGCCATGGCGGCCAGGGCCGCCGACCCGATGGCGAAGCCCTTGCCGACGGCGGCGGTGGTATTGCCCACCGCGTCCAGCTTGTCGGTCCGTTGGCGCACCTCGGGAGGCAGCCCGCTCATCTCGGCGATGCCCCCGGAGTTGTCGGCGATGGGACCGTAGGCGTCGACCGCGAGCTGGATGCCCACCGTAGCGAGCATGCCCAGGCCGGCGAGGGCGATGCCGTACAGCCCCGCGAGCTTGAAGGTCCCCACGATGGCACCGGCCAGGAGAAGCAGCGGCCAGCCCGTAGACCTCATGCCGAGGGCCAGCCCGGCGATGATGTTCGTGGCGGCGCCGGTCTGGGAGGCCTCGGCGATCCGTCGCGCGGGCGTCTTCGATTCCGCGGTGAAGTACTCGGTGATGAACCCAATCGCGATCCCGAGCGCCAGCCCGATGATCATCGAGCCGTAGAGCCCAACCCAGGCCTCGGGGCACAACCAGCGGATGACGGGCAGGGATACGCCGAGCATGACGACCGCGGCCCCCAGGGTGCCGATGTTCAAGGCCGTCTGCGGGTTTCCGCCCTCCTTTGTCCGCACGACGAACGTCCCGGCGATGGAGCAGATGATCCCGACCGCGGCGATCACCAGCGGCAGGATGACGTAGTTCAGTGGGTTCTCGACCTCGCCCAGGCTGGCCGCGAAGGGCAGCCCCAGGACCATGCCCCCGATGATGGCGCCCACGTAAGACTCGAACAGATCGGCGCCCATCCCACAGACGTCGCCCACGTTGTCGCCCACGAGGTCGGCAATGACGGCCGGGTTGCGAGGATCGTCCTCGGGGATGCCCGCCTCGACCTTGCCGACCAGGTCGGCGCCCACGTCGGCCGACTTGGTGTAGATGCCACCACCGACTCGGGCGAAGAGGGCGATGGATGACGCCCCGAGGCTGAACCCGGAGAGCACCTGGAGCACCTGGTTCTGCATGATGTCGAGCTCGGTGCCGAAGTGGTGGGAGTAGGCGACGAACAGGAGTGACAGCCCCACGACACCCAGACCGACGACCGACATCCCCATGACGGACCCGCCGGAGAACGCGACGTTCAGTGCCGCGGTGAGCGAGTCCCGCGCCGCCGCCGCGGCCCGAACGTTCGCCCGGGTGGCCACGCGCATTCCGAACACGCCCGCCAGGCCCGAGCACGCCGCGCCCACGAGGAAGGAGACGCCGACCAGCTGCGTGCCGTTGCGGTAGTTCGACAGGAAGAGCAGTATGGCCACGGCAGCCGCGAAGATGGCGAGCACGGAGTACTCCCTCTTCAGGAACGCGATGGCGCCTTCTCGAATGTAGGATGCGATCTCCGCCATGCGATCGCTGCCCGTGTCCTGGCGGTTGACGTACATCGTCTTGTACCAGGCGAACAGGAGTGCAAGGACACCGAAGACCCACAGCCAGTTGACTATGCCGTGCACGCTCTACCTCCTTGGTCTGGGCGGGCCGACCGTACCTCTCGGGCCGGCGACAAGCACAACTCGCGCCTAGTCAAAGGCTCTTGGGCGGCGGAGTCAATAGGCCCTTTGGCCGGCCGTTCCCCGACCTGCGTTCTCGCCTGGAGGACGAAGGCTCAGGACGTGGCGCGCAGCACGCGCACGCGTCCCGCCGTCCTGAGGTCGACCGGCGGCTGGTCCGGCGGGGCCGGCGTGCCGTCGGCGAGGTTCACGCAGCGCGCGATGGGGGATGCGAATCTCTCCGATCCCGGGCCCGGAGTCACACAGCGAACGACGCGTCCATCCTCGAGCTGGAGGAGCGTGCCGGGGGGATAGGCCCCGAGGGTGTTGATGAGCAGCTGGAGAAGCACCGGGTCGTACAGCGTCCCCGCCGCCTTGAGCATGGTCGCCAGGGCCATCGTGGGGGAGAGCTTCCCGCTGCGTCGTGAGAGCGTGTCGTAGTCCTCGGCGATGCGGATGATGCGGCCGAACAGACCGGGGTGCGGGTGCTCGTTTGCCGCCCGGTGGTGCTGCAGGGCGGCGAGCACGCGTCGGGTCTTGGCCTCGTGGAAGCCCCGCTGGTGCATCAGAAGGCGGGCCCCCGCCAACGGATGCTCCGCGAAGCCGACCTCGGCTGCCTCGGCGCGCCCACCCGCCGCGTAACCGCAGTCGTGGTAGAGGGCCGAGACCCCGAGGTCCTGCAGGACGTCCTGGGCGAGCCCGGCCGCCCGGCCGACGAGAAGCGAGAGGTGGGCGACGCGGAGAAGGTGCCGGGCGAGGGCCGGGGCGGTCTTGGGATCCTCCCACAGCTCCTCGTCCGCGAGGTCCCGCTCGAGGAGCTCGGTGACGAGGCGCCGGAGGGGCAGGGGATTGGGGATCCGCCCCGCCGCGAGGTTCTGGAAGGCCTCGTCGATCGCGGTGAGGGCGCGGGGGATGAAGTCGTGACGCTCGGAGAGATCGTGTCCGCTCTCCCCGGCCATCCGGAAGCGGTGGCGCCCCGTGAGCTCGAGCCCGGTCACTCCCGCGGCGGCGAGGGCTCGGACGAGCGCGGTGCGCGGCTCCTCCGGGGCGCCCTCCCCGCCCAAGAGCCCGACCAGCGTGCGAATGCCCGCGTCGTCGAGGGGCTTGTGGAACGTGATGCCGCCCACGTTGTGCCGAAGCAGCTCCGCCCCCAGATCATGGATCCCGGTGTCCTTCTCGCCGGTGCGGATGCGGATGTCGTTCACGTAGACCTGGTCCTCCACCGCCACGAGGTGCACCGAGCCCAGTGTGTCGTTCAGCTTCACCAGCGTCCGGTGAAGCTCCTCGACGGGCTGATTGAAGGCCGTGTTGTCCGGGGAGTGAAGCTGCGTCATGCGCAGGAGGCCCGCCAGCAGGTGGGCCAGGCGCTCGCCCAGCTCGCGCACCAGGTTGGCCAGGGCCCGGTCCTCCCCGATCCGTGCCCGCCCGAGAGCCCGAGCCAGGTCCTCCTGGGCCTGGCTCAGGTCGTCGAGGTCGGCGGGAGGGACGGGCTCACCCACGGCGCTCTCCACCTCCGGACTGTCGTCGTCTCACTGCCGCCTTCGCGCCGGCCGCCACCGCGTCCTCCCCCTTCTCGGCCAGGACGCCGAGCAGCTCGTCGGCTTCCGGACCACCGATCCTCTCGAGCCCGGCCAGAGCCACCTGCTGAAGGATCGGCGGAGCCGGCATCTTCACGAGCCGACCGAGGAGACCTCCACCCTTCGCCTCCAGCCAGCCGCGGAACGTGTCGAGAGCCACCCGCGGCGACGAGCGCGCGATCGCTCCTCCCGTCGCCTTCGCCTCCGCCGCTGACAGCGACTCCACGCGCTTCTCCGCGTGGGCGACCAGGGTGGCGGTGACGCGCGGGCCACCACGTTCCGCCATCACCGGCAGGGCGGCGGTGCGGACCTGCTCGACCGGTGACTCCACGAGGTGACGCAAGGCGCGGGCCGTCTCCGGGCTGAAATCCACCGCCTCGAGCATCCGCAGGGCCTCGAGCTGGACTTCACCGTCGTCGGAGCGGCACGCCTCCTCGGCCGCGCGAAGCGCGGCCGGGGGGTCGACCTCGGCCAGGAGCTGAAGCAGAGCCACCTTCGACGGTCCCTGCGCCTCGTGCAGGCGACCGGCGATGATGTCGGTCGACAGGCCGCAGCTGTGCGCCACCAGCCGCCGCAGCAGCGGCGCGCGAGTGCCGGTTCCCTCGGCGATCAGGAGGTCCACCATGCGACCCACCACGTCTCCCGGGGCCCCTTCGAGCACCTCCGCCAGCGGCGCGGGCAGCTCTGCTGTATCCGCGGGGAGCCCGAGCACCAGCGCCCGCAGCGTGTCCTCGTCGAGGAAGGCGCCGACGAACGACTCGAAGGCCCCGGGCACCGCCGCGAGGGGGGCACGGGCGCCGCGGAGCAGATCGACGAGGAGATCCAGTCGTCGCTCCACGATCAGGAACTGACGCGCCTCGAGGGCGAAGCCGGTCACCGTCTCGAGGTCGGTTCCCGCGGCCAGATCGAGCAGCTCCAGTACCGCTCGCAGCGCGTCCGTGGCCGCGGTCTCCGGGGATTCCTCCGCTCGCAGCCGCTCCAGCAGATCCTCGGACACCGGCCGGTACCGCAGGGGTGCTGCCTCCTTCAGCGGCGGCAACGGCAGGTCCCACTGATCGGGCGGATCGTAGCGGCTCGTGTGTCGTCCCTGGGCCCCCCCGGCGAGGGCCGCCTCCGCCTGCTCCTCCTCGGGAATGAACCCCTCGATGGCCGCGAGCTTG
>JAJDNV010000065.1 GCA_022340545.1 Acidobacteriota bacterium | reverse complement strand
CCACCCTTCGCGCCCACCGCGTAGAGCCGGGGGCCGAGCGTCCAGAGCTCCCGACCCAGACGGCGGGCCCGGCCCTTCCGACCGGAGCGCCGCTCGAGATCGGCGACCAGCATCGGAACCACCTTGTCTCCCATCCGCAGGGCGGTGTCCACGACGAAGAGAGCGAGATCGGGCCGCAGGGCCGACACGCGGTCGAAGAACGCAGTGACCTCCGCCGCGTCCAGCTGACGGGGAGGAGACGACTTGAGCTCGAGGAGGACCAGCCGCCCCTCCGCCGCCGCCACCACGTCGAGGTCGCCGCCGACCCCCGGTGCTCCGAAGCGGACCCCGGCCGCGGTGTCGAAGCCGAGGCGCTCCCGCAGCTCGCGCGCCACGTACCACTCCAGGGTTCCGCCGAAGCTGCGGGTCGGGTGGCGCAGGCGGTACCGGTCGCGGCCGGCGCTCTCGGCCAGACCCAGGGCGCAGAGGTCGGCGCCCATGCGGCGGGCCTCGCCGGCCCCGACGTACCGGGTCGTCTCGGCGGGGCGGAACCCTTCTGGCCGCTGCATCGCGCCGCGCAGAAAGAGGCGGAAAGCATAGTGATCGAGGTGGCGGGCGAGGCGTCCGGCCTTCTCACACGGGAAATCCGCGGGGAAAGGAAGGTCGGGCCGCGAGGGCTTCACGTTGAAGCCGCGCCGCCGCAGCATGGCGAGGGCCTCGCCGGCCGGCGTCGGGGCCCGTGCCTCCTTCGCCGCCGCGCGGCCCCGCGAAGCCGGCCGCCGGGCGGCGGCACGCTCCTGCTCACGAGCGGTGAGTCGCCTCGGCATCAGCCCTTGATCGTCACCATCGGAACGAGCCGGGCAACCCTCCGGGCGAGGCCGGCCCGCTCGGTCGCATCCACGACCGCGGAGACGTCCTTGTAGGCGTCGGGCGCTTCCTCGGCCACGCCCCGCAGCGAGGGGCTCCGCACGAGGATGCCCCTCCTCTCGAGCTCCTGGACCACCTCGCGACCCTGCCACCGTTTGCGGGCCTGGTGGCGGCTCATGCCGCGGCCGGCACCGTGGCAGGCGGAGCCGAAGCTCACCTTCATGCCCCGCTCCGTTCCGACGAGGACGTAGCTGCAGGTGCCCATCGTGCCGCCGATGAGGACGGGCTGCCCGACGCCACGCAGCGCCCCGGGCAGCTCCGAGTGCCCCGGGCCCCACGCCCGGGTCGCTCCCTTGCGGTGGACGAAGAGCTCCCGGGCCCGCCCGTCCACCTCGTGGGTTTCCACCTTGCACGTGTTGTGCGAGACGTCGTAGAGGAGGGTCAGGTCGGCCTCCGGCAGCACCTCCGCGAAGACCTCCCGCGTGAGGTGGGTGAGGACCTGCCGGTTGGCCAGCGCCACGTTGATGGCGGCCCGCATGGCCCCGAGGTAGTGCCGGCCCTCCCGGGAGTGGATGGGCGCGCAGGCGAGCTCGCGATCCGGAAGCCGGATCGCGTGGCGCCGGCCGGCGGTGAGCATGTCCTTGAGGGCCTCGGTCCCGATCTGGTGCCCGAGCCCGCGCGACCCGCAGTGGATGCTGACGACCACGTCCCCCTCTTCGAGGCCGAACGCCCGGGCCGCAGGGGCATCGTGGACCTCGGCCACCGTCTGCACCTCGAGGTAGTGGTTGCCCGAGCCGAGCGTGCCCACCTCGTCGCGCATGCGGGTCTTCGCCCTCTCCGAGACGTGCTCCGGGCGGGCGTCGCGCATCCGGCCGCCCTCCTCGACCCGCTCGAGGTCGGAGCGCTCGCCCCACCCGCTCTCGACCGCCCACTGTGCGCCGCCACCGAGCATGCGGTCCATCTCGGCCGCCTTGAGCCGGATCCTCCCACGACTCCCGACGCCGGCCGGGATCGTTCGGAACAGCGCGTCCGCCAGCGTCTTCTTCTTCTCCTCGACGTGCTCCCGACGCAGGCGGGTGCGCAGGCAGCGGACGCCACAGGAGATGTCGAAGCCGACCCCGCCCGCGGAGACGACGCCTTCGTCGGGGTCGAACGCCGCGACGCCTCCGACCGCGAACCCGTAGCCCCAGTGCGCGTCCGGCATCGCGAGCGATGCGGCGACGATGCCGGGAAGCGTGGCCACGTTGGAGACCTGCTCGTGGACCTTGTGGTCCATGGCCCGAACGAGGTCCTCGTTCGCGAAGAGGACACCCGGCACCCGCATCGCGCCGTGCGGCTCGATCACCCACTCGTGCTCGGAGCGGCGCTTCAGGAGCGACAGGTCCATTCCGCCTCCTCGCGTCTCAGACGTCCACGACGCACTCCGCCACCCACGAGCCGTCCCGCTCCTGGGCCACGCGGAGGCCGGTCATGGTGGCGCCCTTCACCTCGACCGCCGGGCAGTGCCTCCCGACGTCCACCGGCTCGCCATGGGCCCGGGCGCTCAGCCGCCGTCCCTCGAGATCGACGTCGAAGCGCGCAAAGAGCAGGCCCCGGGTGGCCATCTCGAAGACGATCGCGTTCAGCCACTCGAAGAGCAGCGTCTCAGGGTCGTCTTCCTCGAGGCCGATCTCGACGGCCTGACGCGCGCGGACCGAAGCGGGGTCGGTCACGACCGCGGTCAGCGCCACCGCGGCCTGGGCAAAGGCCTCGGCCAGCGTCTCGCCCCGTCCCCGGACGCCGATGTCCGCCTCGTGAGGGAAGTGCTCGAAGCGCCGTCGACTGGAAGGTGCCATGCCGTCTCCCGCCGAAGCGAAGCTACACCGAATCGGCTGGCCGCGTCTCCCGGAGCGCCACTCGCGGGTGCTCGGGGCCGCGCTACCGGCGCTTCATGGGGGCCGGCGGGATGCCCGTCCCCTGCCGGTAGCGCTTCTCCCACGTCGGGCCGGTGAGGGCCTCATAGTCGCGGTCGAACTGCTCAAGCCCGGCGTGGTAGGCCGGATCGGCGAGGGCAGCCCCTGCGTCGTCGTCGAGGGGCCGCACGTCGGGGTGCCCCTCCATGATCTTCATGAACTCGGCGTGGTGATCCCGGATGAGACACGGCGCGATCCAGTTGCCACAGCGCCCGTTGCAGCTCTCCTGGGCCTCGCGGTAGCCATACTCCCGCTGCCACCGACGAATGTCGGCATAGAAGGGGTGGGTCCACACGTCGTCCAGCGTGCCCCCGCTCGCGAAGACCTCGTTGACGTTCTTCGGGGCGTAGGGGAGGAAGACGCAAGGGGCCACGTCCCCGTTCCAGTTGATGTGGAAGTACCCGCCGGCCCGACCCCCGGCCAGGCACCCGTTCGAGGCGGTGGCCGAGTTCCAGAAATCGGCGATGAAGATGTGGCGCTCCCGGATGAGGGACCAGACCCGTTCGAACAGCTCAAGCCGCTGCTCGGGCGTCATCATCAGCTCCAGCGTGAAGGCCCGCCCGATCGGCATGTAGTGGAAGACGAAGGCGTAGAGAACCCCCATCTGCTCGAAGAAGAGGTCTACGACCTCGTCGCTCAGGATCTCCTGTGCGTTCCTCCGCGTCGCGGTGAGCGAGATCCCGATGATGACCCCCTCGCGCCGCAGGCGCTCCATCGCCGCCAGAACCTTGTCGAAGACCCCGTCCCCGCGCCGGGCGTCCGTCGTCTCCTTCATCCCCTCGACGGAGAGGGCCGGGCTCAGGTTGCCGAGCTCGCCCATGCGCCGAGCGACCTTGTCGTCGATCAGGGTGCCGTTCGTGTACATGATGAAGAAGCAGTCGGGGAAGCGCTCGGCAAGGTCGAGAACGCCCTTGCCCTCGTCGCGGTAGGCGAGGGGCTCTCCGCCGGAGATGACGAAGAACCGTGTGCCCCACTCGCGGTGGGCCTCGCCCACGATACGCTCAAAGACGGGCCAGGAGAGCTTCTCCCTATGGGCGCCGGAGTTGGCGTAGCAGCCCTCGCAGCGGAGGTTGCAGGCCTTGCCGGGGCTGATGACGAGGAAGTCTCCCGGGGTCTGGCCGTGGCGCTTGCGGAAGCGGTCCTTGGCGCTCGTGCCCCCGCGGTGGACGAGGACGCCGCCGTAGAGGTTGCGGAGCAAGGCCCGGAGCGCCGGTGCCCCGAGATTGCCGGTCGCGAGACCACGCTCGGCTGCCCCCAAGAGCCCCAGGCCCAGCGCGATCTTGTCCTGCTCGACCGCCGCGGGGTGTCGGGTGGTCGGCCGATCCGCGCGCGCGCGGATCTTCCGCTCCATGTGATCTGCAAGCGCGCGGCGTACGGGCCCGACCCGACCCAGCGTCCGGGCGCCCCAGCTGAGGGCGGCAAAGGTCCGATTTGAAAAATGGTCGTTGCTTGGATGTGCGTTGTGCCCCGACATCTGTGGAGATCCTCCCTGATGAGCCGACAATGGTCGAGATTACATATCATTCAAATGCCTCAGACGCGGGACCTTCAATGAGCTAAATGATCCGCCGTGGTGCGTGCGGATCATGAGGCGAAGCCGCGAAACAGGCTAATCTGCTCTTTTCGCGACGCCCCTCATCTGGCGCCGCGGGTGACCCAGAATCCCCGTCCGCCGGGGCGGACGGCTTCCGAGGTGATCATGCGCCCACGCCTGCGCTTCCTCGACGACGCGCTCGTCGACCGCATACTCGACGAAGCCCGTGACCTTCTCGCGACCGTGGGCGTCGAGGTCCACAACGACGAGGCGGTGGCGCTCCTCACCTCCCACGGCGCTCAGGTCGACGAGGAGCGTGGTCGAGTCCGGCTCCCGCCCGCCGTCGTCGACGGCGCCCTGCGGGCGGCGCCCTCCGTCGTGCGCCTCTTCGACTCGCTCGGGAACCCCACCCACGAGCTGACCGGTGACAACGTCTACTTCACCCCTGGCTCGGCGGCCATCCGCGTTCTCGACTCCGACTCGGGCCGCATTCGCCCGCCGACGACGGACGACTACGTGCGCTACGTCAAGGTCGTCTCCGGCCTGAAGCACGTTGCCGCCCAATCCACGGCCCTGATCCCGGCGGGGATCCCGGAGTCGGTGTCCGACGCCTATCGGCTGTACCTCAGCCTCCTGCTGGGAGAGAAGCCGGTGGTGACCGGCGCCTTCAGCGCGGAGGGCTTCGCGGTCATGC
>JAJDNV010000064.1 GCA_022340545.1 Acidobacteriota bacterium | reverse complement strand
GGGCCTATCTCAAGCATTCCCCTCCCCCTACGTGGGGAGGGTTAGGGAGGGGGGTCATTGAATGACCGCTGACAGAAAGAACATCGCTTGGCCCGGCGGGGCCCCGCGAGTCGGCCAGACGGCCGAACGGTCGCGCCTCGTCAAGCCCGAGTACATCCGTCTGTTCACGGAGATCAGCGGGGATCGCAACCCCCTCCACTATGACGAGGCTGCGGCCGCGGCATCGCGCTTCGGCGAGATCGTGGTGCAGGGTGGCGTGACGAGCTCGATCCTCAACGCGGTCGTGGCCGAGGACCTGCCAGGGCCGGGCACCGTGTTCCTTCACGTGGACTGGAAGTTCACCGCGCCGGTGCGCCCGGGGGACACGATCACCGGCCGGGTGGAGGTCCGCGAGGTCCGCGAGGACAAGCCGATCACGACGCTCGCCACGACCGTCACCCGCCAGGACGGCACCGTCGTCCTGGAGGGGACGGCCGTCTGCTACACGATGACGGTGTCCGGATCCTGATCACGACCACACGCACCCTCGACCCGTGCTCGGGAGACCTGTCCCGCGGTCCGGTCGTGGCGACCCTGGCCGCTGGGGTGTGATAGCGTTCGCGCGATGCGCCCGGGCCCCGGCGAAGTGAGCGGGCCACCGACGAATGACGACGGAACACCGCGGCTCGGTCCTGAACAGCCGAGCGGAGGGGGTCATGATGGATCGGAAGCATTCCAGGTCCCTGTTTCAGGCGTTGGTGGCGCTGGCGACCGGAGGTTCGATGGCGTGCACGGCAGGCGGGCCTCAGCTCGGGCAAAGCCCCACCCGCGACGTCATTGCCGCAATGACCCCAGAAGAGAAGATCAGCCTGGTGATGGGCACCGGCATGCGATTCCCCGACGCTGGCATGCCTCCGGAGATGCAGCCGCCGGACGTCGGCCAGACCGATGAGCGCGTTCCGGGCGCGGCCGGGATGACGTTCGCCATCCCACGGCTGGGGATACCGTCCGTCATCCTCGCGGACGGTCCGGCCGGCCTTCGGATCCAGCCGGAGCGCGAAGGTGATTCCTCCGGCACGTTCTACTGCACCGCCTTTCCCATCGAGACCCAGCTGGCGTCGTCCTGGGACGTCGACCTGGTCGAGCGCGTCGGCGGCGCGGTGGGGAGTGAGCTCAAGGAGTACGGCGTCGACGTCCTGCTGGCGCCGGCCCTCAACATCCACCGCAACCCCCTGGGCGGCAGGAACTTCGAGTACTACTCCGAGGACCCCCTGGTCACGGGACGGATGGCCGCGGCCATGGTGAAGGGCGTCCAGTCCCAGGGCGTGGGCACGTCCCCGAAGCACTTCGTGGCCAACAACCACGAGTGGAACCGCACGACCATCGACGTGATCGTCGGCCAGCGGGCGCTGCGCGAGATCTACCTCAGGGGCTTCGAGGTCGCGGTGGCGGAGGCCAAGCCCTGGACGATCATGTCCTCCTACAACAAGGTCAACGGCACCTACACGTCAGAGAGCTCCGAGCTGCTGACGGGCGTCTTGCGCGAGGACTGGGGGTTCGACGGGCTGGTGATGACCGACTGGTTCGCCGGTCGGGACGCGGTGGCGCAGATGGAGGCCGGCAACGACCTGCTGATGCCGGGAACCGCGGGCCAGCAGACGGCCCTCCGGGCCGCCCTCGAAAGCGGGGCCCTCAGTGAGGACGTCCTCGACCGAAACATCGAGAGGATCCTCGACGTGATCCAGCGCACCCCCACGTTCCAGGGATACCCTCACTCCAATACCCCCGACCTGGAGGCCCATGCCCGGCTCGCTCGCGAGGCCGGCGCCCAGGGGATGGTGCTGCTGCGCAATGAGGGGGCGCTGCCGATCGCGTCTCCGGCAACGCTCGCGCTGCTCGGCAACACCTCCTACAGCATGATCACCGGGGGCACGGGCAGCGGCGACGTGAACGAGGCCTACTCCATCTCCCTGGAGCAGGGCCTGACCGATGCCGGCTTCACGCTCGACGGCCCGCTCGCCGAGAGCTACGAGGCTTTCATCAAGGAGGAGGAGGCCAATCGGCCGCCTCCGCCCCAGTGGTTCATGCTCCCGCCACCCCTCCCCGAGATGTCGGTCCCCGCCGACGAGATCGCCCGCCTGGCCCGTGAAACGGACCTGGCCCTGCTGACCATCGGCCGCCGATCGGGCGAGTTCATCGACCGGAGCCGTGAGGACGACTTCGAGCTCGCGGATACGGAGAAGGCCTTGATCGACGCCGTGACCGGCGCCTTCCACTCGGAAGGCAAGAAGGTCCTGGTGGTGCTGAACATCGGCGGGGTGATCGAGACCGCCAGCTGGCGCGAGAAGCCAGACGCCATCCTGCTGGCCTGGCAGCCGGGGCAGGAGGCGGGTCATGCGATCGCGGACGTGCTCTCCGGAAAGACACCGCCCTCCGGGAAGCTGGCCACCACCTTCCCGGTGAACTGGGAAGACGTCCCCTCTTCTCGGGACTTCCCGGGCCAGGTGCTGCTCGGACCCGACCCGGACGCCACCGGCATCTTCGCCGATGCCGATCGTGCGGCCGAGGTGACCTACGAAGACGACATCTGGGTCGGCTACCGCCACTTCACCACGAAGGGCGAGGAGACGGCGTATGCCTTCGGCTTCGGCCTCTCCTACACGGAGTTCGGCTATGACGACCTGAAGCTGAGCAGCACTGAGTTCGAGGGAGAGCTCACCGTGTCCGTGACGGTCACGAACACGGGAGCCGCCGCCGGACGCGAGGTCGCTCAGCTCTATCTGTCGGCGCCGGGCAAGGTCGCCCCCAAGCCCGCGCTCGAGCTGAGGGGCTTCGCGAAGACGAAGACGCTGGAGCCGGGAGAGTCCGAGACCCTGTCCTTCTCCCTGACCCCCCGGGATCTGGCGTCGTTCGACCCGGACTCGTCCTCGTGGCTGGCGGAGGCCGGCACCTACACCGTGAAGATCGGCGCGTCCTCGGAGGACATTCGCCAGACCGCCACCTTCACCAAGGCCGAGGAGGAGAAGGTCGCGACGGTCTCGACCGCCGTCGGCGCGGCGCCCCCGGCCGAGTAGGACACCGGTCCGGGGCGATAGAATTCGGGGCGCGACCTCGAGTCGCCCGGGCGAACGATAGAATGCCGATGTGAAGCAAAGCCTGAGCGACACGGACCCCGAGGCGGAGCGTGCTCACCTCGAGCTCCTCCG
>JAJDNV010000057.1 GCA_022340545.1 Acidobacteriota bacterium | reverse complement strand
GCCAGCCCAAGTCCGCGCTGAGTCCCGCAACCTGGTGCGCGCTGCTCGTGACGGCAGGTGTCTCTGGCGCGCCCCCGTGCCGGCAGGGCTGATCACCGACGGGTGGGATCGCTGACGGCATCGCGCTTGCTCGCGCCGAGTGGTGCCGCGAGCCACACGTGGGGGTGTGTCTGGGTTCAGGGGACACAGAGGCCACCCGGATCGCGGGTGGCCTGTACGGCAGAGGATTCCCGGCGCCGCCGAATGGGAGTCAACACAACCGGGCGGCGCCGTGGGGACTCAGCGGAAGTTCTCGATCATCATGAGGTCGCTGGTTGTGTCGCCGCGTCCGTAGACGATGCTCTGGCCATCGGGGGAGACGCTCACACCGCCCAGCCAACCGGCGCCGAGGGTCGCGACCTGCCGGTCCTGTCCGCTGGCTGCGTCCCAGAAGCGCAGGTTCCAGTGGGCGGCCGTCAAGGCGCCCTCTGTCTCGCAGCCCACGTAGAAGAGACCCCGCGAGGCCAGCGCGTAGTTTCCGAAGGTGACGCACCCGACGATCGTCCGTTCCGGTCCGCCCGCGGAAGGCCGGGCCAGCAACGCGCCCCCGAGCAGGGTCCGCAGGTAGTAGAGGGTCCGTCCGTCGAGGCTCTCGAAGGGAACGCTGCCCCCCTCGCGCGTCACCTGCTCTTCCGCTCCGCCTCCGGCCGGCACTCGCCAGATCTCGTAGCGGCCCGTCCGGGTGGAAGCGAAGTAGATGAAGCGGCCGTCGCGCGACCAGCTGGGCAGTATCTCGTCGGCCGGGTCTCGCGTCACCTGCTGCAGCCCCGAGCCCTCGACGCCGATCGTCCAGATGTCGGAATGGCCGTCCTCGCCATAGGAATCGAAGGCGATCGAGCCTCCGTCCGGGGACCAGCGGGGTGACCCCTGGTAGCGGCCGGGGCCGCGCGTCAGCCGGACGGGATTCGACCCGTCGGCCTGGGCCAGCCAGATCTCCTGCACGCCGCTCGCCCTCCCGGACTGGAAGGCGAGCCGCTGGCCGTCGGGGGAATGCTGCGGCCATACCTCGCTGAATGACGACACGAGGAGCGGGGTCGGAGGGCCGCCGGGCTCAAGGCGGTAGATGTCCGGATCCAATGAGGCCCGGGTGAAGACGAGACGGTCTCGGCTGCGGGCTGTGGCAAGGGACAGCGCTCCGCGGCCGGCGAGCTCCACGCGCTCGGGAGGAGCACCCCCGTCCGCGGGAACGCGCCAGAGGTAGGGGCCGCCGGCGCCGCCGGCGGAATAGACGATCGCGCGTCCGTCACGCGTCCAGGCGAGACCCGTCATCGGTAGCCGCTGCCGGGTCAGGGAACGAGCCGCCCCGTGGGGCCGGAGGTCGGAATCGAGAGATAAGGTGTAGACGTCGCAGACGGAGTTGAGGTTGCCGGTCCATTGGACAGCTTCGACACCCTCGCAGGAGATATAGGCGAGCGTCCGGCCATCCGGCGAGAACGACGGGACGGTATGCCAGGCCCCTGGCTTCGGGGACGTCACCGCCCGCGGCTCGCCACCCGGGACCGCGATGAGGTGGATGCCGCCCGGTGGGTCGCTGCCCGAGCGGGCCTTCGCCCCCGCCACCCAGCGTCCGTCGGGAGACCAGGAGAGCTGAAGCCACGCGGGGAACTCGGACAGCCGGCGTTCCGGGCCGCCCAGGGGCGACACCAGGTAGATCCTGGCCGGTCCGCCTTCGGGATCGAAGCGCAGGAACGCGATCTGCGTCCCGTCCGGAGACCAGGCGGGGGACCAGTCGGCCGCCGGATCGGTCGTGAGGCGCCGGGCCTCGGCCTGACCCACGATCTTCAGTCGGATGTCGCGGTTGTCCCCGCTCTCCCCCAACGAGGAGAACGCGATCTGGGTGCCGTCGGGCGAGAAGCTGCCACCTTCGACGAGTCGTTCCGAGCTGATCTGGACGACGGTCGGCGGGGGAAGCTCGGGCCGCTGGCGTCGCCAGAGCGTCGCGGCCACGGCCGTGGCCAGGATCAGCACGCCGGCTGCTCCCGCGATCCACCGTCGGCGTCTCCTGCGCCTCAAGGTGGTGCGAACCGCCGGGGCCTCGGCCTGTGAGTCGGACTCCTCCTTGACCTCCTGAAGCTCCACCTTCAAGTCGGTCGCGTGCTGGAAGCGACGCTCCGGCGCCTTCCGGAGACACCGCAGGACGATCCGCTCCAGCTCCCTCGGGACCTCCGGCACCACCTCGCTTGGCGCCTTCGGCTGCTCCTTCAGGACCGCGGCCAGCGTCTCCGCGCTCGATGTGCCCCCAAACGCCCGACGTCCCGTCACCATCTCGTAGAGCACCGCCCCGAAGGAGAAGATGTCGCTCCGCGCGTCCACCGTCCCCCCGCAGGCCTGCTCGGGGGACATGTAGGCGGGAGTCCCGGCCACCGTCCCCGCCCGGGTCAGAGGCGCCGCCCGGGCGTCGAGGGTCGTGGCCTCCTCGAAGTCGGCTCCCTCGCGCCGCCCCAGCTTGGCGAGACCGAAGTCGAGGACCTTGACCACACCCTCCGGCGTGACCATGACGTTCGCGGGCTTCAGGTCCCGGTGGACGATGCCGGCGGCGTGGGCGGCGGCCAGCGCGTCGGCCAAGGGGATCGCGATTCGCAGCGCCTCCCCCAGGCGCATCCCCGGCCGGGGGATGAGGATGTCGAGGGTCTTGCCGGGGACGAGCTCCATCACGATGAAGTCGACGCCCTCGGCCGACTCGATCTCGTAGATGGTGACGATGTGGGGGTGGTTCAGGGCGGAGGCGGCCCGGGCCTCCTGGACGAAGCGGGCGCGGCGGGCCGGGTCGGAGAGCCGATCAGGGGGGAGGACCTTGATCGCGACCTCACGCCCGAGCCGCGTGTCCCGGGCGCGGTAGACCTCGCCCATCCCCCCGGAGCCGAGGGGCGCCAGAATCTCGTAGGGGCCGAGGCTCGTTCCCGGCGACAGCGCCATGCGGCCACCCTCCAGCTGCGCCAGTACCGGCTGCAGACTACAACTGTTTCGGCGAGGCCGCCAGACCAAAACGCCTTCGGTTCAGCCCTCCGTGCTGCCTCCGGTCTTCCCTGCCCCTGCATGCGCTCGAAGCCACTCCTCGGCGGCGGCGTAGGCGTCGTCGGGGTCGGTGAACCAGGTGACGTCGGCCTGGTGGCGGAACCACGTCATCTGGCGCTTGGCGAAGCGCATGGTGGCGGTGACGA